>NZ_JBIBXG010000008.1:0-439192 GCF_043082085.1 Streptomyces sp. NPDC014801 | reverse complement strand
GCGGGAAGGGGATGCGGATCCAGGTCAGCAGCAGGTCGAGGGCGAGCAGTACGCAGATGCCCGCGTCGATGCCGATCGGGAAGACGTAGGAGAAGGTGCCGAAGCCCTTCTTGATCGCCAGTTCACGGACGGCGGCGTAGGACCCGGCGAAACCGATACCGGCGATGATCAGGGCGCCCGACACGACGACACCGATCAGGATCCGGTGGACCCGGGTGAACTCCACCGGGCCGCGCCCGCCCGTTGCCGACGTCCCGCTGTTCCCCGCTGCGACGCGGCTCTCCCCCGCTGGCACGTGACTCCCCCGCTCGAACCGTTCGACTGATCGGTTCTCACACTCTCATGATCGAGGACGATCGAGCGGCGCGGAGTCGGTGAGGCGCCACCCGCGTCCCGGCGCCGGGGCGTGTGGCGCAAGATGGGGCGGAGGACACCGCTGGTGACAGCCGAGGCGAGGAAGGGAGCAGCACCCATGGGTGAGCCGGAGGAGGCCGCGGGCCGGTCGGAGCAGCCGGCCGTGCCGCGCCCGTTGTGCGACGTGCGGGCCCTCGCCGTCCCCGGGGCCGCGCCGGGCGTGACGTGGAAACTGGCGGAGTCCGGACGGCAGTTGGACGCCAACGTCGTCCATCTGCCGCCCGGCGAACGGGTGGACACCCATGTCGAGCCGGACCTGGACGTCCTGCTGCTGGTGGTCGCCGGTGAGGGCACGGTCACCGGCGCCGGCACGGACGAGCTCGTGGCCGAGGGGACGCTGGTGTGGCTGCCGCGGGGCAGCAGCCGCAGCCTGGCGGCGGGGAGCAGCGGGTTGCACTATCTGACGGTGCACCGGCGGCGTCCGGGCATGCAGATCGGCCGACGCGCGCCGGGCGCACCGTGAGCACTCAGTCAGGGCCGTGGGCGCCGGGCACGCCGTGAGCTGATCGGGCAGGGCTCAGGACAGGGCCGCGGGCGTCGGGCGCAGGACCAGGGTGACGAAGCCGAAGGAGTCGCGGTAGCCGCGCAGCCACTCGTCGCGGTGGGTCGTCGCCGCCTCGAGCGCCTGGGCGCTACCCGGATCGCCGGAGTGGTCCAGCGCCCACGCGGCCAGTGAGCCGGTCCAGGCCCATTCGTAGGCGTCGAGTTCGTGGCGCGTGCTGATGTGACCGTGCACCGGGGTCCAGCCGTCCGCGACGATCCGGTCGACGGTGGTGGGCAGGTCGTCGAGGTCGCCGAGCATCTCCACCGCGTCGGTGCCGGGCGCCCGCTCCCAGAAGCCGTCGCCGACGAGGACACGTCCGCCGGGGGCCAGGTGCTTGCGGGCGGCGGCGAGGGTGGCGGACAGGCCGCCGAAGGCGTGCGTGGCGCCGACGCTGATCACCAGGTCGAAGGAGTGCGGCGCGGTGAAGCCGGCGGCGTCCTCGTGGTGGAGCACGAGACGCTCCTCCAGCCCGAGGGCGTTCGCCCGCTCCCGCGCGTGGGCCAGGGCGCGCTGGGAGACGTCGACGCCCTCGGCCCGCAGGCGTGGGTACGCGGCGAGGGCGCGCAGCAGCCACTCGGCGCCGCCGCAGCCCAGGTCGAGGACGCGGGCGCCGGCGTGCGGGACGGCACGGTCCAGCAGCCGGCGTACGGCGTCGTCGTCGAGCGGCGCCGCGATCGGGTGGTCCGCGTGGGCGAGTTGGGAGATCTGTTCGCGCTTCACGGGCGGAGCGTGTCACGCCGTACGGCGTCACGCATGTGGTTTTCGCCGACCTCCGTACTGCGTCACGCATGTGGTTTCGCCGACCTCCGTACTGCGTCACGCATGTGGTTTCGCCGACCTCCGTACGGCGTCACGCATGTGGTTTTCGCCGGCCGCCGTTGCGCGTCACGCATCGTGTGGTCACGGGTCGCCGTACCGCGTCACGCATCCGGTGGTCACCGGGCGCCGTACCGCGTCACGCATGGCGTCGTCACCGGCCGCCGCACGGCCCGCGGCCGCTCGCCCGTACGATCACCTGGTCCCCCACCCCGAGGAGTGCCGCCCGGTGAGCGTCGCCGTCCCGCCGTCCCGTCCCGTTCCCGCTCTGCTGCCCGTGCGGGTGCTGTCCCGCGCGGAGGACGGTGAGCGGCTGCACGCCCTGCTGTGGCGGGCCGGTTCCGGCTGGCGGATGGTCAGCAGTGCCGTGCTCGGCGGCGGGATCGGGGAGCGGCACTGGGTGCTCAACGCGCAGGTCTCGCACGGTTACCGGCGCACCGATCCGGACCGGCACCTGGCCGCGCTGGCCGAGGCGGCCGGGGTGCGGGGGCCGGGGGTGGGGCTGATGACGGCCGCCGACGTCTCCCGGTTCGGCCGGGCGTACGACGGCGGCGTGGAGGCGGTCGTCACCGCCGGTCTGGGGGTGCGGGGCTGGGCGGCGTCCCCCGCCGAGGGCACGGCCGGTCCGCAGCCCGCGGGCACTGTCAACACCGTCGTCGCGCTGCCGGTCGCGCTCACCGACGCCGCCCTGGTCAACGCGGTGGCCACGGCGACGGAGGCCAAGGTGCAGGCGCTGCTCGACGCCGGCTACGACTGCTCGGGCACGCCCACGGACGCCGTGTGCATCGCCGCGCGCACGCCGCACGCCGGTGAGGAGACCCACGCCTTCGCGGGCCCGCGTTCGCGGTGGGGCGCCCGGCTGGCCCGGGCCGTCCACGCCGCCGTACGGGACGCGGCCGGAAGCTGACGGCGGCGGCCGACGGCCTGTTCGCACGGGGGTCGTCGGGGCATCGCCGGCCGGAGGGGAGGCCGGGCCGGTCAGCCCTGATTGCGCACGGGGCTCAGGGCCCAGCGGATGGTCCGGGTCAGCGCCTCCCCCGCCGGGCGTACCGTCAGGTCCTCGACGAGGGGAAGCCGGGGCAGCCACAGCAGGGTGCGGGCCCAGGACGGCAGCAGGGCCACCGCGTTCGCGGCGAGCCCGGCGTACAGGGGCCGCGCCGGGAGCGGCAGCGGCGGCTGGAGCAGCAGGAAGCGCGCGGCGGCCCGGGCCTCGCCGGAGGCCCGCAGCTCGGGCCGGTAGTCCTCCAGCACGGCGGAGAGTTCGGCGCGGTCGCGGGGCGGGTCCGTGACGCCGAGCGCCTCGGCGACGCGTGCGGTGTCGGCGACGTAGGCGTCGTAGCCGGCGGCGTCGAGCGGCCGGGCGCCGAAGCGCTGGTGCGCGCGCAGGAAGCTCTCGGTCTCGGCGGCGTGCACCCAGCCGAGGAGGTGCGGGTCGGCCGCGTGGTAGGGCGTGCCGTCGGGGGTGGTGCCGTGGATCCTGTCGTGGATCGCACGGACGTGGTCGACGGCCCGCTGGGCGTCGGCGGCGGTGCCGTAGGTGGTGACGGCGAGGAACGTGCTGGTCCGCTGGAGGCGGCCCCAGGGGTCTCCGCGGTAGCCGGAGTGCGCGGCCACGGCCGCCATGGCGAGCGGGTGCAGGGACTGCAGCAGCAGGGCGGCGAGCCCGCCGATGAACATCGACGCGTCGCCGTGGACCGAGCGGATGGGGCGGTCGGGGCCGAACCAGCGGGGGCCCGGGGTTTCGTGGATGCGGGCACGGGTGCTCGGTCCGTCGGGTCCGGCCACCCGGCGGAACAGGGCCTGTCCCAGCTCGGTCCGCACGCGCGTCAGCATGGACCACCTCCCTGACCTGCGTTCAGTGTCCGGCATGGCCCGAGGCCGGGTCCAGTCCCGCACCGGGGCCGGACCGTCAGGCCGCGCGGGCTCTCGCGCCGGCGGCCACGGACCGTACGCGGTAGGTCGTCTTGGACGGGTCGACGAGCGGCTCGCCGAGCGTGATCCGCCCGGCGCGGTGCAGGGCGTCGCAGGCGTCGGTGGGCAGGGCGACGTAGGCGCTGCCGGTGCCGCTGCGTCCGTCGAGCGGGCGCCAGTAGCCGTACCGGCGGCGGCCGCCCGCGTGCACGGTGAGGAACACGGCGGTGGCGGGGTCGGAGATGATGCGCAGGAGATCGGCGCCGGCGGGGCCGACAGGGGCGAGGGGCCGGCTGCGGTGCGACAGGATCATCCCCTGCCCTTTCCACGTCGTTGATCAGTTATGCCGCATCATGCAGCACACCACTGACAACGGCGGAGGCGGCGCGTCGACTCAGTACGCGGGGGCGGGGGTTTCGCCGGGCCCTGCGATGCGTCGGTTCGGTACGCGTGACCTGGTGTTTCGTCCGGCCCTGCGGCTCGCCGGTCCCGTGCGCGTGGTCCGGGCCCTTCGCCGGCCCTGCGGCTCGTCGGTCCCATGGGCATGGTCCGGGTCCTTCGCCGGCCCTGCGGCGCGTCGGTTCAGTGCGTGTGGTCCTGGTCTTCCCGGTGGTCCGCGGGCGGCTCGGTGGTGGGTGTGGGCGCGGTGGCCGGGGCGCCCGCGTGGACCGTGAACGCCGCGGTGCGGACCTTGCCGTCGTGCCGGAAGTCGAGGAAGAGGCGGTAGGCGCCGGCGCTGGGTGCCATGGCGGTGAAGGAGATGGCGGGCCCGGGGCGTGTCGTGCCGTCGCCGGGTTCGCCGTTGGGGTGGACGTGGAGGTAGGCGAGGTCGCCGGAGCGCAGGGCGACGAGATGGCCGTAGGCGCCGAGGTAGGGCTGCAGGTCGCGGACGGGCTTGCCGTCGCGCGTCACGGTGAGGGTGAGGTCGCTGTCCCGGCCGGGGGTGAGGGTGCCGTCGAGGCGCACCTGATAGCCGTCGACCGTGGCGGTGGTGCCGGTCTCGGGCAGCGTGCCGGGCTGGTAGGCGCCGGAGGCGGCGAGGTCGGCGCCGAGGGTGAGGGCGTCGGCCCCCGCCGGCTTGAAGTCGGCGAAGACGCGGTAGCCGCCGGCCCGGGGCAGGTCGACGGGGGTGGACCAGGTGCCGTCGGCGGCCCGGGTGGGGTGCAGGTGGCGGAAGACGGTGAGGTCGCGTGAGGCGACGATCAGGTGCAGCTCCTTGTCGTGCTGCGCCTGGTAGGCGGTGACCTTGCGGCCGGTGCGGTCCTGGACGATGGCGAACCGCAGGTCGGTGGTGCGGCCGGCCTCCACTCGCGGGGTCTGGAGGGCGAGCGTGTAGCCGCCGTTCGAGATCTGCAGACCGCCGGGGGGTGTCTCCTCGCGGCCGCCGCCGTGCCCTGTCTCCATGGCCTCGTGCCCCTCGGTGTGGGCGCCGGGCTTCGCCGCCGACGACACGGGGTCGAGGGCGGTGCCCACGCCGTAGGCGGTGCCGAAGGTCGCCGCGAGCGCGGCGGCGAAGGCGGTGATCCGGACGCCGTTGTTCATGGCCAATTCCTCCTCCCGGCCGCTGCGGGTGAGCGGCCGATACAGCTCAACATACCCCCAGGGGGTATGAAGCCAAGTCGTGGGAGAGGTTGCAGGGAATACGGGGTGGGGGTATACATGACTCGTCGCTGCCGCATACCCCATGGGGGTATATGGGGCGGCGTTCCGATCACTTGTCTCACCGGAGGATCCCGTGTCGAACTGCTGCACCCCGGACGGAAGCTGCCACACCGCGACGGAGTTCAGGACCACCTACCAGGTCGAGGGCGTGGGCAGCGCCCACTGCCAGGGCGTCGTCGCCGACGCGGTGGGCGGCCTGGACCGCGTCACGGCCGTCGAGGTCGAGATCGGCACCGGCCTGGTCACGGTGACCACGGCCGCCGAGCCCGACGCGACGCTCGACGCCCTGATCGCCCGGACCGTCGACCAGGCCGGCTACGACTTCGCCGGCCGCGTGCCCGCCTGAGACCCGCCACGGGCGGGGCCGCGCACCGCCGGCCCCGCCCGGTGCGTCCGTGAACTGCGAGGAGCAGACATGACCACCACCACGCCCGGCGCCGCCGAGGTCGAACTCGCCATCGGCGGCATGACCTGCGCCTCGTGCGCCGCCCGCATCGAGAAGAAGCTCAACCGCATGGACGGGGTCGAGGCCACCGTCAACTACGCCACCGAGAAGGCCAAGGTCACCTACCGCGAGGACATCACCGTCGCCGACCTGATCGCCACGGTCGAGGCCACCGGGTACACCGCCCGGCAGCCCGCGCCGCCACCCACGGGGACGACGGAGGGACCGACGGAACCGGATGACGAACTGCGCCCGCTGCGGCAGCGGTTGACCGCCGCGGTGGCCCTGGCGGTGCCGGTCGTGGCCTTGGCGATGATCCCCGCGCTCCAGTTCGACTACTGGCAGTGGCTGTCGCTGACGCTGGCGGCGCCCGTGGTGACGTATGCCGCCTGGCCGTTCCACAAGGCCGCCTGGACCAACGCCCGGCACGGCGCGGCCACCATGGACACGCTGATCTCGGTGGGGACGTCGGCGGCGTTCCTGTGGTCGCTGTGGGCGCTGTTCTTCGGCACCGCCGGCACACCCGGCATGACCCACCCCTTCGAGTTCACCATCGCGCGCACCGACGGCACCGGGAACATCTATCTGGAGGCGGCGGCCGGCGTCACGGCGTTCATCCTGGCCGGCCGCTGGTTCGAGGCCCGCTCCAAGCGGAAGGCGGGCGCGGCGCTCAAGGCGCTGCTGGAGCTGGGGGCCAAGGAGGTCACCGTCCTGCGCGGCGGGCGCGAAGAGCGCGTCGCCGTCGGCGCGTTGGCGGTCGGCGACCGGTTCCTGGTGCGGCCCGGCGAGAAGATCGCCACCGACGGTGTCGTGGTGGAGGGGTCGTCCGCGGTGGACGCCTCCATGCTCACCGGCGAGTCCGTGCCGGTGGAGGTGAGCGCGGGAGACAGCGTCACCGGTGCCACGCTGAACGCGGGCGGGCGGCTGGTCGTCGAGGCCACGCGGGTCGGCGCGGACACCCAGCTCGCCCGGATGGCCCGCCTGGTGGAGGACGCGCAGAACGGCAAGGCCGCCGCCCAACGGCTCGCCGACCGGATCTCCGCCGTCTTCGTGCCCGTCGTGATCGCCCTGGCGCTCGGCACGCTCGGCTTCTGGCTCGGCAACGGGGCCTCGCTCGGCGCCGCCTTCACCGCCGCGGTCGCCGTCCTCATCATCGCCTGCCCCTGCGCCCTCGGGCTGGCCACGCCGACCGCGCTGATGGTCGGCACCGGGCGCGGCGCCCAGCTGGGCATCCTCATCAAGGGCCCCGAGGTGCTGGAGTCCACCCGCAAGGTCGACACCGTCGTCCTGGACAAGACCGGCACCGTCACCACCGGCCGGATGACCCTGCTCGCCGTGCACACCGCCGCCGGCACCGCCGAGGCGGACGTCCTGCGCCTGGCGGGCGCGCTGGAGCACTCCTCCGAGCACCCCGTCGCCCAGGCCGTCGCCGCCGGTGCCACCGCCCGCGTGGGCGCGCTGCCCGCCCCGGAGGACTTCGCCGCCGTCCCCGGTCTCGGCGTCCAGGGAGTCGTCGACGGGCACGCCGTCCTCGTCGGCCGCGAACAGCTCCTCGCCGAGTGGGCGATGTCGCTGCCCGACGAACTCCGGCGCGCCAAGTCCGAGGCCGAGGCGGCGGGCCGTACGGCCGTCGCGGTCGCCTGGGACGGCGAGGCCCGGGCGGTCCTGGAGGTCGCCGACGCCGTCAAGGAGACCAGTGCCGAGGCGATCCGGCGGCTGCGCGCCCTCGGGCTGACGCCGATGCTGCTCACGGGTGACAACAAGGCCGTCGCCGCGGCCGTCGCCGCCGAGGTCGGCATCGACCCCGGGCACGTGATCGCCGAGGTGCTGCCGCAGGACAAGGTCGACGTCGTCAAGCGGCTGCAGGCCGAGGGGCGTTCGGTGGCCATGGTCGGCGACGGGGTCAACGACGCCGCCGCCCTCGCCCAGGCCGACCTCGGGCTCGCCATGGGCACCGGCACGGACGCCGCGATCGAGGCCGGCGACCTGACGCTGGTGCGGGGCGACCTGCGGGTCGCCGCCGACGCCATCCGGCTCTCCCGCCGGACGCTGGGCACCATCCGCTCCAACCTGTTCTGGGCGTTCGCCTACAACGTGGCCGCGCTGCCGCTGGCCGCGGCCGGCCTGCTCAACCCGATGATCGCGGGCGCCGCCATGGCGTTCTCCTCGGTCTTCGTGGTCGGCAACAGCCTGCGCCTGCGCGGCTTCCGGCCCGCCGACCACTGAGACGGGCGCACGCCGCTGGGCCGGCGGCAGGCCGGGGAACACCGTCGCCGACGGCCGAGGCGACGCGCGCCGTGGGGCTCGGGCGGTGAACATCGCCCGGGCCCCGGCGGCATGCCTGGGCTCACAGGCGGCGCGGCGGTCCCAGGGAATCGGCGCACCCTCACCCCCGCCGCTCCCGTTCCCCCACGCACACCCCGCCCGCCCCCCTTCACGGCAAAAAAGGCCGCCCGCCGCGCGGTGGGCGCGGCGGGCGGGCGGGAGCGGGGTGCCCGCCGTGACGCCGGCGGGCACCGCTCCGCTGCAGACTCAGTGCCAGTACTTCATGTCCGTACCTCCTCCCCCGCTTCTCGTGGGCGCAGCGTGACCTCGAAGCGGTCGAGACCGCGCAGGGTCAGGTTGCGCCGGTGGCATGGTTCCGCGACCGCCCGCGCCTCGGGGTACCGCCCGGCCAGGGTGGCGAGGACCGATCCGGCGAGCCGGATGGCCATCGACGCGCCCAGGCAGGCGTGGGCCCCGCGGCCGAACCCGAGGTGCGGGTTCGGGGCGCGGTCGAGCCGCAGCTCGGTGGGACGGGCGAAGCGGAGCGGATCGTGGTTGGCCGCTCCGAGGAGCAGGGTCACCGGGTCGCCCGCCCGGATGGTGACCCCGCCGAGGTCGGTGTCCTCGACGCAGACGCGGGCGTCCGCCTGGACGGGCGCGTCGTAGCGGACGAGTTCGTCGACGGCGGTGGCGAGCGGCGCCCTACGGAAGGCGTCCAGGGCGCCGGGGGTGGTGAGCAGCGCGGCGGCGGCGTTGCCGAGCAGCCGGGAGGCGGACTCGTAGCCGGCGTGCAGCACGGCCCGCAGGCTGTTGCGCAGGATCGTTTCCTCGACGCCGGACGACTTCGCGTGCTCCGCCACGTACGCGATCAGCCCCTCCTTGGGCGGATCGGCGAGCCAGCCGCCCGCGTAGGCGGCGAGTTCGGCGCGGGCCGTGACGGCCGGCTCGTTCTTCTCGGGCCACAGACCGGCGTCCATGCCGTCGACCACGGTCCGCGACATCGGCACGAACCAGTCGAGGTCGGGGGCCGGGACGCCGAGGAAGGCGGTGATGAAGCGCAGCGCCAGCGGTTCGGCGAGGTCGCCGACGAAGTCGAAGGAGGGCCGCGTCTCGAGGCCGGCGAACAGCGTGCGCACCTCGCTCTCCAGCCGCTCGTGCAGGGCCTGGCGGTCCTGGGCGCGGAAGCCGTCGAGGAGCAGGTGCCGGATGGCGGTGTGCTCCGGCGGGTCGAGCGTCTGCACGCTGAGCAGCGGGGCGGGGATGTCCTCGCCGGCGCGGCGCCAGTCGGAGGCGAAGCGGGCGCTGTCGGTGAGCACGGCGAGGCAGTCGGCGTGCCGGGTCAGCACCCAGGAGCCGAGGAGTTCGTGCCAGAAGACGGGCGCGGTCTCCCGCAGCCGGGCATAGGCGGGGTACGGGTCGCGGAGGACTTCGGGCCGGGCCAGATCCAGCAGCGGATCCCCGGCGATCGCCTGCACGGCGCCCTGTTCCACGAACGTCTCCCCCCGCACACAGGCCCTGGTGGGGCCGCAAATGCTTCTGGTGAAACCGCTTCCGCCACCCAAATCGCCTGTGGGCGACGGGGGTTGACGGGTGCTTCTTTCGATCCGAACGCCGGTGACGCTACCACGCGACCCGGTCGGCTGGTATGACTACCTGCCTCGGATCTTCCACAAACATCACGGGGAGCAGCGGATGCCCGAGCAGAGCCCGACGATCGTGCACGACGTACCGGTCAATGTCGCTCAACAGCCCGATCCCTACCCGCTGTTCGAGCGGATCCGGGAGCACGGGGCGGTGCAGCGGGTACGGCTGAATCCCACCCTTGAAGTCTGGATGGTCACGGGGTACGACGAGGCCGTGTCCGCGCTCACCGACCCGCGGCTGAGCAGCAGTCCCGTCGGCGTGCGGGGCCTCGAGGACGAGATGGCCGAGCAGCAGCGCACCAACATCCTGATGTCCAGCATGGTGATCGCCGACGGCGACACGCATGTGCGGCTGCGCAACCTGGTCTCCAAGGCGTTCACCGCGCGCCGGGTGGAAGCGCTCGCACCCCGCGTGCAGGAGCACACCGACGCCTTCCTGGACGCGTTCGCGGGGCGCGGATCGGCCGACCTGGTCGAGGAGTTCGCGCTGCCGCTGCCGATGGCCGTGCTCAGCGACCTCATCGGCATCCCCACCGAGGGACAGCCGGATTTCGCCAAACTGGCCGTGGGCCTGATCATGCCGCCCAACACCCCGGAGCGGCTCGCCAAGGGCGCCCGGGCCCGGGCCGCGCTGGTGGAGTTCTTCCAGCCGCTGATCGAGCGGCGCAAGGCCGAGCCCAGGGACGACCTGCTGAGCGCACTGTGCGCGGCACAGGCCGAGGCGCGGATCAGCGACCGCGAACTGACCGCGATGACCATCCTGTTGACGCTCGCCGGGCACGAGACCGTCGCCAGCCTCATCGCCAACGGCGTCCACGCGCTGCTGCGCCACCCCGACCAGCTCGCCGCCCTGCGGGCGGACCCGGACCTCCTCCCCGGGGCGATCGAGGAACTGCTGCGCTACGAGGGCCCGGTCAGCCGGGGCGTCGCGCGCTTCACCGTGGAGGACTTCGAGATCGCCGGGGTCACCATCCCGGCCGGCGAGATGATCATCGTCGGGCTGGCGGCGGCCAACCGCGACCCGGCCCGCTTCGACCGCCCGGACATCCTCGACGTCGCCCGCCGCGAGATGCCCCAGCAGCTGGCCTTCGGGCACGGCGCGCACTTCTGCCTCGGCGCGCCCCTCGCCCGTATGGAGGCGCGGATCGCCATCGGCACGCTGCTGCGCCGCTTCCCGGACCTCACGCTGGCCACCCCGGACGAGACGCTGTCGCGCCGCGAGGGCATCCTGCGGGGCATGGCGACGCTGCCGGTCACGTTCACCCCGCACGGCCGGTGACGGCCCGCCTCGCGAAGGGATCCCCCATGGCATCGGCCTCCACGGCGGCGGAGTTCGACGACATCGCGCCGCTGTACGACGCCTCACGCGGCGGCACCGCACGGGCGGCGGGGTTCGCCGAGCAGCTGGCCCCGCTGCTCGACCCGGCCCATCCGGTGCTCGACGTCGGCGTGGGCACGGGCATCGTCGCCGCGGAGCTCACGGCGCGCGGGCACTCGGTGGTCGGCATCGACCTGTCGCCCGGGATGCTCGCCCTGGCCAGGGAACGGCTCGGCGAACGGGTGGCGGTGGGCGACGCCTGCCGGCTGCCGGTGCGCACCGCCTCGGTGACGCAGGCCGTGTCCACGTGGCTGCTGCACACCGGCCCGGACCGGACGGCGGTCTTCCGGGAGATGGCACGGGTGCTCCGGCCGGGCGGCCGCTACCTGGTCGTCCCGGCCCGGGGCGGGCGTCCCACGGACGACGTCGGCCGGATCGTGGGCGCCCTGGAGGACCGGCTGGACCCCGAGGGGCGGCGCCAGGACGGACCGGACCACCTCGTTCCGGTCGCCGTCGCGCACGGGTTCGCCTACGCGGGCACGGCGAGCGAGCGGCCCACCACCTTCCAGGTCTCCCCGCGCGCGATGGCGAAGTCGCTGGCCGGTGGCCTGTTCACGGGCGCCTGGCAGGTGAGCGGGGAGGAGGAGTACGCGGCGATTGCACAGGCCCGGGAGCGCCTGCTGGCCCTGCCGGACCCGGACCGGCCGCGGGTGCGGGCGATGGCCGACTTCGTGATGGTCTTCACCCGGGACGCCTGACGGGAGGCACGGCCCGCCGCCCTCCCGGCGGGCCGCCCGTCACGCCCGGGACGCGGCGTGGTGCTGGGACGGGGCGTGGTGCTGGGCCGCCGCATGGTGCTGAGAGGCGGCATGGGGCCGTTCCGGGGCGTGGTGCTGGGCGGCGTGCTGTCCGCCCAGCAGCTCCGCCGCCCGGTGCCGGGTGTGCTCGGCGGCCCTCTGCGCCTCGGCGACGACGTCGCCGCGCTCGCGCAGCAGGTCCTCGTAGATCGGGGGGTGTTCGCCTCCCGTGACGCCGTATGTCATCGCTGCTCCTTTCGGCTGTCGTGCGTCTCGGATTTCCTCATGCCCGGTTGAGCCGGGCGGCGATTCCGTGGCCGATCAGCAAATAAATGATGGCGGGCAGTCCGTAATTGAGGACGATACGCACACCCTCTGTGTCCATCGTGAAAATGTCCTGTGCCCATCCGGACAGCCAGTCGGCCATCGTGTGCACGAAATCCACGAAACCGTTGCCCTCGTTGGCGTCGAGCAGGTGCAGCACGATCCACAGGACAAGCAGACCGGCCGCGACGTCGGCGATCGTGCAGATCGTGAGGGCCGTGCGCCGGGCGGCGCCGGCGGCGGGCCCGGGTGGCGGGGGCCGGTCGTGGGCGGGGTATCCGGAAATCGGGTCGGTGTGGTTCACGGAATTTCCGATCTGCAGCGGGTCGGGCGGAGCCCTTTTCTCCCTCCTACTGCGTCCGGTAATTGCCGCCGCGTTACACCCCGCCGTCAACAGACCACATATCCCGGCTATTCGGGTACCTGCCGCCATGTCGGTATCCGGGAGCCCGCCGGCGCGGCCGGGACGGTCAGGTGCGGGAAGGAGCGGGCGGCCGCCAGGAAGGCCAGGGTCGTCAGCACGAACGGCCAGGTGAAGGGATGGCCGCCGGACGGGGCCAGCAGGGCGGCGACGGCCGGGGTCAGGGCGGTCGCGGTCGCGGCGCCCAGCAGCGCGTACAGCAGGGTGCGCCGGGTCGCTGTCAGGAACACACCGCACAGCGCGAGCGCGACGAGCACCGCGCTGCATGCGGCCGTACCGTCCGCGATCCGTTCCGCCGGGACGCCGAGGGCCCATGCGGTCAGCAGGCCGGTCGCGCCGCCCGCGCAGGCGACGAGCCCGGCCACGCGGCCGGCCACGAAGACGCCCGCCAGCACCAGTGCCCCCGCGTACCACTCGTCGAGGAAGAAGACCTGGCCCATGGTGCGGAAGAAGCCCCGCCAGAGCTCCCCCGGGCGCAGCCCGGCCGGGCCGGAGGCGGCGCGCGGCAGGGCGGCGAGCGCGTCCCCGTGCGGCCAGATCCGCCGGTAGGCGGGCGCGGCGACCGTCACCGCGCTCGCCATCAGGCAGTGCGGCACGGTCAGCGGCGGCAGGTGCCCTACGCGCAGCAGCCGGGCGACCGCCGCGGTGACGACCGTGACGACCAGCGCGCCCCCGGCGGCGAGCAGCACCGTGGACAGCCGTCCGGCGTCCAGGAACACCGCGCAACACAGGGCGAACAGACAGCAGTTGAACCCCTCCAGCCCGGCGTCCACCCGGTCGCGGGCCACCCCGAGCAGCCGCGCCCCGCCCGCACCGAGAGCCGCGCCGCCGAGACCGTAGCCGAGGTAGCGCCAGTCCGCCGCGAGCAGCGCGAGACAGAAGGCGGCGCCCGCCCAGGCGTTGCGCAGGAACATCACCTGGGCCACGCCCCGCAGCGCCCGCCCACCGATTCCCCGGGCGTCTCCGTGTTCCGCCCGCCCCCACCGGATGCCGCCCGACCGTCCCACGCCCCGCCCCCTCGACCGCTTCGACATATCCCTTATTCCGCTTTGTGGAATTCAAATTCCTCCATACGATACCGAAGGGCGTCGCGGCAGGGCAGTGGCCGACCGCGCACTGGGCCCGCGCGGTCCGCTCGGCCAGGATGGGGGCCCGACTTCTTCCCTGGGGTGGTAGCCGTATGAGCATCGTCGATCTCGCCGCACTCGGTGAGTCCTTCACCCGCGACCCGTATCCGGTCTACGCCCGGTTACGGGAGCAGGGACCCGTGCACCACGTCCGGATGCCCGAAGGGGGCGCGCTCGCCTGGCTCGTCGTCGGCTACGAGGCCGGGCGTGCCACGCTCGCGGACCCCCGGCTGACGAAGGACTGGAGCAAGGCGTCCCCCGCCCTGCCGATCGGCAGCGTCTCCTCCGGTGTGCACATGCTCCGGGCCGACCCGCCGGTCCACACCCGGCTGCGCAAGCTGGTCGCGCGCGAGTTCACCGCGCGGCGCGTGGAGGAACTCGCCCCGCGCGTGCAGAAGACCACCGACGCACTGCTGGACCGGATGCTCGCCTCTCCCGGCGGCCGCGCCGACCTCGTCGAGGCGCTGTCCTTCCCGCTGCCCATCTCCGTGATCTGCGAACTCCTCGGCGTGCCGGACCTGGACCAGGAGTCCTTCAGGACCTGGTCGAACGACGCGCTCGGCGCCCTGGACCCCGAGGTCCGCCGGGCCGCGGCGGCGGCGATGGCCGGCTATCTGGCCGAGCTGGTGGAGGGCAAGCGGCAGCGGTCCGGCAGCGACCTGCTGAGCGCGCTGATCCACAGCTCGGACGAGGACGGCGACCGCCTGTCCCACGACGAACTCATCGGCATGGCCTGGCTGTTGCTCGTGGCCGGGCACGAGACGACCGTCAACCTCATCACCAACGGCGTCCTCGCGCTGCTGACGCACCCGGAGCAGCTGGCCGCGCTGCGGGACCGTCCCAGCCGTGTCGACGCCGCGGTGGAGGAGATGCTGCGCTACGACGGCCCGGTGGAGACGCCCACCTACCGCTTCACCGTCGACCCCGTCACGATCGGCGACACGGTCGTGCCCGGAGGGGGCGAACTGGTCCTGGTGGCCCTGGCCGACGCCAACCGCGATCCCGCGCGGTTCGCCGGCCCCGACCGGTTCGACATCTCCCGGGACGCCCGGGGCCATGTCGCCTTCGGGCACGGCATCCACTACTGCCTGGGGGCGCCGCTGGCCCGGCTGGAGGCCCGCATCGCGATCGGGACCCTGCTGGAGCGCTGCCCCGACCTCGCCCTGGACATCCATCCCGCGGCGATCACCTGGCGCCCGGGCATGATGATCCGCGGCCCGCAGAGCCTGCCGGTGCGCTTCACCGCATAGGGGCGGGGCGGGGCGTCGGAGGGCGAGGCATCCGAGGGCGGGGCCGGGAAGGGCGAGGCGTCGAAGGGCGCGACGCGCCGGACGGCGGGCGCCCTCCGGGGCCCCGGTGGCCCGGCGGTGTCACCACCGCGCGGGCGCGAGCCGGACGCGGGCGCCCTCCGGGACTCCGTTGGCCCGCGGCGTCACCACCGCACGGGCGCGAGCCGGACGCGGGCGCTCTCCGGGACTCCGGTGGCCCGCGGTGTCACCACCGCGCGGGCGTGAGCCGGACGCGGGCGCCCTCCGGGACCCCGGTGGCCCGCGGCGTCACCGCTGCGCGGGCGTGAGCACGACGAAGTCCGCCCGGGACGGGTCGAGGCAGACCGCCAGTCTGCCGACGCCCTCCATGTCCGCCGGCCCCATCTGCACGCTGCCGCCGCCCTCGGTGACCTTCGCGACGGCGGCGTCGCAGTCGGTGACGTCGAAGACCGGGTGCCAGTACGGACGGCCGCCGGTCAGGGACAGGTCCTCCGGGCGGACCTGCATGAGCCCGCCGTGCATCCGCTCCTCGGGCTGCCCGGCCGGTGTGATCATGGTGTACGTGCCCGCGCCGCCCGGCATCTCCATGTCGGAGTACTGCCAGCCGAAGACCGAGCCGTAGAACTCCTTCGCGGCGGCCGCGTCGCTCGTGTAGAACTCCACCCAGGACAGCGACCCGGGCTCGTCGGCCAGTTCGAAGCCGGCGTTCTGCCCGGGCTGCCAGACGGCGAACTGGCCGCCCAGCGGGTCGCTGTACTGCGCCATCCGCCCCCATTCGCCGAGGTCGCGCGGCTCGACGCGCACCGTGCCGCCGCCGCGCTCCACCGCCTTGGTCGAGGCGTCCGCGTCGGTGACGCAGTAGTAGATCATCCAGGCCGACCGCGCCCCCTCCTCGGTCAGCTTGCCGAGTCCCGCGACGGTCTTGCCGTCCTTGCGGAACACGCCGCCCTCCATGTCGCCGCCCATCGGCTCGAACTGCCAGCCGAGCACCGCGCCGTAGAAGGCCGCGGCGGCCCCGACGTCCGGGGCGCCGAGGTCGATCCAGCAGGGCGAGCCGGGGGCGAGGTCAGTGGTGATCACGGTCGGTTCCCTTCCGTAGGTGCTCTGCCACCCAGAGTGACACCCCCCACTGACAATCGCGCGCCGGGAACCTCAGTCCGCCGGATGGCCCGGTTCGATGTCCAGGGCGTCGCGCAGGCGCAGCAGCGGCCCGTCGACGGGCCGGGAGCCCCAGCGTTCCGGTTCGAGGACGAAGCAGACGTGGTCGCCGCTGTCGAGGCGGTCGCGCACGGTGCCGACGAACCAGGCCGCCGCGTCCTCCAGGACGACCGCGTCTCCGGCCTCCCGGCGCCAACGCACCCGGGCGAACTTGTCGACCGTGTCCCCGGTCTCCCCGCCGAACAGCGCGGCCAGCTCGTGCTGGTCGCGGGTGAGCAGGTGCACGGCGAGACGGTCGGCGGCGCGGGCCACGCCGTAGGTGTGGTTGGCCTTGGACAGCCACACCGCGTACCGCGCCGGCTCGATGGAGCACTGGGCGGAGAACCCCACGAGGCAGCCGGAGCGTTCCGTGCCCGACGCGGCCGTGACCACGCACATCTCGGGGTTCAGCCGGTCCATGAACGCGTCCGCGCCCGCCATGTCCTGATTCCTCCCGTCCCCGGCCACCGCCGGCCGCACGGTCACCCTGTCACCGCCACCCTACGGCCGCCGTCGCCCGTCACGAGGCCTGGTGGCGGCCCGGGGTGTGCCCGAAGGCGCGCCGGAAGACGTCGATGAACGCGCTGGCGGACGACCAGCCGCACCGGTGCGCGACGGCCGTCACCGGGACGTCCTCGGCCAGCAGCACCAGCGCGTGGTGGAGCCGTACCTGGGTGCGCCACTGCGGGAAGGTCATGCCGAGTTCGGCGCGGAACAGCCGGGAGAGGGTGCGTTCGCCGGCGCCGACCTCGCGGCCGAGTGCGGCGAGCGTGCGGTCGTCGGCGGGGTCGGCGCGCAGCAGCGCGCACAGCGCCCGCAGCCGGGGTTCGGCCGGCATGGGCAGGTGCAGCGGCTGCTGGGGCGCGGCCCGCAGCTGGTCGAGCAGCACGGCCAGCAGGCGCCGGCGCTCCGGGCCGTCGGGGGCGGGAGTGCCGGTGCAGGCGATGATCAGCTCGCGCAGCAGGGGGCTCACGCCGAGCACGGTCGGGGTGTCGAGGCCGAGGGGGTTGGCGGTGGTGGGCAGCCCGAGCAGGTGCAGTTCGAGGGCGCCGTGGGCCTGGTGGGCGTGGACGGTGCCGGCGGGGATCCACAGCGCGCGGGTGGCGGGGGCGATCCAGGAGCCGGCGTCGGTGGTGACGGCGACGACGCCGCGGCCGGCGTAGGCGATCTGGTGGTCCTCGTGCCGGTGGGCGTCGATCTCCGCGCCCGGTGCCAGGAGCCGGGTGCTGGTGGGGGCGATCGGCGTGTGGCGGATCGGCGTGTGGCGGATACGCGTCATTGCTTGGCAGATTATCGGAAGTACGACAGGGGGTGGGGCGCCGAGCATGGGCGGGTGCGCAGACATGCATCGATCACCCTGCTGTCCGTCGGCCACGCCTGTGTCGACGTCTACCAGGGCGCCGTGGCCTCCCTCGTCCCCTGCTTCGTCGCCGAACGCGCCTACGGCTATGCCGCGGCGTCCGGCATCGTGCTCGCCGCCTCGCTGCTGTCGTCGGTGGCGCAACCCGTGTTCGGTCTGCTCACCGACCGCCGGGCGCTGCCGTGGCTGCTGCCCTGCGGCACGCTGCTGGGCGGGCTCGGTGTCGCGCTCAGCGGGCTGGGCGGCGGTTACGCGCTGACGCTGGCGTGCGTGGCGGTGTCCGGGGCCGGGGTCGCCGCCTACCACCCGGAGGCGGCCCGTGTCGCCCGCGTCGTCTCCCGGGGCAGCCACAGCGCGATGGCCTGGTTCGCGCTGGGCGGCAACGTGGGGTTCGCCGCCGCTCCCCTGCTGGTCGCCGCCGTGGTGGCCACCGGGGGGCTGCGCTGGACGCCCGTCCTGGCCGTGCCGGCCGTGGCCGGTACCGCGCTCTGCGTGCCCGTGCTGCGCGCGCTGGGACGCGGGCGGCCGGCCGGTCCGGGTACGGCGAAGGGCGGCGGCCGGGACGACACGGCGTCCTTCGTGCGGCTGACGCTGGTCGTCGTGTGCCGGTCGGTCGTCTTCACCGGCCTGAGCACCTTCGTGGCGCTGCACGTCGAGCAGCACACGGACGGCGGCCGGGCGGCGGGCACGGCCGCGCTGTTCGTGCTGTACCTCGGCGGAGCGGTGGGCTCGGTGCTCGGCGGGAGCCTGGCCGGCCGCTGGGGCCGCGTCATGGTGTCCCGGTGGGCGTACCTGCTCGGCGTCGGCGCGGTCGCCGGGGTCGTGCTCGGCAGCGGCCCGGTCCTCTTCGTCTTCGTCGCACTGGCCTCGATCGGCCTGTACGTGCCGTTCTCCCTGCAGGTCACGCTCGGCCAGGACTATCTGCCCAGCCGGGTCGGCACCGCGAGCGGGATCACCCTGGGGCTGACGGTGAGCGTCGGCGGACTGGCCGGCCCGCTCATCGGCGCCCTCGCCGACGCGACCTCGCTGCGGACCGCGCTGACCCCGCTGATCGTCCTGCCCGCGGTGAGCTGGCTGCTGCTGCGCACCCTGGCCGAGCCGGGCGAGGGTGCCGTCCCCGCTTGGAGCACGGGCCGGGAGACGACCTCGCCCAGCGGGTAACCGTGCAGGCGAACCCCCTGCCGAGCGTTGGGACAGCCCATGCAGACCGTCACCCTCAACAACGGCGTCGAGATGCCGATCCTCGGCTTCGGCGTCTACCAGATCCCGCCCGAGCAGACCGAGCAGGCCGTGCGCGACGCCCTCGCCGCGGGCTACCGCTCCCTGGACACCGCGGCCGCCTACGGCAACGAGGAGGCCGTCGGCCGTGCCGTCCGCGACAGCGGCATCCCGCGCGAGGACCTGTTCGTCACGACGAAGCTGTGGATCTCCGACGCCGGCGAGGACCGGGCCCGGCGCGCCTGCGAGACCTCGCTGCGCAAGCTGGGCCTGGACCACGTCGACCTGTACCTGATCCACCAGCCCTACGGCGACGTCTACGGCTCCTGGCGCGCGATGGAGCGCATGCTGCGCGAGGGCCTCGTGCGGGCCGTCGGCGTGTCCAACTTCCACCCGGACCGCCTGGTCGACCTCATCGACCACAACGAGGTCACGCCCGCGGTGAACCAGATCGAGACCCACCCGTTCTTCCAGCGCACCGCCGATCAGGAGCTGATGCGCGAGCGCGGGGTGCAGATCGAGTCGTGGGGGCCGTTCGCCGAGGGCCGCAACAACCTGTTCACGCATCCGGTGCTCACCCGGATCGCCTCCGCGCACGACAGGTCCGTGGCGCAGGTCGTGCTGCGCTGGCTGATCCAGCGCGGCGTCGTCGTGATCCCCAAGTCGGTGCGCGCCGAGCGGATGGCGGAGAACATCGACGTCTTCGGCTTCGAGCTCACCGAGGAGGAGATGGCGGCCGTCGCCGCCCTGGACACCGGCGCGTCGCTGTTCTTCGACCACCGCGACCCCGCCATGGTCAGCCGCCTGGGCACCGTCGTCCTGGAGTCCTGACCCGCCCCCGGCCCGCGCCGCCCGGCCCGCCACCGCGCCCCTTGGCCCGCCACCGCGGCCGCGGACCCGGTCACCGCGGAGAACACCGCGGAGGTCGCCGCGCAGGTCACCGCGAGACCGCCGGGACGGCCGCTGTCACCAGGCCATCTCGTCCATCAGCAGCGCCGCGTCCGGCAGGGCCGAGCCGCCCAGCGACTGCTCGGCCCAGATCACCTTGCCGTGCGCGGCGTAGCGGGTGCCCCAGCGCTGGGCGAACTGGGAGACGAGGAACAGACCGCGCCCTCCCTCGTCGGTGGTCGCGGCCCGGCGCAGGCGCGGCGAGGTGTTGCTGCCGTCGGACACCTCGCACACCAGGGTGCGGCCGAGCAGCAGCCTGACCCCGACGGGCGGGGCGCCGTACCGGATGGCGTTGGTGAGGAGTTCGCTGAGGATCAGCTCGGTGCTGAACGACTCCTCCTCCAGCCCCCACTCCTGCAGCCGGCGGCCGGCCTCGGCCCGGACCCGGGACACCTCCGTCACGTCGAACGGCACGTCCCAGGACGCCACGTGGGACGGGCCGAGCAGCCGGGTGCGGGCCACCAGCAGTGCCACGTCGTCGCTGGGGTGGGTGGGCAGCATCGTCTCCATCAGCGTCCGGCAGGTCTCCTCCGGGGTGCCGTCCGGGCGGGCCACGGCCTCGCGGAGTATGGCCAAGCCCTCGTCGATGTCCCGTCCGCGGTCCTCGATCAGCCCGTCCGTGAACAGCACCAGACGGCTGCCCTCGGCCAGCTCCAGCTCCCCCGACTCGAACGGGAACCCGCCCACGCCGAGCGGCGGCGAGACGGGGATCTCGGGGAAGGTCACGCGGCCGAGCGGGTCCACCACGGCCGGCGCGAGATGCCCGGCGCGCGAGAGGGTGCAGCGGCCGCCGACGGGGTCGTAGATGGCGTACAGGCAGGTGGCGCCGGTGAGCGGGGCCGGGGCGCCCTCCGCGGTCTCCGCCTGGGTGTCCAGCCGGGCCACCATCTCGTCGAGGTGGCCGAGCAGTTCGTCGGGGGCCAGGTCCAGCGAGGAGAAGTTCAGCACGGCGGTGCGCAGCCGGCCCATGGTGACCGCCGCGTGCATGCCGTGCCCCACGATGTCGCCGACGACCAGCGCCACCCGGAAGCCGGGCAGCGGGATGACGTCGAACCAGTCGCCGCCCACCCCGGACTGCGCGGGCAGATACCGCCAGGCGACCTCCAGCGCGTCCTGCTCGGGCAGGTCCCGGGGCAGCAGGCTGCGCTGCAGCGTGACGGCCATGGCGTGCTCGCGGGAGTAGCGGCGGGCGTTGTCGATGGCCACCGCCGCCCGGGCGACCAGCTCCTCGGCGACGGCGGCGTCCTCCTCCTCGAACGGCGCCGAGCCCTCGCCGCGCCAGAAGTTGACCATGCCGAGGACCACGCCGCGCGCCCGCAGCGGGACGGTGATCAGCGAGTGGATGCCGTAGTCCAGGGCGCGTCGCGCGCCCTGCGGGTCGTGGGCCCGCCAGTCCTCGGCGTGCTGGAGGTTCGGCACCAGTACGGCCTTGCCGCCGTGCAGCGCCGCCACCATGGGGGTGTCGGCCGCGACGAACCGGATCAGGTCGCCGACCGGCTGCAAGGGGTGCCCCGTCTGCGACTCGCTGAGCGCGGTGCGCCGCATCTGCTTCACGGTCCCGGTGGGCTCCTCGCCGCGCAGCACCGAGTCGAGCAGTTCGACGGTGACGAAGTCCGCCATGCGCGGGACCGCGACGTCGGCCAGTTCCTCCGCGGTGCGGCGCATGTCGAGCGTGGTGCCGATGCGCACGCCCGCCTCGTACAGCAGCGTCAGCCGGCCGCGGGCCACCTCGGCCTGGCCGGACAGGGCGCTCAGTTCGGTGGTGTCGCGGAAGGTGGCGACCATGCCCTGGACGCCGCCGTACGGAGCGGTCGGCCGGGTGTTGACGGCGAGCAGCCGGTCCCCGGCGGGGATGACCTGGTCGGAGGCGGCCTCCCCGGACGCCAGGATGCGGGTCAGGCCGGCGCCGAGACCGAGGTCGCCGACCTCGCGCTGGTCGGCGTCGTCGGGGAGGTCCAGCAGGCGGCGGGCCTCGTCGTTGGCGAGCAGCACGCGGCCGTCGGCGCCGATGATCAGGACGCCCTCGCGGACGGCGTGCAGGACGGCGTCGTGGTGCTCGTACATCCGGGTCATCTCGGCGGGGCCGAGGCCGTGCGTCTGCCGCCGCAGCCGGCGGCCGACCAGGGCGGTGCCGCCGGTCGCGAGCGCCAGCGCGACGACGGAGGCGCCGACCATGACCGGCACCTGCTGGTTCAGGAGGTGCCCGAGGGTCTCGACCCGGATGCCGGCGCTGACCATGCCGACCACGCGGCGGCTGGCGTCGGTCACGGGCACCACGGCGCGCACGGCGTCGGACGGCTCGCCGTGGAAGGTCTCGGTGAACGCCTCGCCCGAGGCGGCCCGCTCGACCCCCTGCGCCCGGGTGCCGATCAGGGACGGGTCGGTGTCGCTGAGCCGCACCCCGCGCTTGTCGAGGACGCTGATGAAGTCGACGCCGGAGCCCTGCCGTGCCTGCTCAGCAGGCCCCTGCAGCTGCGAGGTGGGGTACGGGGAGCGCAGGGCCAGGGCTGTGCCGGGCGCGTGCGCGAACGCCTCCGCGGTGGCCAGGGAGCGGTTCTTGGCGTTGCGCTCGCCGTCGTAGCGGCCCTGTACGACCAGGGCGGTGGCGGCCGCGGCGACGAGCACCAGCATGATCAGGGCCTGGAGCAGGAACACCTGGGTGGCGAAGGTGCGGACGCTCAGCGACGGCGACAGGCGGTGGGCGCCCGGGCTGCGCTGCCTGCCGTTCCCCCGGGTCTCCGCGCCGTTCCGTCCGGTGCCGTGCGACCGGCCGGAACGGTGGTTCGCGTCTCCCCGCGGACGAGACGCATCGCGCAGCCGCCGTGCGCCCTTCGGCGGCGGCGCGGTCCTCGCGCGGGACCAGCGCGACCGTCCGCCCATGTCCCCTTTCTAACACCGGGGCTCCGGGGCGGGCGAGCGCAGACAGTCCCTCCGGGTCACGCCACGTCGCCACGGCTGCGGGAACGGGAGCCGTGTCCGCCGCGGCGGCCGGGGTGCCCGGTGTCTCGGAGGCGCCCGGCGACGCCGCCGACGCCGGCCGCCTGCAGGCCCGTGACGGCGGGGCAGCGCCGGGCGGGCCGTCGGCGACCAGGAGGCCGGCGCCGGCGGTGGGGGCCCCGCGCGCAGTGGCCCGGCATCTCGTTCAGCGACCGGGTGGCCCGGGCGACGACCTGGCGGGCCGGGCGACCTGCGACCTGCGACCTGCGACCTGCGACCTGCGACCTGGGGCATAGGTCACACCGGCCCCTGCCTCCCCGTAGGGCCCGCTCTCCCCGCCGACGGCCCGCTCACACACGGGTGTTGGCGGCCCAGGCCGGACGGCCGCGGGCCAGCGCGTCGGCCAGGGTGCGCAGGGCCCCGGTCAGGGTGCCGACGTCCGGCGCGTTGCCCAGGCACATGCGTACGGCGCGCGGCGACGGCTCCTCGGTGGCGCTGAAGTACAGCGTCGGGCCGAGGGAGATGCCATGACCCTCGGCGAGGGCGAGCACCTCGGAGGCCGTCCAGGGCTCGCGCAGCTCCACCCACGCGTGCAGGGCGTCGGCCCGTACGGCGCTGATCGCGGGCGTGCCGGCCAGCAGGTTCACGGTGGCGGTACGGCGGCGCCGCATCTCCTGGCGCTGCCAGTCCAGCAGGCGGTCCGCGGTGCCGTCACCGAGCCAGCTCAGGGCGACGGCGGTGGCGAGCGGGGCGGGGTTGAAGACGGTGGCGCGGATGAGTGCGCCGAGCCGGCCGGCCAGTTCGGGCGGCCCGGCGAGGAAGCCGCAGCGCAGCCCGGGGGCGAGCGTCTTGGACAGACTGGTGAGGAACAGGGTGCGCTCGGGCGCCAGGGCGGCCAGCGGGGGCAGACCGGTGTGGTCGGAGAGCAGCCCGAAGGCGTCGTCCTCGACGATGATCAGGTCGTGGCGGCGCGCGATGCCGGCGATCGCCTCGCGCCGCGCGAGCGGCAGGGTGGCGGTGGTCGGGTTGTGGGCGGTCGGCATGCAGTACAGGGCGCGGGCCGCCGGGGTGGCGGCGCAGGCTTCTTCCAGTGCCTCCGGGATCAGCCCCTCGTCGTCCATGGCGACGGCGGATCTGCCGATGCCCAGCAACTGTGCGGCGGACTTGGCGCCGGGGTAGGTCAGGGACTCGGTCAGCAGGGTCTCGCCGGCCCGCAGGGCGGCGCCGAACGCCACCAGCAGGGCGTGCTGGCTGCCGTGGCAGATCGCCACCTGGTCGGGGCCGGCCTCCACGCCGCTGCGGGCCAGCCAGCGGCTCGCGCCGTGCCGGTGTTCCCGGCTGCCGATGTCGGGCTCGTAGCCGAGCAGGGCGCCGAGGTCGGCGGAGGCCGCGAACGTGGCGAGCGTGCGGCGCAGCATCTCCTCGTGGCGGCCGCGCGCGGGGGCGTTGACCGCCATGTCGAGCCGCACGGGCCCGCTGCTCTCCCCGGGGGCGGGGGTGTCGCGCAGGTGGGGGATGCCGGAGGCGCCGGCGACGAAGGTGCCGCGGCCGACGGTGCTGGTGACCAGGCCCTGTTCCTCGGCCTCGCGGTAGGCGCGGCTCACCGTGGGAACGGCGACGCCGAGTTCGCGGGCCAGCTCGCGGTGCGTGGGCAGGCGGTCACCGGCCGACAGGCTGCCGGTGGTCACCGCGGTGGCGATGGCCTCCGCGATGCGCCGGTACACCGGGCCGGTCGTCGCGTCGTCCTCCAGCAGCCGTGCGAACAGGCGGGGATCGGCCGCCATCGTTCTCCTCTTCTCCTCGGCCCGTACCGGGTCTTCTCCTCGCCCGTACCGGGACCGTTTCTCCTCGGACCCTGCCGGACCGCTTCTCCTCGGACCCTGCCGGGCCGCGTCTTCTCGTCGGACCGCTACAGGTCGATCATGACGCTCGTGGTGGGACGAGCACAGCACACGGGGACCTGCCCCGGCTCGACGGGGGCCGTCGGGTCGATCACATAGGCGATCTCGCCGTCGTCGAGGGTGGTCACGCACGTGCCGCACAGCCCGGTCCGGCAGGAGGCGTCGGGGCGCAGCCCGGCCTGTTCGGCGAGGGCGAGCAGGCTGAAGGTGTTCTCCCGCCACGGCACGGTCACCCCGGAGCGGGCGAAGGTCACGGTGACCGGCCGCCCGTCGGCGCCGCACACCACGGGACCGGCGTCGGCCTGCTCCTCGCCGGGCAGCGGCCTCGCGGCGCCGAAGAACTCGTGGTGGATACGGTCGGCGGGGACGCCCCGCTCGGCGAGGCCGCCGACGATGTCCGCCATGAACCCGGAGGGCCCGCACACGTAGTAGTCGGCGTCGAGCGAGGGCAGGATCCGCTCCAGCACGGCCGGGGTGACGCGTCCGGTCTCGTCGTGGTCCCGTCCCGGACGGTCCTCGGGCAGGGGGCGGCTGAACATCAGGTGCGTGCGGATGCGCTCCTGGGAGGCGGCCAGGTCACGGACGTACGACCCGAAGGCGAGCTCGCGCGAGGAGCGGGCCCCGTGGACGAAGTGGACGGCACGGGCCGTCTCCCCGTCCTCCGCGGCGAGGTGGGCGAGCATCGCGAGCAGGGGCGTGATGCCGATGCCCGCGCTGACGAGCACGACGGGGCGCCGGCCCGGCCGTACGACGAACCGGCCGCGGGGCGCCCGCGCCCGCAGCCGTGTCCCCACGGCGACCTCGGTGTGCAGATGGGCGGAGGCGAGGCCGTCGGGGACGCCGGTAGCGCCGGCCGGGGCGGGCGCGCGCTTGACCGCGACGCGGTAGCCGAGGCCGTCCTCGGTGCGTCCGGCGACGGTGTACGTCCGCACGACGGGCCGCGCGATGCCGGGTATGTCGAGCGACAGCGTCAGGAACTGCCCCGCCGCGAAGTCGGGCAGCCGGACGCCGTCGGGGTCGGCGAGGTCGAAGGAGACGACGTCCTCCGCCTCCCGGCGGCGGGCCGTGACGATCATGGTCCGCTCGCCGGACCACTCCTCCCCCGTGCCGGTGGCCCGGGCGAGCAGCCGTTCCGCCTTGGCGCGCAGGGCCGGCGGCAGGTCGTCGCATCCCAGCACCCTGGTGAGCGCCGCGGCGTCGGGCCGCTCCCGGTGCAGGACGCGGGCGACTTCGGCGACCGACACACCGCTCTCCCCGCGCCGCACGAGCTCCATCTTGTCGCCGGCGCGCAGCAGACCGGGCTCGACGACGCGGCAGAAGAAGCCGACGCGCCCGCCGGCGAGATAGCGCGCCGGGATGTCCTCCCGGCCGAGCCGGACGGCCATCTTGCGGCAGGGGATGCGCGGCTGCGTCACCCGCAGCAGGACCTCGCCGACCCGCAGTTCGTCGCCGATCAGGACCTCGTCGTCGGCGGGGCCGTCCACGGTCAGGTTCTCCCCGAAGGTGCCCGGCGGCAGGTCGCGGCCCAGCTCGCGGCGCCAGTCGTCGTAGTGACGCAGCTGGTAGCACAGCACGGCGCGGTCCGGATCACCGGCGTCGTCGACGTGGTCGTCCGCGGCCGGTCCGTCCGCCTCCACCCGCGCGGCGCCCTCGGTGGGGCGCTTGTCGAAGCCCGTGACGATCGTCTCGCCCTGGACGGTCATCGGCCCCGCCTGCCCGAGGTTGACCGAGAGCAGCTCTCCGAAGATGTGGGTCATGAGGGAGAAAGTAACAGTACAATTTGGAGTGGACAAGGCATTGTCCAAGGACAAAGACGGGCCTCGGGACGGGGCCGCGCGCATCGGAGGCGGACGCCGCCATACGGCCCCTTCCGGCCTGCGGGGCGGTGCGCGCGGTGTGAGACTGCTGAGCGGTGACGGCCGACGCAGCCGCCGGACGAGGGGAGCACGGGTGGTGACGGGAGAGACCGCCGACGACCTGCTCGAGGAGTTCCTGGCCGATCCGGCCAACTCCACCCTGGACCTGGGCGACGCCGCGGCCCGCTGCACCAAGGCCCTCGGCCTGCAGCGCTCCGTGGTGTACCTCGCCGACCTGCAGCAGCGTCATCTGATCCCGCTCACCGACGTGACCTCCACGCTGCCCATCGACGGCTCGCTCGCCGGCTGGACGTACCGCACCCAGGCGCTGCGCGTGGAGGAGTCCGAGACCGGCGCGATCATCGCCTGGTTCCCGCTGCTGGACGGCGCCGAGCGGCTGGGCGTCCTCGCGGTCTACACCCCCGCCCTCACCACGGCCTCGCTGACCCGTGGCCGGGCGCTCGCCACGCTCCTCGCCATGATGATCACGTCCCGGCGCGCCTACCAGGACTCCTTCACGCGGCGCACCCGCACCGAGCGGATGCAGCTGCCGTCGGAGATGCTGCGCGCCTTCCTGCCGCCGCGCACCATCGGCAACGCCCGGGCCGTCTCCACGGCCGTCCTGGAACCCGCCTACGAGATCGGCGGCGACGCCTTCGACCACGCGCTCAGCGACACGGTGCTGCACGCCACCGTGCTGGACTCGCTGGGGCACAACCTGGCGTCCGGGCTCACCAGCGCCGTGTCGCTGGCCGCGTGCCGCAACGCCCGGCGCAGCGGCTCCGACCTGCCCGAGCTGGTCAACAGCATCGACAGCGCGCTGGCCACCTGGCTGCCGGAGCAGTTCTGCACCGCCGTGGTGGCGCAACTGGACCTGGCCACGGGGGTGCTGCGGTGGAGCAACTGCGGCCACCCCGCGCCGCTGCTGATCCGCGACCACCGGCTGATCGTGGACGCGCTGGAGCGCGAGCCGGACCCGCCGCTGGGGCTGGCGCGCCTGCTGTCGAGCCGGGAGCGGCAGATCCACGAGTTCGTCCTGCAACCCGGCGACCGGGTGCTGCTGTACACCGACGGCGTCACGGAGGCGCGCACCCACGACGGGGAGCTGTTCGGCCTCCAGCGGTTCGCCGACTACGTCATCCGGGCCACCGCCTCCGGGGAGCTGGCCGCGGAGACGCTGCGCCGCCTCATCCACTCGATCCTCGACGGGCAGGCCAGCCGGCTGCGGGACGACGCGACGATCATGATGTTCGAGTGGCAGCCGCCGCGGTGACGCGGCACTGACGCCACGCGGATGGTCAGCGTTTCAAGAACTTCCGTCCAGCTTGTTGACTCACTGTCTCACCGGCTGCACATTACCTATCGGTAGAACCGCGCAGTAACCCTGCGGGCGGTCCTCCCGGCCGTCGCCGTGCACCCCCCACGTCCATGACACGGCCGTAGGCACTCCCCCTGCTCCGAGCCGCAATTTCTCGCTCCCCTGCACGCCGCGCGGGCCTCGTCGCGCCCGCCGTCACGCGTGCGCCTTCCGAGAAAGTGAGAGCACATGCCGAAGCCCGCCCTGCGCCATGTCATGGCCGCGACAGCCACCGCGATGGCCCTGAGCTTCACCGCCGCCCCCGCCCACGCCGCCCCCGCTCCCCTCGACTACGTGGCCCTCGGCGACAGTTACAGCGCCGGTTCCGGAGTCCTGCCCGTCGACCCCACGAACCTGCTGTGCCTGCGCTCCACGGCGAACTACCCGCACGTCCTCGCCGACCGCACGGGCGCCCGGCTGACGGACGTCACCTGCGGGGGCGCCCAGACCAAGGACTTCACCCAGGCGCAGTACCCGGGGACGGCGCCGCAGCTCGACGCCGTCGGCGCGGACACCGACCTGGTGACGCTGACGATCGGCGGCAACGACAACAACACCTTCATCAACGCCGTCGTCTCCTGCGGCACCGCGGGCGTCCTCACCGGAGGCAAGGGCAGCCCCTGCAAGGACCACTTCGGCTCGTCCTTCGACGACCAGATCGAGGCCAACACCTATCCCGCCCTGGTCGCGGCGCTGCGCGGCGTGCGCGCCAAGGCCCCCCACGCGCGCGTGGCAGCCCTCGGGTATCCCTGGATCGTCCCGCAGACCTACGACCCCTCCTGCTTCCTCAAACTCCCGGTGGCCGAGGGCGACGTGCCCTATCTGCGCGGCATCCAGGCCCACCTCAACGCCGTCGTGGCACGCGCCGCCCGCGAGACCGGGGCGACCTACGTCGACTTCGCCGCCGCCTCCGACGGCCACGACGCCTGCCAGGCCCCGGGCACGCGCTGGATCGAGCCCCTGCTGTTCGGGCAGAACATCGTGCCGGTCCACCCCAACGCGCTCGGCGAACAGCGCATGGCCGAACGGACGTCGAGCGTGCTCCGGCTCGGCTGACCGGCGCGGCCACGCGCACGCACGCGGGGAGGCGCGCACAGGGCAGCCACCGGGACCGGCACCGGCTCCGTCGCGCCGGACCGATGATGCGATGATCACCCGCATGTCGTCATCGTCGCTCGCCGCGTCCTGGCCGTGCGTCCTGCGCACGTCCCGGCTGGTCCTGCGGCCCGCCGAGGCCGTCGACGCGCCCGCGTTCACCCGGTTGTGGACCGACGCCGAGGTACGGCGGTACCTCGGCGGGCCGGTCGCGCAGGACCGACTCGGGGCGTACCGGCGGCACTTCGCCGGCCGCCCCGGTCTGTTCGCCGTCGCCGCCCGGGACCGGGAGGCGGCGGTGCTCGGCTCGGTGACCATCGACACGGTGTCCCGGTTCGCCGGCCGGCGGGAGGTGTCGTACTCCTTCCTGCCGGAGCACTGGGGCCACGGCTACGCCCGGGAGGCCGTCGCCGCCGCGATCGACTGGGCCTTCGAGCACGTCCCCTCGGACGACCCGTCGGTCGTCGCGGTCACCCAGGAGGCCAACCTCCGCTCCCGCCGGCTCCTGGAAGCCCTCGGCATGCGGCTGGTCGAGACGTTCGTGGAGTGGGACGCGCCGCAGACGCTGTACACCGTCCGGCGTCCCGCAGCCGTCTGATTCCCGGGCTCAGCCGGTGAGGTGGCCGGCCACCGATTTCATCGCGCGGCGCAGGGCCGGGCCGCCCACCTCGGGCGGGTCGAGGGTCTCGAAGCCGTGCCGGCCGGCGGGCACGTCGACCAGTTCCAGGTGCGCCCCGCACTCCTCGGCCGCCCTCACGAACTCCTCGACGGTGGCCGCGATCTCGGGTGTCTCCCGTCCGGCGCGCAGCAGGACGACCGGCAGGGCCCCGGCGTGCGCGATCGCGCGGACCGGCTGGAACCGGGGGTCGCGCAGGCCCCAGGCGGGCAGCGGCGCCAGGACGGGGTAGGAGGCGGCCAGGCAGCGCAGCCAGGGCGGGGGCGCCGCCAGCCAGGGGGCGGTGAGCAGGCCGCCCCCGGAGAAGAACCACAGGGCGACCCGGTCGGCGTCCACCCGGGGGTCGGCCCGCACCAGCTCCACCGCGTCGGTGACGTCCTGCGCCGCGCGCGCGTAGTCGGTGACGTCGTGCAGCCGGTGGTCGAGCGTCGCGCCGACCATGCCTTCGGCGGCGGCGAGGCGGGCGTACCCCACGAGGGTCGGCCACTCGCGCGGGGTGGGCCGGGCGCCGGGCGGCACCGGGCCGCCGTGCACGATCACCACGGCCGGCCGGGGGCCGTCGGCACCCTCGGGGACGTAGAGATCGACATGTCCCTTGCGATCCCTGGGCAGTTCGGGCAGCTGCAGGGGGAACGGGCGTGTGTGCGCGGGCTCTTCGCCGGTGCCGGCCGGCCGCAGGCGGCGCCCCTCGCCGGCCGCGGCCCGCAGCAGGACGTCGGCGAGCGCGTCCGGGCTGGAGAGCATCGGCCAGTGTCCCGTGGGCAGTTCGAAGAAGCTCACCCGCGGATCGGTCAGGGCCGCCAGGGCCGGGTCACCCAGGTCCACGAGCCGTTGCACCAGGTCGACGGTCGCGCCACCGGCGGTGCACAGCACACCGGTGGTGGGCACGGCGGCCGCCGCGCCCGTCAGCCGCAACGGCTCGAGCAGCGTGGCGAGCGGCTGCGGCGCGGCCACCGCGGTCAGCCGGTCCAGCGCCGCGTCGGACACACCGGCGGTGCTGCCCCAGCGCCCCCACTCCTCCCGGGTCACGGGCGGCGGCAACTCGCCGTCGAACTGCCCATGTTCGGCCAGTGCGGCCAGACGGGCGCGCAGCTCCTGGTCCGGTACGGCGGCCAGGGCGGGGACGCCGTGCCGCGGCATCCCGGCGTCCAGGTACACCACGCGTGCGATGCGCTCCGGCCTCCGGTCGGCGGCGCCGAGCGCCGGGTGGATGCCGTAGTCGTGGCCGACGAGCACGATCGGGCGGCCGGGGGCGGGGTCCACCGCGTCGATCGCGGCGAGCACGTCCGCGATGTGCGTCTCCAGGCCGACGCGGACCCCCTCCTTCGCGGGGCGGGCCGCGTCCTGCCCGGTGAGCGGGACGACGTGCGCCCCGGCGCCCGCCGCGGCCAGCCGGGCGACCGTCTCCTGCCACACGGGGGCGCCGGTGAAGACGCCCGCCACCATCAGGAACACCGTCATGATCATCTCCTTGTCCGGGTGCGGGCCGGTACCGTAGGAACTCCCGCAGAGGGAGGTTCAACTGTCCGCATCGCCCGAGCAGCTGTGGAGCATCGGCGAACTCGCCGAGCGCGCGGCCGTCACCGTGAAGACCGTCCGGTTCTACTCGGACCAGGGCCTGCTGCCCGAGGCCGGCCGCAGCGGCGGCGGCCACCGCCGGTACGGCCCCGAGGCGCTGGAACGGCTGCGGTTCATCCGCTTGCTGCGCGGCCTCGACCTGCCGCTGCCCGAGGTGCGCCGGGTCCTGGACGACGAGGACGCGGCGGGCCGGGTCCTGGAGGACGCCGTCGCGGGGCGGCTGCGGGAGCTGGGCTCCGAGCTGAGGGCGCTGCGCTGGCGCGAGGCGGCGCTGCGGCTGGTGCACGACTGCCCGGCGGACGAGCGGGCCGACCGGCTGCGGCTGCTCGGCGCGGTCGACAGCCCGCCCAGTACCGCGGCGCTGGCCCGGTTCTGGCGCGGCTGGCTGCCGGCGCGGATGCCGGCCCGGGCGACGGCCGCCTTCCTGGAGGTGGCCGTGCCACAGCCGCCCGCCGAACCGGATCCGGCGCAGGTGCTCGCCTTCGCCCGGCTGCACGCGATGACGAGCAGGCCCTGCACGGGCGGCAGCCGGCCGCAGCCGGAGGTGCACCGGGTGGCCGGTCCCGGCGGGTCGGCCGAACTGTACGCGAGCCTGGTCGAGGCGTTCGAGCTGGCCGGGCCGCAGGTGCGCCGGGAGCGCACACCCCGGCCGGGTGAGGCGCTGGACGCCTACGTGGCCGCGTACGCGCGCGCGTACGGCACCCGGGACACGCGGGACTTCCGCAGCCGGCTGACCGGGCTGCTGGCGGCCGAGCCGCGGCTGGACCGCTACTGGGAGCTGACCGCCGTCGTGCTCACCCCGCCGGGCGGCCGGCCGGAGCCGACGCCGGGGTCCGCGGACGCGTGGCTGCGCGCCGCCCTGGCGCGGGACACCGAGGAAGCGGCGTAGATCACAGGGAAGATCCGGAACCGGACATTCCTGGCGGCCGCACGATTCCCGCACCCACCCGGTGGCCCATGGGACCTTTGTTCGCGAGGCCGAATCGCTGCATGACCCACGCAATTAACGGTCCGAACTCGCCATGACCTATAAATATGAGGCTCCCGGTCACCTCATCGAGGGTGGCATGTACGGAAATCGCATGATTTAACGTCATCGTCCATGACTGACACGGCGACACGTCCCAAAGGCGGGACACGGCCACCGGGCGACGGCGCGGACCTGCGCGACGGCGTACGGGGCAAGGGACTGGGCGGCAACTCCGTCGGACTGCTCGGCAGCGCGGTGATCGGCGTCTCCACCGTCGCCCCCGTCTACTGCCTCACCTCCACGCTCGGCTCCACCGCCGGCGAGGTCGGCGTGCACCTGCCCGCCGTGTTCCTCGCCGGGTTCCTGCCGATGCTGCTCGTCGCCTTCGCCTACCGGGAGCTGAACAAGGCCGTACCGGACTGCGGCACTTCTTTCACCTGGACGGTGAAGGCGTTCGGCCCGCACGTCGGCTGGATGTGCGGCTGGGGCCTGGTGATCGCCACCGTGATCGTGCTGTCCAACCTGGCCGGTGTCGCCACGTCGTACTTCTGGCTGCTGGCCGGCCGGCTCACCGGCAGCGACGCGGTCGCCGCCCTGGACGGCGACAAGGCCGTGCACATCGTCACCTGTCTGGCCCTGATCGGCGCCGCGACCGCGATCAGCTACCGCGGCATGACGACGACGAAGGGCGTGCAGTACGCGCTGGTGGGCATCCAGCTCGTGGTGCTCGCCCTTTTCGTCGTCATGGCCCTGCGCGCGGCGCGCTCCGGCACCTTCGCCGGGCACCTCGGCTTCTCCTGGTCCTGGCTGAACCCCTTGGAGGTGAAGTCCTTCGCCTCGTTCAGCGCCGGGCTCTCCCTGTCGATCTTCATGTACTGGGGCTGGGACACCTGCCTGACGGCGAACGAGGAGACCATCGGCAGCGACAAGACTCCGGGCCGGGCCGCGCTGATCGCCATGGTGGTGCTGGTCGGCTCCTACCTGACCACCGCGGTGGCCGCCCAGATGGCCGTCGGTTCCGGCACCGGCGGGCTGGGCCTGGCCAACCCCCAGACCTCCGACAACGTCTTCGCCGCGCTGGCCGGCCCGGTCATGGGCGACGTGCTCGGCATCCTGCTCTTCGTCGCGGTCCTGGCCTCGGCCGCCGCGAGCCTGCAGACCACGTTCATCCCGGTCGCCCGCACCGTCCTCGCCATGGCGACCTACGAGGCACTGCCCGCGTCGTACGCGCGCGTGCACGAGCGGTTCCGCACCCCCGGACGGGCCACCGTCGTCGCCGGGGCCGCGACGGCCGTCTTCTACACCGTCATGACACTGGTCAGCGAGCACGTCCTCGTCGACACGATCTACGCGCTCGGTCTGACGATCTGCTTCTACTACGCGCTCACCGCCTTCGCCTGCGCCTGGTACTTCCGCGGCGACCTGACCCGCTCGCCGCGCGACGCCGTCTTCAAGGGACTCCTCCCGGTGACCGGCGGCCTGCTGCTGACCGCCGTCTTCGGCAAGACGCTGTACGACATGTGGGATCCGGCGTACGGCAGCGGGTCGGCCGTCCTCGGCGTGGGCTCGGTGTTCGTCATCGGCGTCGGTCTGCTGCTGCTCGGCGTGGTCGTCATGCTGGTGATGCGGCGCCGCAGCCCCGCCTTCTTCCGCGGGGAGGTCCTGACCGCCGGCACTCCGGCGCTCGTCGTCGACGAGCCGTAGACGGCGTCGTCGGGCTGCGCCCGGCGTCTCTCGGGCCCGGCCGTGCGGCCGGGCCCCACGTCGTCGTCCATGGCCGGCCCCGGGTCGTTGTCGATGCCGTCCGGGCCCGTCCACGCGATGCTGGTGGGGAGCGGCCGGCACGGTCGCCCGGCAGGAGGATCCGGACGACGGCGGGAGGCGAGCACGGTGATCGCCGTCAACCCGACGGACAGCGCCTCGGTGCTGGCCGCCTTCGGCGCGCTCGGCGTGCTGGCGGTGATCTTCGCCGAGTCGGGACTGCTGGTGTTCGGCTTCTTCCTGCCCGGGGACACCCTGCTCTTTCCGGCCGGGGTGCTGTGCGCCGAGAACGCCGGGCACGCGGCCCGGCTCGAACTGTGGCAGGTGCTGCTGTGCGGGGCGGTCGGCGCCGTGGTCGGCGGGCAGGTCGGCTATCTGATCGGCAGACACGGCGGGCAGCCCCTGCTGGCCCGCAGCTCCAGCAGACGCCTGAAGAGTACGGCCGTCCGTGCGGAGCGCTTCCTGGCCCGCTACGGCTACGGCAAGGCGCTGGTGCTGGGCCGGTTCGTGCCGATGCTGAGGACCGTGCTGCACCCGGCGGCGGGCGCGCTGGGCGTCCCCGTGGGGACCTTCACGCTGTGGCAGATCGTCGGGGGACTCCTGTGGTCCCAGACGCTGGTGCTGGCCGGATACCTGCTGGGATCCTCCGTCGCGCACGTGGACATGTATCTGATCCCGATGGTCGCCGCGATCGTCGTGGCGTCCCTGCTGCCCCTGCTGTGGGAGGCGCTGCGGTCCCGCCGCGGGGCCCGGCAGGGACGCGCCGGGGACGGCGAGCGGGCGACCGGGACGGAGACGGAGCCCGCGACGGAGCCGGCGGAATCCTCCCGCGGCGAGCGGGCGGTGCGGAGCGCGGAACCGCCGCACCGCACCGGGCCCACGGAGGAGTCGCCGCGCCACGCGGCCGAGATGAAAGAGCCCTCGCGGGAGGCGGCCGAAGCACGGGAGCCCTCCCGGGAGACCCCCTCCCGGCAGCCCGCCGACACGAGGAAGCCGGCGCGCGGGGCGGGCGAGGACGACTGAGCCGCCCCGAGGACGACCGGACAGGGTACCCCTGAACGCCGGCCGAGACACCACGTGGAGAGCGCGCCCGTCCGGGTACCCGTCGCCCCGTACCGATCCGTCAGCCCGTGAACAGCGGAGGAACACAGATGAGCACGGTCAAGGAAACGGTCGAGGTCGGCGTCCCGGTCCACACCGCGTACAACCAGTGGACGCAGTTCGCCGAGTTCCCGAACTTCATGGAGGGCGTCGAGGAGGTGCGGCAGCTGGACGACCGTCACAACCACTGGACCACCAAGATCGGTGGCGTCAAGCGCGAGTTCGACACCGAGATCGTCGATCAGCTTCCCGATGAGCGCATCACCTGGCGCACGACCAGCGGCGACACCCACCAGAAGGGCAGCGTCCGCTTCGAGCGGGTGGACGACACGCACACGCGCGTGGAGCTCGTGATGGACGTCGAGCCCAGCGGCGCGGTGGAGAAGGCGGCGGACCTCCTCGGCACGATCGACCGCCGCGTCAAGGGCGACATGAGGCGCTTCAAGGAGTTCATCGAGGAGCGCGGCGCCGAGTCCGGGTCCTGGCGCGGCCGCATCGCGCCCGGCGACCCCGGCACCACCCAGCCGGGCGGCACCGGCACCACGCTGCCCGGCAGCACGCAGCCCGGCAGCTCCGGCACCATGCTGTGACGCCATGTGCCCGCACGGGGCCGTGACGCCGGTTCACCCGCACGGCGCACGCCCCGTGCGCGGCGTCCCCCGCCGTGGGACGTTGGCAGAGCTTGCGCTCCGGGCCACGACCGGGGCGACATGACGTTTTCCGCGCCGATCGCGCGTCGTACCGGTGCGCCGTGAGAGGTCCGCCTCCGCAGCGCACCGGTGCCTGCCGTGCACCCGTGCAGGAGCGGCCCCGGGCCGCGCGGGCGCGGCACCGTGCGCCTGACGGCGCGGCGCGGTCCGGCGCGGCGGACGGTCATCCACTCGCAGGGCAGCCCGGCCCGACCGCGCGGCGGCCACGGCCGGAGACAAGGGATCGGACAATGAGCGAAGGCACCCCCCTGAACCCCCTGAAGAAGGCGGCCGAGAAGATCCTCGGCGGTGACACCGGACCCGCGGACGGGATCCCCGGCCGGCCCGGCCCCGAACCGCCGTCCGTCGAGGAACCCACCGAGGCGCGCGCTCCGCTGCCGCCGAAGCCCGACCAGACCGGCCCCGACAACTACTCCCCCACCGGCGCCGCCACCGGCGTCGACCAGGCCGAGGTGGCTCAGCAGGGCGCCCACCTGACCACCGCGCAGGGCGCGCGGCTCTACGACACCGACCACTCGCTGAAGGCCGGGCCGCGCGGGCCGGTGCTGCTCCAGGACCACCATCTGCGCGAGAAGGTGATGCACTTCGACCACGAGCGCATCCCCGAGCGGGTGGTGCACGCGCGCGGTGCCGCCGCGCACGGCATCTTCCGGGGCTACGGCACCGCGACGCCGGTCACCAAGGCGGCCTTCCTCGGCAAGGACGTCGAGACCCCGGTGTTCGTGCGCTTCTCCACCGTGCTCGGCTCGCGCGGCTCGTCGGACACCGTGCGCGACACCCGCGGTTTTGCGACGAAGTTCTACACCAGCGAGGGTGTCTTCGACCTCGTCGGCAACAACATCCCGGTCTTCTTCATCCAGGACGCGATCAAGTTCCCGGACGTGGTGCACGCCGCCAAGCCGCACCCGGACCGGGAGATCCCGCAGGCGCAGAGCGCGCACGACACGTTCTGGGACTTCGTCACCCTGCACACCGAGGCCACCCACCACACCCTGTGGAACATGTCCGACCGGGGCATCCCGCGCTCGTACCGCACGATGGAGGGCTTCGGCGTCCACACCTTCCGGCTGGTGAACGCCGACGGGAAGACGACGCTGGTGAAGTTCCACTGGAAGCCGAAGCTGGGCGTGCACTCCCTGGTCTGGGAGGAGGCCCAGATCATCAACGGCGTCGACCCGGACTTCCACCGGCGCGACCTGGCCGACGCGATCGAGTCGGGCGCCTACCCGGAGTGGGAGCTCGGCATCCAGACCTTCCCGGACACCCCCGAGCAGACCTTCGAGGGCATCGACCTGCTCGACCCGACGAACATCGTGCCGGAGGAACTCGCCCCGGTGCAGCCGATCGGGCTGCTCACCCTCAACCGCAACCCGTCGAACTTCTTCGCCGAGACCGAGCAGGTCGCCTTCCACGTCGGCCACCTGGTGCCCGGCATCGACATCACCGACGACCCGCTGCTGGCCGGCCGGCTGTTCTCCTACCTCGACACGCAGATCACCCGGCTCGGCGGTCCGAACTTCCCGCAGCTGCCGATCAACCGGCCGCACGCGCCCGTCAACGACATGCTGCGCGACGGCATGCACCAGACCGCCGTCCACCGCGGGGCGGCCCCCTACCGGCCGAACTCCCTGGACGGCGGCTGCCCGTTCACGGCCGGCGCGGACATGGGGGCGTACGTCGAGACGCCGGTGCGCATCCCCGAGGCGTCGAAGGTGCGCGAGGCTCCGGAGTCGTTCGACGACCACTTCAGCCAGCCGCGCCGGTTCTGGCTCAGCATGAGCCCGGTGGAGCGCGAGCACATCATCGGCGCCTACACCTTCGAACTCGGCAAGTGCTACGAACAGGCCGTCAAGGAACGGGCGTTGCAGGTGCTGGCCAACATCGACCCCGAGCTGTGCGCGGGCGTCGCGGCCGGCCTCGGGCTGCCCGAGCCCAAGCCGACCGTGCCGCTCGCCGACGTCGAGCCGAGCCCGGCGCTGTCGCAGGTGGGGCAGACCTGGCCGACGGACGGCCGCATCATCGGCATCGTCACCGGGCGCGACGGCGACCTGGCCGGTGTGCGCGCAGTACGCGAGGCGGTGCTCGAGGCCGGAATGGTGCCGCTGGTCGTGGCGCCGACGGGCGGTGTCCTCGGCTCCGGCGACGGCACGGTGACGGTGCAGCGCAGCTACGCGACCGCGCGCTCGGTCGAGTTCGACGCCGTGCTGGTGGCCGGGGCGCCGGGCGTGGGCGACGACGCCTACGGCGCACGTGACGCCAAGGGCGCGCCCGCGGCCGTGTCACCGAACGCGCACGACCCCCGGGTGGCGCTGCTGCTGTCGGAGGCGTTCCGGCACGGCAAGGCGATCGCCGTGTGGGGCGGCGCGGAGCCGGTGCTGCAGGCGGCGGGCGTGCCCGCCGACGCGCCCGGCGTGGTCAGCGCCGACAGCGCCACGGCGGCCCTGAGCGAGGTCAACCGCCTGCTGGGCCTGCACCGGGTGTGGGAACGCTTCACCGCCGCGGGCTGAGCCGCACGGCGGGGGCTCCGGGCCTCCGGCGCCCCCGCTGAGCGGTCGACGCTCCCTGCCGTACCGCAACAGAGCCGTCGGCCTCCTGCCGAACCGACCAGGGGCCGTGCGCGGCGTCCGTGCCGCGCACGGCCCCGACGCTTGCCCGGACGCCTTGGGTGCGCGGATCCCGTGCGTCCCCGGACCCCGTTCCCGCCCGGACGCCGTTCCTGCCCGGACGCCGTTCCTGCCTGGACCTCCGTGCGCGCGGCGGCCTCCGGCATGGGTACGGACCCCTGGCGTGCGCGGCGCCTGCCGCGTGCACGGCACACGCATCAGCGCGAACCCGACCGGGGGCCGGGTGCGGGGCCGTACTATCGGTGATCTCTTGGGGGAGGTGGTCATGGGCAGGCGGAGCCCGGGAACGCCGACGCTGGAAGAGGTGGCCGCCCGCGCGGGCGTGGGGCGCGGCACCGTGTCGCGCGTCATCAACAACGCGGCCGGGGTGCGGGATTCGACCCGCCGGGCCGTGGAGAAGGCCATCGCCGAACTCGGTTACGTGCCCAACCACGCCGCGCGCTCCCTGGCCGGACGGCGCGCGGACGCCGTGGCCCTGGCCATGACCGAGCGGGACTGGCGGCAGTTCGGGGAGCCGTTCTTCAACGAGACCGTGCGGGCCGTCGGCGACGCCCTGGCCGACACGGACCTGCATCTGCTGCTCACCCTGATCCGCAGCGACACCGAGCGGCGCAGGTTCGTGGAGTTCGCCCGGGGCGGCCGGGTGGACGGAGCGCTGCTGATGTCCGTGCACGCCGGCGACCCGCTGCCCGACATGCTCGCCGAGTCCGGGCTGCCCACCGTGCTCCTCGGGCGCCGCTGCGACGACGAGCGGGTGAGCTACGTGGACGTGGACAACGAGGGCGGGGCGCGCGACGCCGTCGCGCACCTGCTGCGCGGCGGCCGCCGGGCCGTGGCGACCATCACCGGGCCGCTCGACATGTACGTCGCCCAGTGCCGGCTGCGCGGCTACCACGAGGCCCTGCGGCGGGCCGGTGTCGCGACCGACGACTCCTGGGTCGTGGAGGGCGACTTCACCGAGGACAGCGGGCGCCGGGCGATGGCCGAACTGTTGCGCCGGCACCCGGAGGTCGACGGCGTCCTCGCCGCTTCCGACACCACCGCGGCGGGCGCGGTCGCCGCGTTGCGCGCCGCCGGGCGCCGGGTCCCCGAGGACGTGGCGGTCATCGGTTTCGACGACTTCCCGCTGGCCACGCGGACCGATCCGCAGCTGACGACCGTGCGGCAGCCGCTGGAGGAGATCGGCCGGACGCTGGTGCGCCTGCTGCTGGAGGAGATGGAGCAACCGGCCGTGGCCTGGCGGCACGTGATCCTCCGTACGGAACTGGTGCTGCGCCGCTCGGCTTGATGGCGCCGGTCGATCCGGCCCAGTCTCGGTCGGCCGGTCCGACCCAGTACCGGCCGGTCGGCCGGACGCGGTACCGGTCGGTCTTCGGTCCGCTCCGGGCCGGTACCGTCCGGTCGGGCCCGCCGGCCGTTCGGGAGCGCTCCCGAAGCCGGGCCGTCGCCGCCCCGCGACGGCCGGACGGCCGCGACCTGCGGGTTCGAAAATACTTCGACACCAAGGGCGCCGCCCGTCTTGTCAGGGCCATGCCCTCGCCCTACAGTCCCCTGCGAGCCGCTCACTGGGAGCGCTCCCATTCCCATGCATGGGAGCGCTCCCGCCTCCGCAACCCCACACCCGGAGAGGTTCCCCATGCCGTCCTTACCGCGCCGCTCCCCCACCGCCGGCGGCCCGCCCGGCGTCCTGCTCACGGTCCTCGCCGCACTCGCCGCCCTGGCGGCGCTGCTGGTCTCGGCGCCCCCGGCCGCCGCCGACACCACCCTGTGCGAGGCCTTCGCCACCACCACCGTGCAAGGCCGCTACATCGTCCAGAACAACCGCTGGGGCACCAGCGACACCCAGTGCGTCACCGCCACGAGCAGCGGTTTCCGGGTCGACCAGGCGGACGGCTCCGTGCCGACCAACGGCGCCCCCAAGTCGTATCCGTCGATCTTCAACGGCTGTCACTACACGGTCTGTTCGCCGGGCACCGCGCTGCCCGCGCAGCTCGGGACCATCTCCCGGGCGCCGACCTCGATCTCCTACAGCTATGTGAGCAACGCGGTCTACGACGCCGCGTACGACATCTGGCTGGACCCGACGCCGCGTACCGACGGCGTGAACCGCACCGAGATCATGATCTGGTTCAACAAGGTCGGCTCGGTCCAGCCCGTCGGCTCCGCGGTCGGCAACGCGACCGTGGCCGGGCGCAGTTGGCAGGTGTGGTCCGGCAACAACGGCTCCAACGACGTGCTGTCCTTCGTCGCCCCGTCCGCGATCGGCAGCTGGAGCTTCGACGTGATGGACTTCGTCCGGCAGGCCGTGAGCCGCGGACTCGCGCAGAACAGCTGGTACCTGACGAGCGTCCAGGCGGGCTTCGAGCCCTGGCAGAACGGGGCCGGCCTCGCCGTGACCTCCTTCTCCTCCGGCGTCGACACCTCCGGCGGCACGGGCGACCCGGGCACCCCCGCCGCCTGCACGGTCGGCTACGCGACCTCCGTCTGGACGGGCGGTTTCACCGCCGACGTCACCGTGACCAACACCGGGTCCGCCCCGGTCGACGGCTGGACCCTGGCGTTCACCCTGCCGTCCGGGCAGCGGATCACCAACGCCTGGAACGCCACCGTCTCCCCGGCCTCCGGAAGCGTCACGGCGCGCAACCTCTCCCACAACGCGCACCTCGCGCCCGGCGGAACCCAGAGCTTCGGGTTCCAGGGCACCTACGGCGGCACCTTCGCCGAGCCGACCGCCTTCAGCCTCAACGGCGCCCCCTGCGCCACCGCCTGACCCACCGCCCGCAGCGGACCGTACGCCTCCCCGCCCGCCCGGCGCCGACCACCCCGGGTCGGCGGGGACTCCACCCGACCGTACGGAAGGAGCTACCCCCCATGGCACGACGCAGCAGACTCCTCTCGGTGGCGGCCGCCTTCGCCACCCTGCTCGCCGCACTCGGCCTCACCCTCCTCGGCCAGGGCACCGCCCAGGCCCACGGCGTGGCCATGCTGCCCGGCTCCCGCACCTACCTGTGCTACCTCGACTCCCGCACCCCCACCGGCGGGCTCGATCCCACGAACCCCGCCTGCAAGGACGCCCTCGCCCAGAGCGGCGCGACCGCGCTGTACAACTGGTTCGCCGTGCTCGACTCGCACGCCGCCGGCCAGGGCGCCGGGTACGTCCCGGACGGAACTCTGTGCAGCGCGGGCGACCGGTCGCCGTACGACTTCTCCGCCTACAACGCCGCCCGCGCGGACTGGCCCCGCACGCACCTGACCTCCGGGGCGACCATCCAGGTGCAGTACAGCAACTGGGCCGCGCACCCGGGCAGCTTCCGCGTCTATGTGACCAAGCCCGGCTGGTCGCCGACCTCCCCGCTGGGCTGGGGCGACCTCCAACTGGTCCAGACGGTCACCGATCCACCGCAGCAGGGTTCGCCCGGGACGGACGGCGGCCATTACTACTGGAACCTGACCCTGCCCTCGGGGCGCTCCGGGGACGCGATGGTCTTCATTCAGTGGGTGCGTTCCGACAGCCAGGAGAACTTCTTCTCCTGCTCCGACGTCGTCTTCGACGGCGGCCACGGCGAAGTGACCGGGATCCGCGGCTCCTCCACGCCGACACCCACCCCGACTCCGACGCCCACGCCCACGCCGACCCCGACCGATCCGCACACCGGCTGCATGGCCGTGTACAGCGTCACCAGCGCCTGGAACGGCGGCTTCCAGGGGTCCGTGGAGGTCATGAACCACGGCACCACCCCGCTGGACGGCTGGGCGGTCGCCTGGCAGCCGGGCGTCGGGACGCGGGTGTCGACGGTGTGGAACGGCACCCTGTCCTCGTCGGCCGACGGGCGGGTCAAGGTGGCCAACGCCGACTACAACAGGGTGATCGCGGCCGGTTCCTCGGTCACCTTCGGCTTCACGGCCACGTCCAGCGGCAACAACGTGCCCGTCGGCTCGATCGGCTGCGTCACGCCGTAGCCGGGACGACGGGAACGCCTGCCGGCACGGGGCGACGCCGCCGGCACGACGGCGCGGGGCCGGGGGGAGACCGGTCCCGCGCCGCTCGTCGTATCCGGGGGGTCAGCCGGCCGCGGTGTTCTCCCGCAGCCTGACCTGCTGCTCCAGCCGCTGGAGGCTGGCGTCCAGGGCCTGATGCACCCGCTCCTCGCCGGGGTCGTGTTCCTCGTCGAAGAACGACAGGTGCACGGTGACCTCGCTGGCCCCGCTGCCCATCCCGGCGACCTGCAGCCAGCCCGCGTAGTCGCCCTGGTCGCGGGTGCCCCACTCCAGGCGCATCTGTTCGGGCCGGGGCCTGAGCAGGGCGGCCGTGTCCTGGTCGCTGCCGTCCTCGTGCACGGTGACGGCCGGGAGGTCCTCGGCCCGCACGTGCAGGGCCCGCGGCAGCCAGGCGTCCAGCTGGTCCACCTGAGCGGCCTGGTCGAAGACGTGCTCGGGCTGTGCCGGCATCGTGCGCGAACGCTCGTACTCGCTCATCGCTGCACCGTTTCCTCGGGTCGGGAGCTACGCCTCGTACCGCGTGCCCCTCCTGGCGTGGTCCAAGCCGGTCGGCCGCCCCGCGCCCGGCACCCGATGTTTCCGTCCCGGTCACCGGACCGTCGGGGGCCGGCCGCCCGGGCGACGGCGAGCCTCCGCAAGATCAACACCGCTTTACCCTCCCATGACCAAGGAGTGCGCGTGAACAGCATCCGATCGGCCGCCGCCGGCGCGTCCGTGGCCGCCGTCCTGGCCCTCGCGAACGCCCTGCCGGCCGCCGCGGCCGGCGAGGCGGACCTGCCCGCCGTCCATCCCCGCGTGGAGACCCCGGCCCTCTACGACGACGCGGCGGGCGGAAAGGCCGACGCGGACGACCCGGCGATCTGGCGCAACGCCGCCGACCCCGACCGCAGCCTGGTCGTCGCCACCGCCAAGCAGGGCGGACTGCGGGTGTACGACCTGGACGCGCGCCTCGTGCAGTCCCTCCCGGCGCCGGCCCCGGCGCACCCGGGCGACGCCCCCGGCCGCTTCAACAACGTCGACCTCGTGCACGGCATGCGGCTGGCGGGCAAGCGGGCGGACTTCGCGGTGACCACCGACCGCGGCAACGACCGCCTGCGCGTCTACCGCATCGACCCGGCCGCCTCGAACGGCCCCCTCACCGACGTCACCGACCCGGCCGCCCCGCCGGTCTTCTCCGCCGACCAGACCGAGATCGACGACCAGCGCACCGCCTACGGCCTGGCCACCTGGACCGATCCGGCGACCGGCCGCTCCTACGCCCTGGTGAGCCGGCGCGAGCGCACCACGCTCGCCCTGCTGGAGCTGACCCCGACGGCGGACGGCCGCGTCGGCTACCGCACCGTCCGCACGCTGGATCTGCCGTCGTCCTTCCGGCTGCCCGACGGCACCTCGTGGTCGCCCTGCGCGGAACCGGGCGAACTGCCGCAGGTCGAGGGCATGGTCGTGGACCCGGCCAACGGCACCCTGTACGCCGGGCAGGAGGACGTCGGCATCTGGCGGCTGCGCGCCGACCTGAGCGGCAAGCCGGTCCTCGTCGACAAGGTCCGCGAGTACGGCGTGCCGGCGACCTACGACGAGGCAAGCGAGGAGTGCGTCGCGGGCCGCGACCCCGGCTTCGGCGGCAAGCGGCTGACCGCCGACGTCGAGGGGCTGACCCTGGTGTCCGAACCCGGCGGCGACGGCTATCTGCTGGCCTCCAGCCAGGGCGACGACACCTTCGCCGCCTACGACCGCGAGGTGGCCGAGGACAACGAGTACGAGGGCGGCTTCCGCGTCACCCCGGCCTCGGCGGCGCTGGACGGCTCCGAGGAGTGCGACGGCGCGGACGCGCTGAACCAGCCGCTGGGCCGCCGGTTCCCGCACGGTCTGCTGGTCGTGCAGGACGGGCACGACGCTCCCGGCGACGGCGACCGGGCCGCGACGAACTTCAAGTTCGTCGACCTCGGCGAGGTACTGGACGCCCTCGACGACTGACCCGTACGGGTCCGTGCGCGACGGTCGCCTCTACGATGAGCGCGGGTGTGGGAGGAGGCCGGCGGCATGGACTTCGGCGGGCATGTCCCCTGGGGGCAGAGATGGGCCGCACGGGCCTCGTTGGCGGCGGCCGCGGCCGCCGTGCTGCTGCCCGTCCTCGTCGGCGGTGCCACGGGGCTGCTGCTCATGCTGGTGGGCACGGCCGGGCTCGGGCTGACCGCGGCAGCCCTGTGGTGGGCGCTGTCGCGGCGCGGCCCGGTCCGCCTCGCGGCGGCGGTGCTGGCCGTGGCCACCCCGGTGGCCGTGGTGGCGCTGTTCGCGGCAACCTTCGTCTGGGCACTGATCGTCTCCCCGCTGCTGTGGGCCGTGGCCGTGTGGTGCGGCCGGTACGCGCTGCGCAGCACCGGGGAGCACCGGCCGGTGATGCGGGAGCGGCCCGTGCCGCCGGCGCGACGGCCGTTCCTGGTGATGAACCCGCGCTCCGGGGACGGGAAGGTGGAACGGTTCGGCCTGAAGGAGAAGGCCGAGGCGCTGGGCGCCGAGGTGGTGCTGCTGGACCCGGACCGCGAACAGGACGTCACCGCGCTGGCGCGGGCGGCCGTCCGGCGCGGCGCGGACCTGCTGGGCGCGGCGGGCGGCGACGGCACGCAGGCGCTGGTGGCGGCGGTGGCCGCCGAACACGGCCTGCCGTTCCTGGTGCTCAGCGCGGGGACCCGCAACCACTTCGCGATGGACCTGGGGCTGGACCGCGACGACCCGGCCGCCGGACTGGCCGCGCTCGTGGACGGCGTGGAGCTGCGGGTGGACCTGGGGTACGTCAGCGGGCGGCCGTTCGTGAACAACGCCTCCTTCGGGGCCTACGCCGCGGTCATCCAGAACCCGTCGTACCGGGGCGACAAGGTGGGCACCGCCCTGGAGATGCTGCCCGACCTGCTGACCCGTCAGGACGGGCCGCGGCTGACCGCCCGGCTCAAGGGCGCCGCCGCCGGGCGGACGGCCCTGCACGAGCCGCACGCGGTGCTGGTGAGCAACAACCCCTACCGCACGGGCGATCCGCTGGGTCTCGGCCGGCGCGACCGGCTGGACTCGGGCACGCTCGGCGTACTGGGCGTACGGGTGGACAGCGCGGTCGAGGCGGCGGCCCTGCTGCTGGACCCGCAGCCGGCCGGCCTGACGATCGCGGCGGCACGCGAGGTGGTCGTCGACGCGGACCGGCCGGAGATCGAGGTCGGCATCGACGGGGAGGCGCATGTGCTGCCCACCCCCGTGCGCTGCCGCATCGCCCGCCGTGCGCTGCGGGTGCGGGTGCCCCGGGAGCGCCCCGGGGTGCCCGAGCCGCCGCCCCGGATGAACTGGCGGCGGGTGCGGAAGCTGGCCGCCTCGGTGGGCCGCACGGCCGTCCCCCGCCGGGTGCGGCGTCTCTGACGGGTCGTCAGTGTCCCGCTTCGGCGGGCCCGGTGTGCCGACGGCGGGCGTTGTTGTAGATGCGCATCAGGTGCTTGGCGACTGCGCAGGCGGCTTGGTCGGCGTGACACTGCCGGCAGGTGCGCAGGTGCTCCTGATAGGTGGCGCGGGCTTCTTCCAGGGCGGCCACGGGGGCGTTTTCAGCGGGCATGACACATCTCCGAATGAGGGCGCGTGCCTCAGACAGCGCCGGAATTGACTGTACGGTGCACCCGGAGACAAGGTGATCATGTTACTGCCGGTACTGGAAAGTCGGTCCGGAACGGCCCGCCCGGTCACGGTGGGTGATCAGCGGTGCGGCGGCAGATCCCCCTGCCAGTCGAAGCGCAGCGGCTCGGCCTCGCGCGGCGCGTAGAGCGCGCGGCCGCCGGGGCCGTGGCGGCCTATCTCGGTCGGCAGGGCCACGCCCCCGTCCTCCTGCCGCTCCGGCCCGTCGGTGACATCCAGCAGCAGCCCGTCCAGCGGACCGCCGACCAGCTCGGCGTAGCGGCGGCCCGGGCGGGGCGCGGCGTCCTCGTGGTCGGCTCCGTACACACGGCCCTGCATGAACTCGGTCTCGTCCATGGCCACAGCGTCGCATCCCCCACTGACAACGGCGCCCGAGCCGGGGCGGCAGCCGCCTACGCCTCGGCGCCGGCGCGCGGCTCCCGCCACATCGACCACAGGGGCGGGCCGCCGGGACCGAGGCGCAGTTCCTCGCGCACCCGGAAGCCGAAGTGTTCGTAGAGGGGGACGTTGCCGGGCTTGGAGGACTCCAGGTACACCGGCAGCCCCGCGGCGTCCGCCCGGGCCAGCCCCGAGCGCAGCAGGGCCGCGCCGTGGCCGAGGCCTCGGGCGGCGGGATCGGCGCCGATGACGGCGAGGTACCAGTGCGGCTCGCGCGGGGTGTGCCCGGCGGCCCGCTCGACGGCGTCCTTGAACGCGGGGGCGCGCTCTCCCAGCACGTCCACGAGCCGGCGGATGGTCTCCTCGTCCGGCACGGCCTTGTCGCGGGCCCCGTCCGGCACCCAGAAGGCGGCGGCCGCGCCGGTGCGCTCGCAGACGCCGTGCGGGCCGTACTGCCGGGTGAAGAGCACCTCGAAGTAGGCCTGAAGCCGCCCGGCGCGCAGGGCCTCGTCGGGGAAGAACCAGCGCATCATCGGGTCGTCGTCGAACGCGCGGGCCAGGACGCGGCTCACCAGGGCGGCATCGCCCGGCGCCGTCGCCGTGATCTCGGGTATCGGCATGCGGGCATCCTGTCATCGGTCCCAACTCATGTGGACACAGGGGTCGTTGACGCCCGCACCGGGGTCAACCGGTCACCTCCGGCCCCAGCCGCCGCCGGGTTGTCCCAGGGTGTGCGAGGCTCCCGCCTCCCCTGGCCGAGCCCCATCGGCGGGCCTGGAGCTCCCCGCCCCGGCACCCCGGGTCGGCCCCGACGCGTCCAGCGCCTGCACCCCACGGGGACCCCGCCGCCGCGGCCGGCGCCTGCGCGCCGGAGCAGCCCCGGACTGTTGAAAAAGTGACGAAAAGGGATTTATGGGATTTTTGCATCATCACGGGAAAACGGGTGAACCAGTGAGGTGGGTATCCGCAAACCCCACAGGGAGATGGTCATATGCCTTCCACCGAATGCAAGATCGAGGAACTCACCGCCATCGAGCTGGAGGAAGTCCTGGACCCGGCCGAGCCCGAGGGTGTCTACCGCGACAGCCGGCAGTGCGCCGCTCTCGCGCTCCAGGCCGGCACCAGCAACCTCCTGCTCTCCCCGCCGACCCCCCGCCCGAAGAAGGGCTGACGGACCGACGGGAGCACCCATGGAGCAGTCAGGTACCTCCGCCCTGTTGCAGGGCGTGGTGCAGGACCTCGCTTCCGGCGTGGCCACCGCCCTCCGTGGCGGCGGCCACGCCCCCTGGGCGGGCGAGGCCCTGTCCGAAGGGCAAACCGACGGCGTCGTCCTCGCCGCCGTGCGCGTGCTGGGAGCGGACCTGCTCCTGCCGCACGCCCTCCTCGGCACTCCCCCCGGCCCCGGCGAGCTGACCGCGGTCCGCACGGCGGCCGAGGCCTTCCCGCCCCGGCCCGGCGCCGCGCCGAACGTGGCGTGGAGCCACTGGGGCATGACCCGCGCGCTGCACCGCGCCGACCCTGCCCCGGCCGGCCCGCCCCCCGCCGAACCCGGCACCGCCTGGCTCCGGGACGACTCCTGGCAGTCCCTGACCCACCGTCTGGCGGTGCTGGCGGCCCTCGCCGTCCCCGGTGAGGACAGCGCCGTCGCGCGCGGCGCCCAGCAGCGCGTGGTCGACGTCGCCCGCGGCTTCGTCCGCGCCGTACGCCGCCGGGACTGGCGCCAGGCCGCCGGAGCCGGCCGCTGGCTGGCACTCCTGCGGGACGTGCCCGAAACTCTGGGCCTGGACGCCGGCCTGGACTTCGTGGAGCTGATGGGAGGCGACGACGCGTGCGTGGCCCTGCAGGTGCGGGCCGCACGGCTGATGCGCAGCGGAGTCGCCGCATGACGGCGGCGCGCGTGCGGGAGGTGACCGGGACGTCGTTCGCCTGGCTCCAGGCGGAACGCGACCGTTTCGTCCTCGGCGAGGGCGCGCTCGACGACCCCGGCGTGGTGAACACCACCTGGAAGCCGCTCGGCGAACTCGCCCAGGTCTGCTCGACCGCCCTGCACGTCGTCCCGCCGGCGGATCCGCTGTACGCGGCAGCCGCCGATCTGCTCTCCTTCGCGTGGCGGCAGACCGAGCACGGCGACCTGCTGCTGCGCCTGCAGCGCCACGAACCCTTCGCGACGTATCCCCTGGAGGTGTACGCCGCGTTCGCCTCGGCCGGCCTGCGCCACGACGGGTTCGAGGAGCTGACCGCCCACCTCGTCCGCGCGCGCGGCCGCCGCCTCGTGGAGCAGGTGCCGGTGCGCCGGCTGGGCGTGCTGCTCGCCGAACGGCACTGCGGCCGCCCCCCGGACGGCGAGGTGCCGGGGACGGTGCGCCGCACCTGGCTGGGCGGGCTGCCCGAACCGTGGACCTTCGAACGGTTCTCCGGCTACGCCCTCACCCACGTCGTCTTCCACCTCACCGACTGGGGGCGCGGCGGCCCGGGCGTCGAGCCGGAGGTGGCGGCCTATCTGACGCTGTGGCTGCCGGCCTGGCTCGACACCTGCCTCGACGCGGGCATGTGGGACCTGTCCTGCGAACTGCTCGCCGTGGCGGCGAGCGTGCCCTGCCTGCCCGCCCCCGCAGCGCTCGACACCGCCTGGACGGCCCTGGCCGCCGCCCGGCACCCGTCGGGCGCGCTCCCCGAGGAGCCGCACCTGGCCGCCGGCGCCGGTGAGGCGGCGGACTTCCTCGGCCACTACCACTCCACCCTCATGGCGGCCTTCGCCGGCGTCCTCACCCTCGACCGCCTCCGCGGGGACGCGCACGTCCCCCAGGGACCGCAAGGAGTACACGCATGACCGGCGCGCGCCTGACGCACACCGTGAGTGTGCGTGCCCTCGAATGGCTGTGGGCCCACCGCGACGGCTTCCGGCTGGAGCCCGACGCGGACCCCGAGGTGGGTTTCCTGGAGCGCTTCAAGCCCATCGGCGAACTCGCCCTCGTGTGCACGGTGCTCTTCCGCGAGGGAGTGGCCGGCTCACGCCAGGGCGAGCTGGCCCGCAGGCTGCTCGACCACGTCTGGCGCGACAGCCTCGACGGCGGCGCCCTGCTGGAGCGCGGGCAGCGCACCGAGCCGTTCTCGCCGATCCCCTTCGAGGTGTACCTGCCGTTCCGGGAACTGGGCTACAGCCGGCCCGGGATCGAGCGGGCCACCGAGCTGAACCACCGGCTGGAGAGCTGGTCCGCCTTCGAGACGGCCCCCACCCGGCGGCTCGGCCTGTCCGCCGCCCAGCGCCGCTTCGGCCTGACCCCGCGGCCGCCGGAGGCCGAGGCCTACCGCCGCACCTGGCTGGCCCGCCGGCCCGAGCCGTGGACCGTGGAGGGGCACACCGCCTACGACATCACTCACGCCGTCTTCCACCTCACCGACTGGGGCGAGCACCCCGAGCGCCTGCCCGCCGAGGCCGCCGAGTACCTGGCACTGTGGCTGCCGGCGTGGCTCGACGACTGGGTGGACCTGCAGCGCTGGGACCTGCTCGGCGAACTGCTCGTCGTCGACGCCTGCCTGCCCCGGCCCACGCTCGACCCCCGCGCCTGGGAGGCGTTCGCGGCGGCCCAGCAGCCCGACGGCGCCATGCCCGCGGTACGCACCATGCCGGAAGGGGACCGGGACGAGGTCTTCGACGTCGTCTACCACCCCACGCTGGTCGCCGCGTTCGCCGGCACCCTGGCCCTGTCCCGTTCCCTCGACGACCTGGCGCGGGCGTCATGAGCGGCGCGCGGCGCACCACCTGGCCCGAGCCCGCCCTCCCCGAGGAGACCCCAGTCGCCGGGCCGTTCACCAGGGGCGACGACGAGGAACGGCTCGCGGCCGCCGTAGAGGCGTCCGACGCGCCCGACGCCGTGTTCGCGCTCTCCCGGCACGGACACCGCATCGTCCACTGCGGCGGCCGCCGCTTCACCACCACGCCCCGGGAAAACCTGCGCTACGAGATCGGCTCGGCCTCCAAGACCTTCACCGGCCTGCTCCTGGCCGACCTGATCCAGCGCGGCACCCTCACCGGCGGTGAGTCGGCAGCCGCCCTCCTGGCGCCCGGCCGGCCGGCACGCACCGCCGGGATCACCCTCGCGCACCTGGTCACGCACACGTCCGGACTGCCCGCGCTGCCCGTCGACTTCTTCCCGCGCGCGCTGCCCGCCTGGCACACCCAGCCCTACGCACGCTACCCGGCGGAGCGGGTCGTGGCGGCCTTCCTGCGCGCCCGGCCCCGGCACCGGCCCGGCAGCCGCTGGCACTACTCCAACTTCGGAGTCGCCGTCCTCGGCCACGCCCTCGCGGCGGCGGCCGGGACGTCCTGGGAGGACCTGGTCACCGCGCACGTGCTGCACCCGCTCGGCCTGCGGGACACCGGGCTGTGGGCGGGTTCGCCGGCCACCGACGCCGTGGGGCACGGCAAGGACGGCCGTACGCCCACCCACGGTTTCGATGCCGGCGGGTTCCAGGCGGCGGGCGCCGTCCGGGCCACCCCGGCGGACCTGCTCACCTTCCTGGAGGCCCACCTCGATCCGGGCGGGGCGCCGCTGCCCGGCGCGCTGCGGGCGGTCCGCGTGCCGGTACTGCGCCGGGGCCTGGGCCGCCGGCACACGCACACCCTGACCTGGTTCCGGCATCCGACGGACGGCGGGCCGATGTACTTCCACAGCGGGGCCACGCTCGGTCAGCAGGCGTTCCTGGGCTTCCGGCCGGACACCGGCACCGCGCTGGCCGCCGTGTGCACCCGCCGGTTCCGCGCCTCCGACCCGTTCGTGGCCACGGCGTACGCGCTGCTGTTCGACGACGGGACGTGAACGCGAGCCCCCATGGCGGAGCCTGGGGTGACGTGCAGCCCCGGGACCGGGCGGGGGCAGAACACGCCGGTCCGGGTCCGGGCGGAGGCAGAACACGCCGGCCCGGGTCCGGGCCGGAGGCTGAACGCACCGATGCGCCTGGGCGGGAGTCCCTGGCACGCCACGGGCCCGACGCGCGGGTGGTGTCCGCGCGCCGGGCCCGTCAGGCGTCGCTCACAGGCGCTGCCACAGCGCCGGGGTGCTCTTCGGCGCCCACGCGCCCTGCGCCTGGTGGGACTGCAGGCACTGGTAGCGCACCTTGTCGTACGTCACCGTCGCCCCGGTCTCGTACACCCGGCCCGTGGCCCACGCGTCGGCCGCCGTGTCCTGCGGGAGCGGGGCGTTGGACTGGGCGGTGGCGGTGACCAGGGTCAGCCCGAAGTCGCTCAGGATCGGGTTGACCGGCTGGAAGAACGTGGTGCCGCCGCTCGTGCAGTCGCCCGAGCCGCCGGAGGTCACGCCCTGCGCCTGCGTCCCCGCCATGTACGGGCCGCCGGAGTCGCCGGGCTCGGCGCACACCGTGGTCCGCGTCAGCCCGTTGACCGTGCCCTCCGCGTAGGTGACGGTGGCGTTCTGCTCCTGGACGGTGCCGCAGTGCCAGCCGGTCGTGGAGCCGGAACGGCACACGGACGCGCCCACCATCGCCTCGACGGAACCGGCCACGTCGACGGTCGCGCCGCCCTCGCCGCGCACCTTGGGCGTGACGGACCAGCCGCTGGTCACCCCCACCCACGACATGTCCTTGCCGGGGAACGTGGAGGCCTGGAAGGTGCCCTGCTGGGTGCCGTTCGGGTCGGTGGTGGTGTCACCGGGCTTGCCGCAGTGGCCCGCCGAGGCGAAGCCGTTCTGGTCGCCCTTGGTGACGGAGAAACCGATGGAACACCGGAAGGTGTTGTTGATGTGGTACGCGTCGCCGCCGACGAGATCGGCGAGCGCGCGGGGCCGTTCCTTCGACACGCGCACGGCCACCCGCTTCGTGGACACGCCCGCCGCCTTGATCAGGGCGTCCGCCGCCTGACGGCTGGTGGCCTGGACGACGACCCGGTTGGTGCGCACGTCGACGTACCGCACCGGTGTGTCCGCGGCCTTCTTCGCCCGCAGCGCCGCCTGGTCGAGCTTCGTCTTCAGCGACCGCAGGTCGCTCAGCGACGCGCTGACGACGGCCGCCTTCGCGCCCTGGGCGCGGATGGCGGACGCGTCGGCGGCGCGGGTGGTGGCGACGGTCAGTTCGGAGGCGGTGCTGCCCTTGACCCAGGCGCCGGCGAAGTGCGCGCCGAGGGTGTTGCGCAGCCGGCCCGCCCGGGCGCCGGCCTCCGCCTCGTTGACCAGGCGGGCCGTCGCCTGAGCCGGGGTCAGCTTCAGGTCGCGCTGGAGGGCCTGCAGCATCGCGGCGGAGGGCCGGTCCGCCCCGAGCGTCTGCGCCGCGGACGGGACGGGACCGGGGGCGGGCGGGGGCGCGGCGTCCGCCGCGGGGTGGACCGCGGCGAGGGCGAGGGCGGCGATCGCCACCAGGGCGGCACGGCCGGTGCGCGCGGGATGTCTGCCGACCATACGGAAGGCCTCCTTGGACTCGGATGAGGAGTACGAGACGTAGGACGTCGTGGAGCCATAGGCCTAGCCGCGACGTCCGCTCCTCATGGCGCCGGCGGAGGTGTTTCCCGCGATGGGGGACGCGAAGGGTGGCAAGTGCAGTAAGTCGGCGCCGCCTACCCGGGTGTGCCGGTCCGGGACGGGAGCCGCGCGGGGATCCGTTCGAGCACACCGCCCGCGAACACGTCGTACAGCGGCAGCGTCTCCAGGTGGACGTAACCGATGTGGCAGTCGCACACGGCGAGCGGGCAGGGGCGGGGGCGCAGGGCTGCCCGCCAGGAGCCGTCGTAGAGGTTGCCGAGTTCGGCGGGCACGAAGTGGCAGCGGCGCACGGTGCCGTCCCCGTCGACCGACACCACGGACTCTCCGGTGCGGCAGGGCAGTCCGGCGCTCGGGTGCGGGTGGCGGCTGTAGGGGAAGAGCGGGTCCAGGGCCGTCCACCGGTCGGCCTCGGCGTCGTCGTAGAGGTGTCCCTCGGCGGCGTTCACCCACAGGTAGACGTGCGGGGGGAGGTCGGCGCGCAGGCGCCGCGCGGCTTCCAGGTGGCCGGGCAGGCCGACGATGCCGACGCTGAAGCGGACGCCGCGCGCGGCGAGGTCGTGGCACTTGGTGAGGAAGCGGTCGTAGGGCGTCTGGCCCGGGTGGTAGGTGCACCACAGGGCGAGCGTGTCGAGGTCGGCGTCGGCGAGCCAGTCGGTGCGGCAGCTGAGGTTGGTCTGGATGGCGACGCGGCGGATGTGCGGCAGGTGCGACAGCTCGGTGAGGGCACGCCGGTACCAGGAGCGGACGAGGCCCTCGCCCCACGGCGTGAACAGCACGGAGAGCCGGTCGCCGCGCTGACCGGCGGCCCAGGCGGCGAACCTCTCCAGGCAGGCGCGGTCGGCGCGCAGTTGGCCGGGGCTGTCGCGCCGCTTGGCGAAGGGGCAGTAGGGGCAGTCGTAGTCGCAGGAGGCGAGCGGGCCGCGGTACAGCAGGGTCAGATCCATGGACCGCCGCCTCACTTGCGGGCGTAGGCGGCCATGGCGGCGCGCACGGCCGGGGAGAACAGCTCGGGCCCCACGGCGTCGGAGTAGGCCAGGCCCTCGGCGGTGAGCCGCAGCGTGCCGTGCGCGCCGTCGCCGGCGAGCCAGCCGCGTTCGGCGAACCGGCGCAGCTGCGGGCCGAAGTCGTCCGCGGGGGTGCTGCCGAAGCGCTCCCGGTAGTCGGCCACCCGCAGGCCCTCGGCCTGCAGCAGGGACTGCAGCAGGTGCCGGCGGCGGGCCTCGCCGGCGTCGATGCGCCGGCCGTGCTCGGCGTGGGCGAAGTCCTCGGTGGCGACGTAGTCGTCGATGATGCCGCGGATCTCGTGCATCGAGACGGCGTAGTCGAAGGAGTAGTGCAGCGCGGCGGTGTAGGAGCGGGCGCCGCAGCCGAGGCCGATCATGCCGTCGGTCTGGCAGGCGTGGTCGTCGGGTCCCTGGGGCGGGGCGTCGGCGCGGCGGAACATGCGCATCGACTGCTGGGTGTAGCCGTGCGCGAGGAGGTGGTCGCGGCCGGCCCGGTACAGGCGCAGGCGCTGCGCGTCCCAGGCCGGGTCGGCGTCGTCGGCGCGGCGGGCGAGACCGGTCAGGGGGCGTATGTAGAGCGGGTACAGGTACAGCTCCTCGGGGCGCCAGGCGAGGGCGGCGTCCAGGGAGCGCAGCCAGCTGTCCTCGGTCTGGCCGTCGATGCCGTAGATCAGGTCGATGTTGAGCACCGGGATGCGGGTGTCGCGGACGCGGGCGAGGGCCGCCTCGACGTCGGCGCGACGCTGAGGGCGTACGGCGGCACGGGCCTCGATGTCGTCGAAGCTCTGCACGCCGAGGCTGAGCCGGGTGGTGCCGCGCTCGGCGAGCACGCCCAGCCGGTCCGCGGTCGCGGTGGCGGGCGACGCCTCCACCGACAGCGGGATGCGGCCCAGGCCGGCGCCCATGTGCCGCTCGGCGATGTCGCACAGCCGGGTCAGTTCGGCGGCGGTGAGGAAGGTGGGGGTGCCGCCGCCGAACGCCGCGGTGGCGAAGCGGACCGGCTCCGTGTCGCCGAGCGCGTCGCGTACGGCGCGGCCCTGCCGCTCCAGGGCGTCCAGGTAGGCGCCGGTCAGGCCGTCGGGGGCGCCGATGCGGGTGAAGAGGTTGCAGAAGCCGCAGCGCACCTCGCAGAACGGGATGTGCAGATAGAGGGAGAGGGCGTCCTTAGGCTCGCTCTCCCACAGGGCGCGCAGGGACGGCCGGTCGGGCAGCGGCCGGTAGGCGGTCTTGTGCGGATAGGCGTAGACGTAACTCTGGTACGGCCGCGGGGGTGCGGGGCGTGCGGGGGTGACGGTGCTCATCGGGCGGCCTCGGCGGGGTGTGCGTGGTCCATGGACGGCACGGGGTCCATGGCCGGGGCGGGTTCGAGGAAGAAGTGGGCGTACGGCACGGTCCAGACCGCCTCGTGGCCGAGGCGGTGGCCGGTGTAGCCGTCGTCGCCGTAGGCGGTGCCGTGGTCGGAACAGACGATGGCGAAGCAGCGGCGGCGGCTGCTCGCGGCGGCGAACAGGCGGCCGATGTGCCGGTCGACGTACTCCAGGGCGGCGGCGTGCGTGGCGCGGGAGTCGCCCGCCTCGCGGGTGGCGCCGGGCAGGTGGAACCAGTTCGGCTGGTGCAGGGCGGCGACGTTGACGAACAGGAACAGCCGCTGGTCGTGGGGCAGGGCGCGCGCCACCTGCTCGGCGCGCTCGACCTGCGCCTCGAAGGAGGTGGGCGAGGCGACGCCGAACTCCGGCTCCCAGTGGGCCTCCTGGAAGAAGCCGGGCAGCACCGAGCCGAGCGGCCCCTGCCGGTTGAAGAAGCCCACTCCCCCGATGCACACCGTGCGGTAGCCGTCCTGGGCGAGGGCGCCGACCAGGTCGGGCGCGTCGTAGACGTAGGTGCGCTCGGCGGTGGTCTCGCTGCCGGCGAACCGGGCCGCGAAGAGCCGCGGGTGCGGGCCGGGTGCGGCCGGGGTGGGCAGGAAGCCGGCGAAGATCGCCTGGTGGGAGGCGTACGTGAAGCTGCCCGGGGCGTGCCGCTTCTCCCACCGGCCGCCGGGCAGATGGCGGGCCAGGTGGGGGATGCGGCCGGCCGCGGCGAGTTCGGCGGCGACGTCGTACCGGAGGGTGTCGAGGGTGACGAGCAGCAGGTCGTGACTGCCGACGACCTCGTTCATGTCCAGGTCAGGCGCGGGCATGGGGTGTTTCCGTTCCGTGGTGGTGCGATGCCGGGGGTGCGGGGCGCGCGGGCGGATCGGCGCGGCGAGCCTGGTCGGGCGGATCGGCGCGGCGGGCCTGGCCGGGCGGACCGTACGAGCCGGCCCGTCCCAGGCCGCCGGGCAGTCCGGGCAGTCCGGCCGGTCCGGGCGCACCGGGCGGTCCGGGTGCGTCAGGCGGTCCGGGTGCGTCAGGCGGTCCGAACGCATCGGGCGGGTTCAGCGGGTCAAGCCGTCCAGGCGCGCCGGGCAATCCGGGCCGGTCGAGCGGGTCGCGCCGGTCGCGAGGGCCGTCCGGTTCGCCTGGGGCGCGGCGGCCTTGCGGCGCACGGGCGTCACGCCGGGCCGGACGCACCTGCACCGCGGCCCGATCGTGCGGCGCACGCATGGCACGCCGGGCCGGTGTCCCGGGCGGCTCGGACGGGCCGCGCGGGTCACCCGCGTCAGGACGGGCCAACGTCCCCTGCCCCACGGACGGGTCCAGCCGCACACCCGCAACACGCCGCGCCGACGTTTCCCTCCCCACGGACGGGTCCGGCACCTGACGCCAGGCGAACCCCGTGTGCGGTGTGCGCAGCAGCGCCGCGACCTGGGCGGCGTACGTGTCCAGGCCCTCCGCGCCGCTGCCGGGCAGGCCGGTGAGCCGGGGCAGCAGGTCACCGAAGGCGTTGACCTCGCCGACGGCGACGCGCCGCCAGCCGGCCGCCGGGAGCAGGTCGACGCCGACGCACAGGGTGCGCGGGAAGCAGGCGGCGGCCCGCTCGCAGGTGGCGAGCACCTCGCCCCAGGGCAGGCCCGCGTCCTCGAAGGCCCGCCGGGCCGCGTCCAGGTCGCCCCGCCGGCCGCCGAGGTGGAGGTTGGTCAGCGGGAAGGCGCTGGTGCGCACCACCGCGTGGGTGGCCCGGCCGGCGATCACGACGACGCGCAGGTCCGCGGCCCGGCCGTCCTGCGACGCCTTCGGCAGCCAGCGCTCCAGATGCAGCCCGTCGGGCGCGAGGGCGTCGACGAGGGCGGCGATGTCCCGCTCGTCCTCCAGGCGCCGCACCCGCAGCGAGTTGAACAGCCGTCCCCCGGGGGCGGCTTCGACCGAGGTGGTCGCCCTGACGCGGCCGCGGGGACCGGACTCCACGGCGAGCACCCCGGACGCGGACGAGCCGTGCGCCGGCTTCACGAACAGCCGCGGCAGGTGGTGCTCACGCATCAGCCGCCGTACGTCGTCCCAGCCGCCGACCGGTGCGGCCGCCGGGCCCGAGGTGGGCGAGGCGGGCACGGGGACGCCGGCCGCGCGCAGGACGGCGTGGCAGCGCCGCTTGTCGAACAGCACGGCCAGCTCGTCCGGGTCGTCCAGGCGGAGGCCGCCCCGCAGGCCGCGCACGGCGGCCAGGAAACCGGCGTACCAGCGGGCGGAGCCCTCCACCCGGGTCGGGTCGTCGGTGCCCCGCAGCAGCCGGTCCACCTCGGGGTTCTCGCCGGGCGAGTCGAGGCGCACCACCTCCTCCGGCGCGAACGCGGCCCCGCCGTCCCGCAGGACCCGCGTCCACGGGACGACACGGGGTGCGGGCAGGCCGGCCTCCGTCACGGCCCGGGTGAACAGGGTCACCCGCCGGTTCTCGGGGTTGCCGACGACGGCGATCGGCGCCGCCGGCCGGGCGGGCGGAACGCCGGGCACGACCGTGGTCACTCGCCCACCGCGACGTACCGGTGGACGGTGCCGTCGGTGTCCACGTCCTCGTCGGCGCCGTCCCGGTCCAGGTCGACCTCGACGCCCGCGGGTTCGAGGGTCTGCCGGATGCGTTCGGCGAGCGCCTCGCTCATGAAGTGGTGGTGCAGGTCGAGCTTCTTGAGGTGGGTGAGCGGCTGGCCGGCGAGCAGCGCGGTGGCGCCCTCGTCGCTCAGGGTGCCCATGGACAGGTCGAGCACCTCCAGCCGGGCGACGACGGGCGCGGACGCCACGGCCGCGGCGACCTCGTCCTGTATCTCGCTGTTGCGCAGCGCGAGATGACGCAGCCGGGGCAGGCGCTCACCGGACAGCAGCGGGGCGAGGTCGGCGGCCTCGCTGTCGGCGCCGTACCAGGAGGTGCCCAGCCACAGGTCGAGGTGTTCCAGCGCCGGCAGGTCGCTCGCGCCGATGCCGCGGACGACCGCGACGGGCAGGCCGCCGGTCTGCACGGTCAGCCGGCGCAGCCCCTCGTGCCGCAGCGCCGTCCAGCCCAGGTCCTCGCCGCCGCGCACGCCGAACTCCTCCAGTTCCGGGAAGCCGGCGAGCAGAGCGCTGACGTCGGTCTGGTTGATCCAGGAGATCTCGCACTCCTCGCCCGTCATGTCGCCCAGGAACAGGGCGCGCAGGGCGGGGAGGCGGTCGCGGGCGGCGAGCAGCGCCTCGATGATCGCGGTGGGCGCGGTGTCGTAGGCGTCCTCCCAGGCGCCCACGATCAGCGCACGGACCCCGGTGGTGTCCACGGCGGCGCAGAAGCGGGCGAACACCTCCGTCCAGTCCTCCTCGGCGTCGTAGGTGTCGCTCTCGATCCGCCAGGCGACGGCGGAGGCAGCGGGGAGGTCCGGCTTGTCGCCGGACTGGGGGAAGGTGAAGGCGGGCAGCCCGTACAGCTCCTGAAGGTGGTCGCCGATGGTCATGCGGACTGCTCCTGACGTGAGGGCCGGTCGTGGGTGGGGCGCCGCGGGTGCGACGTGCGAGCAGTTCTACCAACAGGCACTGACAGGCGGGTGCGGCGGGGAGCGGCAGCGGCCCGTTGTCAGTGCCGGCCCCTACGGTCTTCTCCAGGCCCGCGCACCGTGCGGCGGGCGGAGGGGAGAGCTCTGTGTACCGGCAGGGAGACGTGCTGATCGTGCCCGTGGCGCAGGACGCGGTGCCGCCGCACGTGGAGCAGGCGGCGCGGGAGCCGCGGGACGCGCGCGGCCGGCTGGTGCTGGCGCTCGGCGAGGTGACCGGGCACGCCCATGCCGTGGTCGGTCCGGGCGAACTGGTGCGGGAGCCGGGGCCGTTCGGGCCCATGCTGCTGCGGCTGCCGGAGGGCGGGCGGGTGGTGCACGAGGAGCATGCGCCGATCACCCTGCCGAAGGGCTGGTACCGGGTGGTCCGGCAACGGGAGTACGTGCCCGGGTCGGTGCGGATCGTGGCGGACTGAGCGCGGTGGAGGGGACGGGCGTGCTGACGGAGGAACAGGTGACGGCGCACGCGGACGAGGTGGTCGCCGACTGGCGGGCCCGCGCCGCGGCGACCGGGCCGGCCGACCGGGCCGCGGCGGAGGCCGGGGTGCGTCTGGCCTACCGGCGGGCGGGTCTCGCGGAGCCGGAGCGAGTGCTGTGGGCGCGCTCCCCGCGCGAAGGGGTCGCTCTGGTACGGGAGTTGACGGACGCGGGGCCGAGTGTGCGGGAGGCGGTGCGCAGCCGCCCGTGGGCGGCGGCACGCGCCCGGTTGCACGGGGAGCTGGGGCCGGCGGGCTGGTCGGCGCACTGGTCTGCGACCGGGGGCCGGCTGTGGGACACCACCGAGGCGCTCGTCGAGAGGATCCGCCGGGGCCTGCTGGACGACCTCGCCGGGGACGGTGACCGGCGGGAGGCGGCCGCGGTGCGGCTGGTCCTGCTGGACGCGGTGCTGGGTCAGCACGACGCGCCGTGGCTGGCGGCGTTCGCGACCGACTGTGCGCCCCTGGACGGGCTGGCGCTGGTCGCGCGCAACGCCGGCTGGTGGTGGCCGCTGGAGAGAGCCGCCGTCGTGTGCGAGCGGCCGGTCGCCCTGCACCGCGACGAGGCGGGGCGGCTCGATCACGGCGACGGTCCGGCGCTCGCCTTCGCGGACGGCTTCGCGCTGTACGCCTGGCGGGGCATGCCGGTCCCGGCCGCGTTCCTCGCGGAGCTGGCGGGGCTGACGCCCGAGCGGATCCGCACCGAGGAGAACGCCGAGCTGCGCCGGGTGATGCTGGAGTACTACGGCTACGAGCGCTATCTGGCCGACTCCGGGGCCCGTCCGCTGCACACGGACGCGACGGGCACCCTGTGGCGGATCGACCTGGACGGCGACGAGCCGGTGGTGATGGTCGAGGTGCTCAACTCCACGCCGGAGCCGGACGGCACGCGGCGCACGTACTGGCTGCGGGTGCCGCCGCAGACGCGCACCGCCCGTGAGGGAGTGGCCTGGACGTTCGGACTGCACCCGGACGTGTACGCGCCGGTGCGGGAGACGTGAGTTCCCGCGGTGCCGCGCGGGCGGCGGTCCGCGCGCATAGGGTCCGGTGAACGGGGGCAGATCCGGTGCGCACCCGGCAGCATCCGACGGGAAAGGCAGGGCACACACGTGAGCGACTCCGAGGAACGGCCGCCGGCGGCGGTGGTGTTCGACGCGCTGGGCGCGGACTACGAGAAGGCGTTCGCCGCCTCCCCCGCGCATCTGGCGTCCCTGGACTGGCTCCTGGGGCGTCTGGCGCCGGGCAGCCGCGTGCTGGACGTGGGCAGCGGCACCGGGCGGCCCACCGCCGCCGCGCTGGCCGCGGCCGGCCATGACGTGCTCGGTGTCGACGTCTCCCCCGTGATGGTCGCCCTCGCCGCGCGGCAGGTCCCCGGCGCCCGCTTCGAGGAGGCCGACGTGCGGGACCTGCCGCTGGAGGAGGCGTCGTTCGACGCGGTGTGCGTGTACTTCTCGCTGCTGCAGATGACCCGCGCCGAGCAGACCGATGTCGTCGGGAAACTGGCGCGGGCGGTGCGTCCCGGTGGCAGCATGGTGCTCGCCACGGTCCCGGCGGACGTGGAGGACGTCCCGATCGACTTCATGGGACAGCCGGTGCGCGCGACCAGCTTCGCCGCCGAGGACTTCGCCGCGCTGGCCCGCTCGGCGGGGCTCGGCGTGCTGGCCCGTCACGCCGTGGAGTTCACGCCCGCGCACGCCTCCGCCGCGCCCGAGCCGCATCTCTTCCTGTACTGCGCGCGAGCGCAGGACTGAGGGGGCCCGCGGTCCGTGGGCGGGTCAGGTCCCCTCGCCCTCCCGGTGGCGGGCCCACGCCGCCGTGCGCAGGTCCGCGTCGAGCAGGACGTCCGCCGCCGTGCACGCGAGCGCCTGGGCGGCGGCGGTCAGCACCGTGCGGGCCCGCGGTGAGGCGGCCGCCCGGGCGAACTCCGGGGTGTGGTCGGAGCCGTCCGCGTCCATGATCGCCACGAATGGGTGGATGGCGGGCACCTTGCCGCTGACGTTGCCGATGTCCGACGAACCCAGCTGCACGCCCGGCACCGGCGGGGTCAGGGTGATGCCGGCCCGCGAGACGTGTCCGGCGAACCGTTCCGAGAGGACCGCGCTGTCCCGGAAGTGGTCGTAGCGGACCGTGACCCGCTCCGTCTCCGCCCGGGTGCCCGTGGCCCGCGCGACACCCTCGGCGCATTCGCCCAACTGGGCCGTCAGTGCGTCCAGTTCGGCGGTCGTGGCCGCGCGCAGACCGAAGCGGCCCTCGGCGTAGTCGGGGACGATGTTGGTGGCGGTGCCGCCGTGCGTGACGATGCCCTGGACGTGGGAGGCCGGCGGCAGGCGCCGTCCGAGGGCGTACACCACGTTGAACAGCTCGACCAGCGCGGCCAGCGCGTCGATGCCCTCGGTCGGGTTGCCCGTGGGATGGGCGGCGCGGCCGTGGAAGCCGACGCGGTACTGCACCTGCGCGGTCAGCGGGGCACGCGCCCAGTCGTGGACCCCGGGGTGGAACATCAGTGCGGCGTCGACGTCGTCGAACACGCCGGCCTCCACCTCGACGGCCTTGCCCCCACCGCCCTCCTCGGCCGGGGTGCCGACCGCCAGCACGCTGCCGTGGGCGCCGCCGAGCACCGTGTGCAGGGCGAGGGCGGCGCCCAGGCCGGCGGCGGCGATCAGGTTGTGGCCGCAGGCGTGGCCGAGGCCGGGCAGCGCGTCGTACTCCAGCAGCAGGGCCACCGCGGGCCGGCCGCGGCCCGAGCGGGCGGTGAACGCGGTCGGCATGCCCGCCACCTCCCGTCGCACGGTGAGCCCGGCGCTCTCCAGCTCGCCGCTGAGCAGCGCGGCGGCCCGGTGCTCGGCGAAGGCGTACTCGGGGTCGGCGTGCAGGCGCAGGGCGACGTCCCACAGGGCGCCGGCCCGGCCGGCGACCTCGGCGCGCAGGGCGTCGTGGACGCCGTCCGGTGTCACAGTCACACGTCCTCCCGGGGGCAGCGGTCGTGCCGGCACGGGTTTCCAGGGCGCCCGGCGCCGACACCCCGGAGTTTCACCCGCCGTGGCGGTGCAACACGGTGGGTACGGCCGCCCGCGCGGCCGGCCGGCTCCCCGCCGGTGATCCGTGCGACCTGGAGGAACGATGGACCACTCACGTGCCCCTGTCCTGGAAGCGCTGCAGGAGTTCCGGCGCCGCGGCGACATCGCCTACGGCCCGCCGGGCCACAAGCAGGGCCGGGGCGCGGACCCTCGGGTGGCGGACGTCGTGGGGATGGACGTGTTCCGCTCGGACGTGCTGTCCCTCAACGGGCTGGACGACCGGCGGCAGTCGCAGGGCGTGCTCAGCCAGGCGCAGGAGCTGATGGCGGACGCGGTCGGCGCGCGCGAGGCGTTCTTCTCCACCTGCGGCAGCTCGCTGTCGGTGAAGACGGCGATGCTGGCCGTGGCCGGCCCCGGCGAGAAGCTGCTGATCTCGCGCAACGCGCACAAGTCGGTGGTGGCGGCCGTCGTCGTCAACGGGGTGGAGCCGATCTGGGTGCACCCGAAGTTCGACACCGAGCGGCATCTGGCCCATCCGCCGGAGCCCGACGACGTGCGCGCGAAGCTGCGCGAGCACCCGGCCGCCAAGGGGATGCTGCTGATCACCCCGACCGACTGGGGTTCGTGCGCCGACATCGCGGGCGTGGCCCGGGTGTGCCACGAGTTCGACGTGCCGCTCATCGTGGACGAGGCGTGGGGCGCGCATCTGCCGTTCCATCCCGAGCTGCCCGTGTGGGGCATGAACGCGGACGCCGACCTGGTCCTCACCAGCGTGCACAAGATGGGCGGGGCCATCGAGCAGAGCTCCGTCTTCCATCTGCAGTACGACCGGATCTCCAGCGAGGCGCTCAAGCAGCGGGAGGACCTGCTGGGCACCACCAGCGCCTCCTCCCTGGTGTACGCCACGCTGGACGGCTGGCGGCGCCAGATGGTCGAGCAGGGGCGGGAACTGCTGGGCACGGCCCTGGAGCGGGCCCGGCGGGTGCGGGCGGCGGCCGCCGGGCTGCCGGGGCTGCGGGTCATGGGCCCGGAGGTCGTCGAGGAGGGCCTGGCCGCCGACATCGACCCGCTGAAGATCGTGATCGACGTGCGCGGCCTCGGCATCAGCGGCATGCAGGCCACCGAGTGGCTGCGCACGAACCGGCACGTGGACATGGGCGGCTCCGACACCTTCCGGATCAGCGCCTCGATCACGCACGCCGACGACGACACCACCGAGCGCATCCTGGTGGAGGCGCTGGAGGCACTGGTGGAGAAGGCCGACACGATCGAACATCAGGCGTACGTGCGGCTGCCGGAGCCGTCGACGCTGGAGCTGGAGCAGGCGATGCTGCCGCGGGAGGCGTTCTTCGCGCCCGTCGAGCACGTGCCGGCCGAGCGTGCCGCGGGGCGGATCAGCGCCGAGATGATCAGCCCGTACCCGCCGGGCGTCCCGGTGATCGCGCCGGGCGAGGTGATCACCGACGAGGTGCTGGAGTACCTGCGCAGCGGTGTCGAGCACGGGGTGCTCATCCCGGACGCCGCCGACCCGACGGTGAAGACCCTGCGGGTGGTGGCCAGGACGTGATCCGTGTCGGGGACGGAGCCCCGGGTACTTGGACAGGCGTCACAGGGTGCGGCGACCGGGATCCCCGCGGGTCCGCGCGGACCCCGGCGCGCCGAAGGGAGAGGTGATGACACAGCACGGTGACGACCCGGCAGTCACCCGGCGGGCGGAGCGCCCGGGCCTGCACCTGGCGACGGTGCTGCCGCCGGAGGTCACGGGGAAGCGGGAGCTGCCGCGGGACCGCACCCAGGCCATCCTGGAGGCGGCCAAGCAGGTGGGGGCGCTGCTCAAGCAGAACGGCCACCGGTTCGCGCTGGCCGGCAGTGTCGCCGCGTACGCGCACGGCGCCGGCACCAACCTCCAGCACGACGCGGACTTCTGCGTCCGCCGGGAGGACGCCGAGGCGATCGCAGCGACCCTGCGGGAGGGCGGTCTGGAGGTGCTCGTCCCGCCGGAGGACTGGCTGCTGAAGACCGAGTGCTTCGGCCAGTCGGTCGACATCATCTTCGAGCTGGCGCACCGGCCCGTGAGCACCGAGATGCTCGACCGGGCCGAGGAGATGCCGGTGGAGTCGGTCGTGATGCCGGTGCTGTCGGCCACGGACCTCCTGTGCAGCCTGGTCTCGGCGTTCTCCGAGCACTACTGCGACTTCGGCGCGGTGCTGCCCGTGGCCCGCGCGCTGCGCGAGAAGGTCGACTGGCGGCGGGTGCGGGACGAGTGCGGCGCGGAGCCGATGCCGGCGGCCTTCCTGTTCCTCCTGGAACGCCTGAACGTGATCGCCCCGTCGAAGGAGCATCCATGAGCACCATGGACTACCGCGTCGCCCACCTGCGCGAACGCCTCGCCGAAGGGCCACTGGCCGAACTGGGCGTGCAGGTCGTCGTCCACGGGGAGTCGGTCCTGGTGACGGGTACCGTGCCGTCCGCGCACTGCCGTGACGAGGTCGCGCGTCTGGTGTCCGAGGCGCTGGACGGCCTGACCGTGCACTGCGACCTCGTCGTCGCCGAGGCCTCGTCCCCCGACCAGGCGGAGGAGCTGGCATGATCCGCATCGCAGCCGTCGGAGACATCCACATGGGCCCGGACAGCCAGGGAGTGCTGCGGCCCGCGTTCGAGACCCTGCCCGACTGCGCCGACGTCCTGCTGCTGGCCGGGGACCTGACCCGGCACGGCACACCGGAGGAGGCCCGCGTGGTGGCGCGGGAGATCGCGGATCTCGGGGTGCCGGTGGTGGCCGTGCTCGGCAACCACGACCACCACGACGAGCGGCCCGAGGAGGTCACCGCGATCCTGAAGGACGGCGGCGCGCGCGTCCTGGAGAGCGAGGAGACCGTGCTGGAGTGCCCGGCCGGCCGGATCGGCGTGGCCGGCACCAAGGGGTTCGGCGGGGGCTTCGCCGGGCGCAACGCCGGGGAGTTCGGCGAACCCCTGATGAAGGAGTTCGTCCGCTACTCCCGCCGCTGCGCCGATGGGCTGCGTGCGGCGCTGGAGCGGCTCGGCGGGCAGGACTGCGCCGCACGGATCGCGCTGACCCACTTCTCCCCCGTGCCGGACACGCTCGCGGGCGAGCCGCTGGAGATCTATCCCTTCCTCGGCAGCTATCTGCTCGCCGAGGCGATCGACGAGGCCGGGGCCGATCTGGCGGTGCACGGGCACGCGCACGCGGGCACCGAGCACGGCATGACGAGCGGCGGGGTGCGGGTGCGCAACGTGGCCCAGCCCGTGATCGGGCGGGCGTTCCACGTGTACCACCTGCCCGGCCTGGAGCGGGTGCCGGCCGCCGCGGGGGCGGAACAGGCGCGCTGACACCCGGGTGGGCCGGTGGACCTGGACACCGTCGCCGACGAGCTGTACGGGCTGCGGCCCGAGGACTTCACCGCCGCCCGCAACGCCCGCGCGGCCGAGGCCCGCAAGGCCGGGGACCGGGCGCTCGCCGGTGAGATCGCCCGGCTGCGCCGGCCGAGCCTGTCGGCGTGGGCGGGCAATCTGCTGGTGCGGGAACGGCCGGACGCGGTGGCGCCGCTGCTGGAACTCGGCGAGGGGCTGCGGCAGGCGCACCGCGAGCTGGACGGCGGCCAGTTGCGGGAGCTGACCCGCCGGCAGGGGTCGCTCGTCTCGGCCCTGGCCCGGCAGGCCCGGCAACTGGCCGCGGAGGCCGGGCATCCGATCGGCGACGACGCGCAGCGTGAGGTGGAGGCCACCCTGCACGCCGTGCTCGCCGACCCCGACGCGGCGCGCGAATGGGCCGCCGGACGGCTCGTCAAAGCCCTGGAGCAGCCCGTCGGCTTCCCCGCCGCGGGCGCCGGGGCCGTGCGCCGGGCGGCTCCGGCGGGCCCCCGGGACGCAACGGCGCACGGCCTCGGCCGCCGGGACGGCACGGCGCACAAGGAGCGGCGCCCGGACCGGGCGCGCGACAAGGCCGTCGAAGCGCGGGAGGCCGAGCGGCGCCGACGTGTCGCGCAGGCCCGCGAGGAGGCGGAGGCGGCGCGGCGGGAACTGGACGCGGCGCAGCGGGAGGCGACGGCCGCGGAGTCGGAGGCCGCCGACGCGGAGCGCCGCGCGGAAGAGCTGCGGCAGCGCGTCGCCGATCTGCGCGAGCGGCTGCGGGAGGCCGAGGCCGGCCATCGGGAGGCGCACACCGCGGAGAAGGACGCCCGCGAGCGAGCCCGGGCCGCGGACCGGCGCCTGCGGGACTCCCGCCGCCACGCGATGACGACGGCGACGAAGCTGGCGGAACTGGAAGGCACCGACGAGGACTGACGGCGCGGGACGGCCTCTCCCGGCGTGGGACGGCGTGGTCCGCCCGTCGTCGTGGCCGACACCGCCCGGTGCGGCCGGGCCGCGGGTGGACCAGTGCTCGCGGACGGCAGCCCCCGCAGCCCCGGACGCCGGCCGCGTCGCCGTACGGCCGTGGTCTTGCCCGCGGCGGGCGCGGGCGTTTCAATTCCCTCACCTCCCACAGGAGAACGCCTGATCCACACCCAGCGAAGGGGTTCTTCTTGACCGCGCTCCGCATCACCGCCCTCACCGCGGCGGCCTGCGCCACCGTGCTCGCCGTCGCGGTACCGTCCTCGGCGATCAACTCCTACAACGCCACGCCCGCGCCCGAACGCACCGAGGTCGGCGCGCTCGTCGCCACCTGGGACAACGACGACGACCCGAGCACCCCCGACCGCGTGGACTGGGTCTGCTCGGGCACGATGGTCGACGCCGACACCTTCCTCACCGCGGCGCACTGCACCACCGACTGGCCGGACGACGTGCGCTTCTACGTCTCCCTGGACCAGGACGTGCAGTCCGCCCTGGACGCCGCCGCGAAGAAGTACCCCGGCGACCCCGCCGCCCAGGCCCGCGCCGTGGGCGTGCAGGGCGTCGCGCACACTCACCCGGACTACCCGGGCCCGTCCTCCGACCCGCACGACATCGCCGTGATCCAGCTGCCCGCTGCGCAGGTCGCGGCGCGCTGGTCGTTCACGCCGGCCACCCTGCCCGCCGCCGGGCGGCTGGACACACTGGGACCGCAGGGGCTGAACTCCACGGACTGGTCCGTGGCCGGCTACGGCACCCAGGAGGCCGTCAACGGGCCCGGTGGCCAGACCCACCCGGGCGGCGGTGTCCGGATGAAGGCGCCGCTGTCCTTCGACGCCCTCAACAAGTCCTGGGTACGGCTGGCGATGACGGCGCCGCAGGGCAATGGCGGTGCCTGCTACGGCGATTCGGGCGGCCCGAACTTCGCGGTGCTGGGCGGGAAACCGGTCCTGGCGGCCACCACCATCACCGGTGACGGCCCCTGCTACGCCACGAACGTCGCGTACCGGCTGGACGCCCCCGGCGCCCGCGCCTTCCTGTCGCCCTTCGTGAAACTGCCGTAGGGCAACGGCGGCGGCCGGGCGCCGTGGGGCGCGCCCGGCCGCCGCCCGCCCAGGGCCCGGGTCACGGGGCCACCGGGCCAGGGGGTCGAGGGCCTGAAGAGCCCCGTCAGCCGATGTGGTAGCTGTCGCCGTAGACCTTCCAGTCCAGGGGCGGATCGAGGTTCAGGTTGCCCTGGCGCAGGAAGACGCGCTGCGCGGTGTCGACCCGGCTGGTGTCGCTGTGGGCCTCCTCCTGCTGCATGGCCCAGACGCGCGCGTCGAGGAACGCGTCCAGGTAGCGCACCTCGTCGCCGCCCTGCGCGGGCGGCTTGGCCTTGCGCAGGGCCCGCTTGCGGATGTTGCGGAAGCTGGTGGGGTCGTCGCCGTCGCCGTGCATGACGATGGCGTCGTAGTAGCAGAACTGGCCGAGGACGCGCAGGCCGTCGCTCTTGCCCTGGCGGACGGCCGGGTCGAAGTAGACCCGGTCGCGTTCGTCGTTCTGGGCCTGCTGGAAGACGCTGTCGCGGGCCGCCTTGCGCCAGTCGCGGGGGAAGTTCGGGTCCAGGCCGTCGTGCGAGTCGCTGCCGTCGACCCGGCGCAGGGCCGGCAGGTAGGGGGCGAGGACGTTGCCGGGCTTGCGGTCGGTGTACAGCTCGACGAGGTCGAGCATGTCGCCGGTGCCGGAGCAGAAGCCGATGATGCCCGCGGTGTAGCCGCGGCCGTCGCCGATGTCCTCGATGTACTGGTACTGCGCCTTCCAGTCGAGCGAGGAGTTCTCCGCGCTGGAGACGAGCTTCATGGCGATCTCCTTCTTCGCCGGGTCGTCGAGCCCGGTGGCGGCCGGGGCCGCGGTGGCCCGGGAGATGCCGAGGAAGGATGCTGCGGAAAGGGCGCCGGTCATGGCAAGGAGCGTACGCCTGCGCAGGGCGCGGTCGGAGTGGGGTTGCGTCACGGGGACTCCAAGTGAAGGTGGGGGGTGGGGAGTTGAGCCGTGGTGCCACTGACAGGAAGGTTTACTATCAGATCCGTTCGACCGTAACCCGGGGGCGGTGAAGTTCGTACGATCGAACAAAGCCATGATGTGCGCATGATCAACACGTCACGGCGAAGACTCCTCGCCGCCCTCGCGGCCTCCGCCGCCACCGTCCCGTTGTCCGCCCTGGCCGCGCCGGAGGCCCAGGCGGCCCCGGCCCCGGTCACGCCGGTCGACCCCTTCACCGCGCCCTCCGGGCTGGGCGGCGCCCAGTCGGCGGTGACCCTCCCGCCGCTGAACGCCTCGTACTTCACCCCGGTGACGCTGACCACTCCGCTCACCGCCACGGTGCTGTCCGGCACGCCCACCCGCACCGAGGTCACCTCCGGCGGCAAGCGCGTCGCGCTGCTCACCCACGGCGCCCGCACGGTCGTCCTGCCCGGCCCCACGCGGACCTTCGCGGAGAACAAGCGCCCGTTCGTCGACGACTTCCAGCGCACGCTGCCGGACACGACCCTGCCGGTGGACCAGCGGCAGTACTGGGGCCAGTCGCCCGGCGGCGGCAGCTGGTCGACGCTGGGGCCGGACGCGACCGACTACTCCGTCACCCCGGGCGCCGGGATCATCTCGCTGACCACCGACTTCGCCAGCCGGCACGCCACGGTGCGCGACGACGAGATCACCGACGTGGACGTGCGCTGCGTGGGCCGGTTCGACAAGGTGCCTGCCGGGCAGGCGTGTTCGTTCGCGCTGTCCTTCGGCTACCAGGACACCCACAACAACTACCGGGCCCGGCTGTCCTTCCTGACCACGGGCGCGGTCGAACTGCGCGTCGAGAAGGAGGTCGCCGACACCGTCACCCAGCTCGGCACGGCGGTGACCCTGGCGACCGGTGTCGCGGCCGGCACCGACTTCACCATCCGTGTGCGACGGGAGGGCGCGCGGATCCGCGCCAAGGCGTGGCGCTCGTCGGCGGCCGAGCCGTCGGCCTGGGCCTTCGACGTCACCGACGCCACGTTCGGCAAGGGCCGGGTCGGCCTGCGCGCGCTGGCCAACGACGGCTGCACCAACCTGCCGGTGAAGCTGTCGGTCAGCCGGTTCGAGGTGTCCGCGGCCACCTGGGAGACGCCGCCGAGCGTCACCCACGGCGACTGGGTGCGCGTGCTGCCGCAGCCGTTCGACGGCACCTGGACGGACGCGCTGGAGCAGACGATCCGCGGCTGGGCCGGCTCCACGGTTCCCGACGTGCTGGCCTACGCCGCCATGTTCCTCGGCGGCGCCCCGGCGGTCACCGCGGGCTCCGGCCCGGCCCAGGGCAAGCAGGTGCTCGGCGAGTCGGGCTACGGCTACCTGGACCCGCACGGGTACCGGTACGAGGGTGCCGACTTCCACGAGTACATGAACGTCGGCTGGACCTTCCCCGACGGGTCGTACACCGGTCCGTCCAGCAAGCAGGTCGGCAACCTCGACTGCTCCGGCTACACGCGCATGGTCTACGGCTACCACATGGGCGTGCCGCTCGCGCAGGGGCAGGACACCTCGGGGCAGCGCATCCCGCGCAACTCCCGGTACATCGTGGACTACGCGCCCGGCGTCGTCGTCGACCGCACCGACGGCACCAAGCCGCCCGCCGCGACCCAGATCCAGGCCGGCGACCTCGTGCTGTTCAACGCCGACTCCGGGGACGACAACCCGACGCCGACCGTGGACCACGTCGGCATCTACCTGGGCAAGGACGCGGCCGGCAAGCGCCGCTTCCTGTCCAGCCGCAAGACGGTGAACGGCCCGACGATGGGCGACCTCGGCGGGGCCTCCCTGCTCGACGGCACGGGCACGTACGCCACGTCGCTGCACACCGTGCGCCGCATCTGAGGCGACGGGGCGTGAGGTGACGTCCGGCCGGGCGTCACCTCACGCCCAACCGGCAGGAGCAGGCAGCCGCTTGCCGCCGGGACGGCGACGGCCGACCGGCCGGGGTGGGCCCGAGTCGACCGGCCGGGGCCGGCCCGGTGGTCGTCCCCGGCGGTCGTCCCCGTCCGCCGTCCGTGCGCCTCGCGGGCCCCGCGGCGTTCAGTCCCCCGTCCCCTCCTCGCCGGGCGGGGGCGAGGTCACCTTGGCGACCGCCGCCGCGAGCTGCTCCTGGACCGACTCGCTCAACGCGTCGCCGTCGACCGCCTCGACCAGGTCCCGGGCCAGGTGGTGAAGCTTGATGTTGGTGTTCTGGGACGCCAGGACCAGCACCGTCCAGGCGTCCTCCGCACTGAGCCCGAAGGACGCCATGAGGATGCCCCGGGCCAGGTCGATCACCGGCCGGGTCTGCATGGCGCGGCGCAGCTGGACGACCTCGACGCGCAGCTCGTCCAGGGTGGCCCCGTCCTCCTGGGCCGAGGACTTCCCCGCACCTCCGCCGGCGTCCGCCCCGACGGCGAACAGCGCGGCGGTCCCCGTCAGTTCCAGCAGGCGCAGGACCCCCGCCGATGCGGCACCGACGGTGAGCGTCTTCCCCTCGTCGAGTGCGCGGCGCCGGTGACTGAGGAGCACGTTGAGCGCCGAGCAGTCGCAGAAGGCGACCTGGGACAGATCCAGCTCGACGCCCCCGGTGGACCGGGTCAGGGCCGACCGCAGGGCACGGTCGAGCGACTCACCGGCGTCGAGGTCGAGTTCCCCCCGCACCGTGATCCGCACCTGCTCGCCGTCCGGGCGCACGTCGACGACCGGCAGGACCGGCCGGCGGCCGGGCGGCAACCCGGTCGTGACCGAACACCCGAGGCCGTTCCCGGCAGAGGACGACTCCTCGTACGCAGGCTCCGGCATGACCGCCTCCCCCGGTCAGTGATGACCGTCTCTCGCTCCAGACTCCCCCGTCCATCGCAACACGTCAAGCTATACATGAAATCGAGTTCGGGTTTTTGGTTACACGAACGATTGGCCGTACAATTGCCTCATGGAGGGAGTGCCTGAGTCGCATACCGGGTGGACGTTCCTGACCAACCACGCCCGGGTCCTGGCGGCCATCGCCGACAACCACAACGCCCGCATCCGTGACATCGCCGCCCACTGCCGGCTGACCGAACGCGCCGTGCAGAAGATCATCGCTGATCTCGAGCAGGACGGCTACCTCTCGCACACGCGTGAGGGCCGCGGCAACATCTACACCATCGAGCCCGGCAAGGTACTGCGCCACCCCGCCGAGGCCGGCCTCACCGTGGCCTCGCTGCTGTCCCTGCTCATCCAGGACGAGGCGCACCGCTCGGACGAGGCGCACCGCTCCCGGCTGACGAGCCCGGCGCAGCGCACGGAAGGCGGCTGACGCCGTCCCACGGTGCCCCCCGGCCCGCGGTGAGCCGGGGCGGCGCTGCGGCTGGCGTCCCGCCCTCCGCTCGGCGCATGGTGGAGGCATGATCTTCATCGCCGTACGATTCACCGTCCGCCCCGAGCACGCCGACTCCTGGCTGTCGCTGGTGGGCCCGTTCACCGAGGCCACCCGCGCGGAGCCGGGGAACCTGTTCTTCGACTGGTCGCGCAGCGTCGACGACCCGCACAAGTTCACGCTGCTGGAGGCGTTCGCCGACGAGGAGGCGGGCGCCGCGCACGTGCAGTCCGAGCACTTCGCGGCGGGGCTCGCCGCGATGGCCGACGCGATCGCCGAGACGCCGGAGATCATCAACGTGAACATTCCCGACCAGCACGGCTGGAGCGCGATGGCCGAGCTGTCACCGCGCGGCTGACCGCCCCGCACCCCTCCAATGCACGGCCATCTCGTGCCGGTCGCTCCCCGATGTGCCAGGTTCGTATCTGGCTGGAGGGAGAGTGCGCGGGATGGCCGACACGCCCCACGGCGGCCACGGCAGGCCGCCGACACGCGCGGAACGCTGGGCCGCGTTCCGGCACTCGCCGCTGCTTCCGGCCACCGTGCTGGCCCTCATCCTCGCGGCCGCCGCCGCACTGTTCGCGGGCTCGTACACCTACTCCATGGCCAACCCCACCCCGCACTCCATCCCGTCGGCGGTGGTCGGCTCCTCTCAGCAGGACCGGGGCCGTGCCTTCCTGGACGGCATGGAGGAGGCCCTGAACGCCTCCGTGAAGGTGCACACCTACGGCAGCGTGGCCGAGGCCCGGCACGCCCTCGACGAGCAGCGGGTCTTCGCGATCTTCGACGTGCGCGACGACGGGCGCAGGGTCGTGCTGGACGTCTCCGGCGCCTCGGGAGCCTCCGTCGCGCAGGTGCTGGCCGAGACGGCCCCGGCCGTGGGCCGGGCGACCGGGGTCGCCGTCACGATCCGGGACATCAAGCCGCTGCAGGCGGGCGACCCGCGGGGGCTCGCCATCTTCTACATCTCCCTGGCGGCCGTGATCATCGGCTTCGTCGGAGCGATCCAGCTGAGCGTGCACGCGCGGGCACTCGTCCCGCTGGAACGGATCGCGTTCACCGTCGGCTACGCGCTGCTCGGGGGCTTCACGATCGCCGCGACCGTGGACTGGCTGCTGGGCGCCCTCGATCTGCCGTTCGTGGAGTCATGGCTGATCCTGGCGTTGACGATGTTCACCAGCGGCATGGTCTTCACGATGTTCAACACGTTGATCGGGCGCTGGGCCATGCTGCCGACCTGGGGCCTGATGGTGCTGCTGGGCAACCCGTCCTCCGGCGGCGCGGTGTCCTGGGCGCTGCTGCCCTCCCCGCTCGGTGTCATCGGCCGGTGGCTGCCGCCGGGGGCCTCGGTCAGCGCCCAGCACACGGCCGTCTACTTCGCCCGGCACCAGCACGCGTTCCCGTTCCTGGTGCTCGCCGGATGGGCACTGCTGTCGTGCACGGTGTTCTGGATCTGGCGCCACCGGCACCCCGGCAGCCGGGAGCGCCGCCCGGCCCACGCCTCGCCATGACAGCCCGGCGCATGGCTGCGTCCACCACCGGGAACCCGACCGTTCCCTGCCCGCCCCGACACCCTGGAGAGTCACCATGAGTGTGCTGCGTCTTGTCGGCCGTCCCCTGCTCGCGTCCATGTTCGTCTCCGGCGGCCTGAACTCGGTGCGCTCCCCCGAGAAGGTCGCGCCCGCCGCGGAGCCCGTCGTCGGGCCGATCAAGGAGCGTGTGCCGCTGCTGCCCGAGCGCACCGAGCACGCCGTACGGATCAGCGGGGCCGTCCAGGTGGTGGGCGGTCTGATGCTGGCCACCGGCCGGATGCCCCGGCTGGCGGCGCTGGCGCTGGCGGGCACACTGGTGCCGACCACGCTCGCCGGTCACCGCTTCTGGGAGGCCGACGACCCGGCCCAGCGGGCCCAGCAGCGCATCCACTTCCTGAAGAACCTCTCCATGCTGGGCGGCCTGCTCATCACCGCCGACGACACCGGCGCCGCCCCGTCGCTGCTGTGGCGCGGCCGGCACGGCGCGCACGACGCGCGCCGCCAGGCCGAGCTGGTGCGGCGCACGGCACGTGCCACGGCCCACCCGGCGGCGGCCGCGGGCGCGTTGCGCGCGAAAGTGCGCTGACGGTCGGCGGGACCACAGCGTCGGGGGCGGCGGACGCGTCAGGCCGGAAGAGGAGCTGGAAACCGGCTCGGCCGGAACAGGGTGACACCGTCGCCGCCCCGCGCGATGATCGAGCCGATGACGAACGAGAGCGTGATCGTGAACGGCGTCCGGCTCGCCTACGAGGTGACCGGGCCCGCGCAGGGACCGCCCGTCGTGCTGCTGCACGCGCTCGGCGAGGACGCGGGAAGCTGGCGGGAGGTGGCACGTCGGCTCGCCCGCGAACGGCGGGTGTACGCCGTCGAGTTGCGGGGCCACGGCCGCAGCGCCTGGCCCGGGACCTACTCGCTGGAGCTGCTGGCGTCCGACGTGCTCGGTGTGCTGGACGCGCTGGGGCTCGCCGTCGTGGACCTGGTGGGGCACTCGCTGGGCGGCGTGGTCGCCTATCTGCTGGCGCAGGACCATCCGCACCGGGTGGCACGGCTGGTGCTGGAGGACGTGCCGGTCCCCCGGCCCCGCGAGCCGGTGCCACCGGTCCGCCCGGAGGGCGAACTCGGCTTCGACTGGGCCGTGGTGACGTCCCTGCGGCCGCAGCTCGACACACCCGACCCGGCCTGGCGCGAGCGGCTCGGCCGGATCACGGCCGAGACCCTCGTGGTGGCCGGCGGACCGGCCAGTCACATCTCCCAGGACGGCGTCGCAGAGCTCGCCCGGCGCATCCCGGGCGCCCGGCTCGTCACCCTCCCCGTCGGGCACATGATCCACGACGAGGCGCCGGAGGAGTTCACCCGGACCGTCGTGCGGTTCCTGTCGGGCGGCTGAGCACTCGGCCCGGGCAACGGATGGCCCTCACTCCAGAGTGACCGTCACCTCGCCCGTGCCGGTCGCGCTCGCCCCGCCCGCCACCCGTACCGTGAACGGGCGGTCGGTGCCGTGCGCGGTGACACGCAGACGGTCGCCGTCGCGCCGTACGGCGAAGCCGGCCGCCGGGGTCCCGGCTGGGTCGGGCACGGTGACCTCGGCCCGGTACGCCGGGTCGGCGGTGGGGTGGACGAGCAGGGTCGGCGTGTCCAGCCAGTCGCCGTCGGGCCGGCTGTCGTCGGACGCCAGCGGCAGTACGGCGCCCTCACGGACGTACAGCGGCAGGCTGTCGTAGCCGTGACGCTCGGTGCGCCAGGCCGGGCCGGTGACCCGCTCGCCGGTCAGCAGATGGGTCCAGGTGCCCGCGGGCAGGTAGACCTCCACCTCGCCGTCCTCCGTGAACACCGGGGCGACCAGCAGGTCGGGACCCAGCAGGTACTGGCGGTCCAGCGTGCGGCACGCCGGGTCGTGCGGGAACTCCAGCAGCATCGGGCGCATCACCGGCACGCCGGTGCGGTGCGCCTCGGCCGCCACGCCGAACAGGTACGGCATCAGGCGGTACTTGAGCAGCGTGAAGCGCCGGGCGACCTCGACGGCCTCCTCACCGAACTCCCACGGCACCCGGTAGGAGTCCGAGCCGTGCAGCCGGCTGTGCGAGGACAGCAGGCCGAAGGCGAGCCAGCGTTTGAAGACGGCCGGGTCGGGGGTGCCCTCGAAACCGCCGATGTCGTGGCTCCAGAAGCCGAAACCGCTCAGCGACAGGGACAGGCCGCCGCGCAGCGACTCCGCCATGGCCTCGAAGGAGGACCAGCAGTCGCCTCCCCAGTGCACCGGGTACTGCTGGCCGCCGGCGGTCGCGGAGCGGGCGAAGACGACGGCCTCGCCCTGGCCGCGCTCCTTCTCCAGCAGTTCGAAGACGGTCCGGTTGTACAGGTGCGTGTAGTAGTTGTGCATGCGCTGCGGGTCGGAGCCGTCGTGCCAGACCACGTCGGTGGGGACGCGCTCGCCGAAGTCGGTCTTGAAGCAGTCCACGCCCTGGTCGAGCAGCACCTTGAGCTTGGCCTGGAACCAGGCGCGGGCGTGAGGGCTGGTGAAGTCGACCAGGCCCATGCCGGCCTGCCACAGGTCCCACTGCCACACGTCGCCGTTGGGCCGGCGCACCAGGTGGCCCAGCTCGGCCGCCTCCTCAAAGAGGGGCGACTTCTGCGCGATGTAGGGGTTGATCCAGGCGCTGACCCTCAGCCCCTTGGCCTTGAGCCGCGCCAGCATGCCCTCGGGGTCGGGGAAGACGTCCGGGTCCCACACGAAGTCGCACCACTGGTACGCGCGCATCCAGAAGCAGTCGAAGTGGAACACCGACAGCGGGATGCCCCGCTCGGCCATGCCGTCGACGAAGGACATCACGGTCGCCTCGTCGTAGTCGGTGGTGAAGGACGTGGTCAGCCACAGCCCGAAGGACCAGGCGGGCGGCAGGGCGGGGCGGCCGGTGAGGGCCGTGTAGCGGGTCAGGACGTCCTTGGGGGTGGGGCCGGCGACGACGTAGTACTCGATCGTCTGGTCCTCGACGCTGAACTGCACCTGCCCGACCGACTCCGAGCCGACCTCGAAGGAGACCGCGCCGGGGTGGTTGACGAAGACGCCGTAGCCGCGCGAGGAGAGGTAGAACGGGATGTTCTTGTACGCCTGTTCGCTGCTGGTGCCGCCGTCGGCCTGCCAGATGTCAACGACCTGGCCGTTCTTCACGAACGGCGTGAAGCGCTCGCCGAGGCCGTAGATCTGCTCGCCGACGCCGAGGGCGAGCTGGGCGAGGACGTGGTGGGCGGCGTCGTCGGTGGTGGCGAACGCGGTGCCCTTGCGTCCGGCGCGGGTCAGCTCCCGGCCGTCGGCGTCGTGGAAGGTCAGCGTCCAGGGGGCGTCCCGGTCCAGGCGCACGGTGAGGGGGCCGCTGGTCAGCTCGGTGACCGTGCCGTCGACGCGCACGCGGCCCGCGCCGCCGGGGTCACCGGCCAGGGCGAAGTCGGGGCCCGGGGCGCGCCGGCCCGCGTGGTGGGTGACGCGCACGCCGATGACGCCCTCGGCCGGTGAGAAGCAGTCGACCGTGAGGAGCGGCGCGTTGAGCGTGGCCCCTCTCCGCGTCACCTTCTGCACGGCAGCATAGGCGGTGAAGCGCTTCGATTCCAGGCGCACGTCGCGGACATCGGTGGCGTAGTCGATGCGGACGCCGTCGCGGATGCGCCAGAAGCCGTCGGTGAACTTCATGGTCTTCCTCAGGGGGAGAGGGGCTGGTCGGCGGGCCCGCGCGGAGCGTCGCCCGAGGGTTGGGATCGTACCCAAGACCCCGGGAATGTGGAGGTCTCACCTCGGTTCGTGAGCGGACGACCACGGAAGAGGGTCTGGCGCCGGAGCCAGGATTGCCGTATTAGTCATCGCAGCAAACAAACTCGCCCGGCAAGGTGGCCGGGCAGCTGACAGCAAGGTCCAGCCTATGTCGAAGCGCTTCAACAAATCGCTTGCAGCGGTCCTCATACTGCTGGCCGGCACCTCCCTGACGGGATGCGGCCGGCAGCACGACAGCGGGGTCTACACCGTCCTGAACTCCTCGACCGACGAGTCGTACCACCGCTGGGACGCGCAGGCGATGGCCCGCTGCGGCCGGCAGCTCGGCGTCACGATCGAGCAGCAGAGCGTCCCGGCGGCGCAGGTGATGACCAAGGCGCTGCGCATGGCGTCCTCGAAATCGCTGCCGGACATCATCCAGTTCGACGCCTCCGAGATGCCGACGTTCGCCGAGGCCGGCGGGCTGGTCGACCTGCGCACGCTCGGGCTGCGCACCGAGGGCGTTCCGCGGGGCATCGTCGACTTCGGTTCGTACCGGGGCACGTACTACGGCGCCGCCCGCTCGGTGAACACGCTCGCGCTGTTCTACGACAAGGACGCGCTGGACCGGGCCGGCGTGCCGGTGCCCACCACCTGGGACGAACTGCGCGCGGCGGCGAGGAAGCTCACCGACGGCAAGCGCTACGGCATCGCCCTGAGCGCGGGCGGCGCGGAGGACGGCGTCTTCCAGTTCACGCCGTTCATGTGGTCCAACGGCGGCGACGAGGCCCACCTCGACGGGCCGAAGGTCGTCCAGGCCCTGGACTTCTGGAAGAGCCTGCTGAAGGACGGCTCGCTGTCGAAGGCGACCGTCGGCTGGACCCAGGCGGACGTCAACGACCAGTTCATGGCGGGCAACGCCGCCATGATGATCAACGGTCCGTGGCAGGTCGAGACGCTCAACAACAAGAAGTCGCTGCACTGGGGCATCGCGCGCATCCCCGTGCCGAAGGCGGGCGGGCGGTCCGTCGGCCCGCTCGGCGGGGCGGTGCTGACCGTGCCGAACACCGGCGACACGGCCCGGGAGAAGACGGCCGGGCGCATCATCGGCTGCCTGGCCGGCGAGAAGGAGCAGCTGACCTACGCGCTCAACAGCTGGATGGTCCCCGCGAACGAACGGGCCGCCACCGTATGGCGCAGCCGCGTGCCGGAGCTGGACGCCCTCGCCGACCAGGTGGCCCAGGCCCGCTCCCGGACCGCCGAACTCGGCGCCGGCTGGTCGAACGTGTCCCTCGCCCTGCAGAGCGCCTTCCAGTCCGCCCTCACCGGGCAGTCCAGCGAGTCCGCCCTGAAGCGCGCCCAGCAGCGGGCCACGAGCGGGAACCGAGGTACGCGCCCATGACCACGTCCACCGTCACCGCCCCGGCGCCGGCCGCCTCGCGCGAGAAGACCGGCGCCCCGGGTCCCCGCCGGCTGCGGCAACGGCTCGCACAGTGGGGGTTCGTCGCCCCCGCCGTCGTCTTCATGCTGCTGTTCTTCGGCTATCCGCTGGTCCGCAACGTCGTGATGAGCTTCCAGCACTACACGCCGAAGACGTTCTTCACCGGCGAGGCGCCCTTCAACGGCGTCGACAACTGGTCGCACGTCTTCCACGACACCCTGTTCGGCAAGGCGCTCTGGCACACCCTGCTCTTCACGGCCGGCTCGCTGCTCGGGCAGTTCAGCGCCGGCCTCGCCCTCGCGGTGTTCTTCAACAACAGGTTTCCGCTGGGCGGTGTGCTCAGGTCGTTGATCCTCCTGCCCTGGCTGGTGCCGATGGTGGTGTCCGGCATCGTGTGGCGCCGCATCCTGGACCAGGACACCGGTGTGCTCAACACGTTCCTGGACACGGTCGGACTGGGTGGTCACACCCCCTGGTTGACCAGTCCGCACATGGCCCTGCTGTCGGTCGTCCTGGTCAACGTCTGGATCGGCATTCCCTTCAACATGGTCATTCTGTACGGCGGTCTGCAGGAGATCCCCCGGGAGCTGTACGAGGCCGCCTCTCTTGACGGGGCGTCGGCATGGCGGACGTTCCGGTCCGTCACCCTGCCGATGCTCAAGCCCGTCATCACCGTCGTGCTGGTCCTGGGATTCATGTCGACGGTCAAGATCCTCGACCTGATCCTCGCCCTGACCGACGGCGGACCCGCCGACGCGACGCAGACCCTGGGCACCCTCACCTACCAGAACTCCTTCGTGCAGCTGGACTTCGGTGCGGGCGCGGTGGTCGGCAACGTCCTGATCCTGATCTCCGCGGTGTTCGCGGTGTTCTACCTGCGGGCCAACCGCACCGAGGGGAAGTGACCGAACGATGGCCACCGAGACCGTGAGGCCGCGCGGGCCGAAGCGCCGCTGGGGCTCCACCGTGGCGGGCGTGCTCGTGCTGGGCGTGATGCTGTTCCCGCTGTACTGGATGCTCGACACCGCGCTGCAGCCGAAGGCCGGCCTGCTGGAGGTCGATCCGCTGCCGCACGGACTGGACCTGTCCGGCTTCTCCAAGGCGCTCACGGACCAGGGCGGGCATCTGCTGACCTCGCTCGTGGTGTCCCTGGGTGCCGTGGTGATCTGTCTGGCGCTCGCCGCGCCGGCCGCCTACGGGCTCGCCCGGTTCCGGCTGCCCGGCAGCCGCGGCATCGTCTTCGGCACCCTGATCACCCAGATGGTGCCGGGCATCGTCATCGCCAACGCCCTGTACACCACCTACGTCGACCTCGGCCTGGTCAACTCCTACGCCGGGCTGATGCTGGCGGACGCCTCGCTCGGCATCCCCTTCTCCATCGTGCTGATGCGCTCGTTCATGGTGTCCCTGCCCGCCGAGGTCGTGGAGGCGGCGCAGGTGGACGGGGCGGGCCGGGTGCGCACGTTCGTCCAGGTGGTGCTGCCGATGAGCCGCAACGCGCTCATCACCTCGGGCCTGTTCGCGTTCCTGTTCTCGTGGAGCGACTTCATGTTCGCCCTCACCCTGAACACCACCGACGACGTCAAGCCGGTCACGCTCGGCATCTACCAGTACATCGGCGCGCACGTCGGCGACTGGGGCTCGGTGATGGCCGCGTCGGTGCTGTCCGCCGTCCCCGCCGCGATCCTGCTCGTCCTCGCCCAGAAGTACATCGCCGCCGGAATCACCGGCGGTTCCGTCAAGTGACCGCGAAGGCCGCCCACATGACCGACTTCCCCCTGTTCCCGCCCGGTTTCGTCTTCGGCGCCGCGACCGCCTCGTACCAGATCGAGGGCGCCGCGTACGAGGACGGCCGCGGCCCCTCCATCTGGGACACCTACAGCCACACGCCGGGCCTGGTCACAGGCGGCGACACCGGCGACGTCGCCTGCGACCACTACCACCGCTACCGCGAGGACGTGGCGCTGCTGCGCGACCTGGGCGTGGACTCCTACCGGTTCTCCCTCGCCTGGCCGCGGATCGTCCCGGACGGCTCGGGCGCGGTCAATCCCAAGGGCCTCGACTTCTACGACCGGCTGGTCGACGAGCTGCTCGCCGCCGGGATCGAACCCGCCGCCACCCTCTACCACTGGGACCTTCCGCAGGCCCTGGAGGACCGGGGCGGCTGGCGGACGCGCGAGACGGCGGAGCACTTCGCCGCGTACACCGCCGTCGTCGCCGAGCGCCTGGGCGACCGGGTGCCGCGCTGGATCACCCTCAACGAGCCGTGGTGCAGCGCCTTCCTCGGCTACTCCGTCGGCCGCCACGCGCCCGGCGCCCGGGAGGGGCGCGGCGCGCTCGCCGCCGCCCACCACCTGCTGGTCGGCCACGGGCTCGCCGTCCAGGCCCTGCGGGCGGCCGGGGTACGCGAGGCGGGCATCACCCTCAACCTGGACCGCAACCTGCCGGCCTCGCCGGACTCCCCCGCCGACCGGGCCGCCGTCGTCCGCGCGGACACCCAGCACAACCTGGTGTGGACCGAGCCGCTGTTCGCGGGCCGCTACCCGGCGAGCGAGGAGGAGACCTGGGGCGAGCTGATCACCGGTCAGGACTTCCGGCGTGCGGGCGACCTGGAGCTGATCGGGCAGCCGCTGGACTTTCTCGGCATCAACTACTACCGGCCCATCGTGGTCGCCGACGCGCCCCACCGGGAGACCGACCCGGCCCGGCGGGTGGCCACGGACAACCGGTACACGGAGGTGCGGCTGGACGGCGTACGGCACACCGCGATGGACTGGCCGGTCGCGCCGGACACCTTCACCGACCTGCTGGTGGCCCTCAAGGAGCGGTACGGCGACGCGCTGCCGCCGGTGCACATCACCGAGAACGGCTCGGCCGAGCACGACGAGGTGAGCGCCGACGGCTCGGTGCACGACACCGACCGCGTCGCCTACCTGCGCGACCACCTCCGCGCGCTGCGCGCCGCGCTGGACGCGGGCGTCGACGTGCGCGGCTACTACGTGTGGTCCCTGCTGGACAACTTCGAGTGGGCGCACGGCTACGGCAAGCGGTTCGGCATCGTCCGGGTCGACTACGCGACGCAGCGGCGGACACCGAAGGACAGCTACCGGTGGTACCGGGACGTCATCGCGGCGCACCGGGGCTGACGCGCACGGCGGCGCGTCGGTGGCGGATGCTGCCGGCTGCGCGCCGCCGGGCTGTGCCGGTGCATGCGCGCCGCCACGGGGTTGCTGTGGTGCCGCGCATGCGCCCGCGTGTCGACGTGCCGCCGGCCGGTGGCGTGGTGGCACGCCGCCGGCCGCGGTGTCGTGGTGGCGTGCCGCCGGCCGGTGCCGCCGGGGGGCCTTCGGGTGGCGCGCCGCCGCGATCAGCCGGCCAGCAGGTCGCGCATCCGTGCGGCGGCGTCGACGGCGGCCGTGCCGCAGCAGTTGTTGAACAGCACGTGCAGCCGCTCGGTCCGGTGGGCCGCCGCGCGCAGCCGGGGCACCCACTGCTTCAGCTCGGCGTCGGTGTAGTCGTGCCGGAAGCGGTCCTCCTTGCTGCCGGTCCCCCAGGCGGGGCTGCGCCCGTGGAAGCGGACCACGGACACCCGGGGTGAGGTGACCGGGGTGACGGGCGGCACGGAGGACGGCAGGCCCTGGGCCATGTCCACGGCGACCGAGGCGAAGCCGTGCCGGCGCAGCAACGCGAGCGTGTCGTCGTGGTGTTCGCCGCTCCACCACGCCGGGTGGCGGAACTCGACGGCGACCGTCCAGCCGGCGGTGCGTGCGGCGCAGTCGCGCAGGACCGCCTCGGCGCGCGCGCCGGGGCGCAGCCAGGGCGGGAACTGGAACAGGACGCTGCCCAGGCGGCCCGCGTCGCGCAGGGGTTCGAGCGCGACGGCGAAGCGGGACCACACCTCGTCCAGCACCGCGGGGTCCCGGCCGTCGGGCGGCAGCCCGTCCGGCAGCGTACCGGCCCGCGTGGGGTGGCCGGTGAGCAGCGAGAAGGCCTTCACGTCGAAGACGAAGCCGTCGGGGGTGCGTTCGACCCACAGCCGGGTGGTGCGGGCGGAGGGGAGGGCGTAGTAGGTGGCGTCGACCTCGACGACCGGGAAGCGCTCGGCGTAGTGCCGCAGCCGTCCCTCGGCGTCCCGCCGCCCGGCGGGGTACCAGCCGCTGCCGACCAGTGCCCGGTCGGTCCACGAGCACGTGCCCACGAGAATCTCACCCATGGCGGCCCGATTACCCCGACGCGGCCCGCTCATGGGGCGGTTGCGGCCGGACGCCGGCGGGAGGCGGACGCGCGCAGGCCCGCCGCCCCGTCGCGCTGTGCGTCCCGGGGGGGGCGGGCCTGTGCCGGGTGATGCGGGGGATCGCTCCGCCCTGGCGCGAGGTGCCGCGGCTGCCCTGACGGCAGGTCAGAAGCGGGGAGCCGGTGCCTGTTCCGTCACCAGGCGGTCCGCCTCCTCCTGCGTCTCCACCGACGGCGGGGAGCCGTCGAGGGGGCGGCGTGCCGTCTCCTTCATGCACGCGACGGCGATCACGCCGACGAGGGCCGCCGCCATGGCGTAGTACGCGGGCATCATCTCGCTGCCGGTGGCCGAGATCAGCGCCGTGACGACGAGCGGGGTCGTCCCGCCGAAGAGGGACGCGGAGAGGTTGTAGCCGATCGACAGCGAGCCGTAGCGCACCTGGGTGGGGAACAGCGCGGGCAGGGCGGCGGACATCGTGCCGAGCAGGCACACCAGGGACAGTCCGAGCATCAGCATGCCCGCCGTCACCGCGCCCAGACTGCCCTGGCCGACCAGCAGGAACGCGGGGACGGACAGCAGCAGGAAGCCGAGCATGCCGGTCATCAGCAGGGGCTTGCGGCCCAGCCGGTCGGAGAGACGGCCGACCTGGTTGATGAGCAGCATCAGCACCACCATGGTGCCGATGAGGATCAGCAGGCCGTGCGCCTCGGAGTAGCCCATCTCGTCGGACAGATAGGTCGGCATGTACGACAGCAGCATGTAGTCGGCGATGTTGTAGGCGCCGACCAGGCAGACGCACAGGATGAGCGTCCGCCAGTGCGCGCGGAAGATCTTCGCCAGGTCGCCGCGCGCGCTCGTCTCCACGGTGGAGGCGGCCTCCGACGCCCGGTGCACGGAGTCGTCCTCCAGCTTGCGGAAGGCGGGCGTCTCGTCCAGCCGCAGCCGCAGGTAGAGGCCGATCAGACCGATCGGGCCGGCCACCAGGAACGGCACCCGCCAGCCCCAGTCCTGCATGCCGCCGTCGCCCAGCCATGCCGTCAGCGCCGTCACCAGGCCCGCGGCACCGACGTAGCCGGCGAGGGTGCCCAGTTCGAGGAAGCTGCCGAAGAAGCCGCGCCGCCGGTCGGGCGCGTACTCGGCGATGAAGGTGGAGGCACCGCCGTACTCGCCGCCCGTGGAGAAGCCCTGGACCAGGCGGAACAGGATCAGCAGGGCCGGGGCCCAGAAGCCGATCACCGCGTAGGAGGGGATCAGGCCGATCGCGAACGTGCCGATCGCCATCAGGATCATGGTGAGGGCGAGCACCTTCTTGCGGCCGATGCGGTCGCCGAGCGGCCCGAAGACCATGCCGCCGAGCGGCCGTACCAGGAAGGACACCGCGAACGTCGCGAACGAGGACAGCAGCTGCACCGTTTCGTTCCCGGACGGGAAGAAGACGTGTCCGAGCGTGACCGCCAGATAGCTGTAGATGCCGAAGTCGAACCACTCCATCGCGTTGCCGAGCGAGGCCGCCTTCACGGCGCGCTGTACGGCCGCCTCGTCGGTCACCGTGATGTCGGTGCGGCGCAGCGGCGGGTTGCGGCGGCGTCTCGCGGCGCGGAAGAGCGCGCGGTGGCGGCGTTCGGCCGCGGGATCCGCAGCGGCCTCGAAGGTGTCGGGCGCGCCGGGCTCCATGAGGACTCCTTTCCAGCGGACAGGGACAACCGCAAGATCCCCTGCTCACTCGTGGCGAGCGCAAACCGGGCGGTGCGTCGGAGGGATGTTCGTCACTCCACCGGCCGTGTCGGCGGGCCGTGCCGCCGGCCGGCCGCCGCGGCCGCGACGGACCACGGCCGGGTACCCCGTGCGCGCGGATGCGCCCCGGCCCGCAGGAGGCGCATTCTTGCTGTGTCGCCCACGCGGCGGCACACCGATGAGGCAGGGGCATGAGTGCGAGCGCCGGGGACGGACAGCGGCCACCCGGGTGGGCGGCGGCGCTGCTGACCGATGCCGCGACGCAGGCGGCGCGTGCCGCGGACGGCCGGGTCGCCGCCGTGTACCTGCGCTCGGCCACGCCCGGTCTGCTGCGGCTGGCGGTGCTCTCCGGGCTGCCCGGGACCCTGTTCCGGCCCTGGTGGCGGCTGCACGTCGAGCGGCCGTTCCCGGTGTCCGACGCGCACCGCCTCGGCGAGCCCGTGGTGCTGCCGAACCCGGCCGAGACGATGCGGCGCTATCCGCAGTTCGCGGCCGGGCTGCCGTTCCCGTTCGGTTCCCTGTGCGTCCCGGTCAGCCACGACGCGCGCGCGTTCGGGGTGCTGGCCGTGCTGCGCCCCGCGGTCGCGGACGGCGCCGACCTGGTGCCGCACCGCCAGTCGCTGACCGCGCTCGCCGAGCGGCTGGCCGCCGCGCTGCACCGGCGCGCGGCGACCGGCTCGGACGTCACCTGGGACACGGCGCCCCTGGACGTGCGGCCGCCGGGCCCGGGGCCGGCCGGCGGCCGGGTGGGCAGCCTGGCCTGGGACCCGCTGGCCGACGTGCTCACCGCGGACGGCCAGGCCCAGGCCCTGCTCGGGGTGGCGTCCGGGCGGCTTCCCGGGACGCTCGACTCCCTGCGCACCGTCGCGCCGGAGCTGCCCGCGCTGCTGCGCGAGGCGGCCCACGGCCGGCCGCCGCCCCTGCCACTGCCGGTGCGCACCGCGGACGGCGCGCAGCGCCTGGTGCTGCTGTGGGCGCCGGGCACGGCGGACGGCGGACGGGTCCGGCCCGTCGACGGCGTCGTCCTCGACCCGGAGTCCGGCACGCTCGCCGACGGGGCGGCCGATCTGCTGCCGCAGGGCGTGTTCTGCCTGGACCGGCTCGGAGTGGTCGGCTACGCCAATCCGCGCGCCGCGCACCTGCTCGGCCTGGCGCACGACCGTCTCCTCGGCCGTCCGCTGTGGGAGGCCGTGCCGTGGCTGGACCAGCCGGGCTGCGAGGACCAGCTGCGCCACGCCCTGCTCTCCATGGAGCCGGTGACCTTCCACGTCCGGCGCCCGCCCGCCCCGGCGCGCCAGGCGTACGAGGGCGACTGGCTGGCCGTGTCGGTGCATCCCGGCCCGCACATCCTGACCTGCACCGTGGTCCCCGCCGACCGGGTGCCGGACTCCGCGCCGACGGTGTCGAAGGACGGCGCGCCCGGCCCGGTCACGGCCGCGACGACACCGCAGTACCGCCCGATCGCCCTCGCCCTCGCGCTGTCCGAGGCGGTCACGGCGCGCCAGGTGTCGGCCGTGGTCGTCCAGGAGTTGCTGCCCGCGTTCGGGGGCCGCCGGCTGGCCATCTACCTGCTGCAGGAACGCCATCTGTTCCTGGCCTGGGAGACCGGCTTCCCACCGGGCTTCCTCACGCCGTTCGAGGGGGTGGCCCTGGACGCGCGGCTGCCCGGGGTGGAGACCCTCACCACGGGCCGCCCGCTGTTCTTCGACTCCATGCAGCAGCTCCAGGCCGCCTACCCGGGCATCCCGATGGACGCCACCGAGGGGGCCCGCGCGTTCCTGCCGCTGATCTCCTCGGGCCGGCCGGTCGGCTCGTGCATCCTCGGCTTCGACCGGTCCCGCAGCTTCAGCGCCGAGGAGCGCACGGTGCTCACCGCGCTCGCCGGGCTGATCGCGCACGTGATGGAGAAGGCCCAGCGCTACGACACCGAGGCCGCCCTGGCCCACGGGCTGCAGCAGGCGCTGCTGCCGCGCAGCCTGCCCGTGCACCCCCGGGTGGAGACCGCGGGGCGGTACCTGCCCGGCACCGAGGGGATGGACGTGGGCGGCGACTGGTACGACGTGGTGCCGTCCGGGGACGGGCTCGCGCTGGTCATCGGGGACGTGCAGGGCCACGGCGTGCAGGCGGCCGCCACGATGGGGCAGCTGCGCAGCGCGGTGCGCGCGTTCGCGCTGAGCGACCGGCCGCCCGAGGAGGTGGTGGGCGGCACCAACCGGCTGCTGATCGACCTGGATCCGGGCCAGTTCGCCAGCTGCTGCTATGTCCGGCTGGACCCGGTCAGCGGGGTGGCCCGGGTGGTGCGGGCCGGGCATCCGCCGCCGCTGCTGCGGGACGCCGACGGGCGGGCCCGGGTCGTGAACCTGCCCGGCGGGGTCGTCCTCGGCGTGGACCCGGCCGCCCGCTATCCGGTGGCGGAGCTGCGGATGACGCCCGGCGCGGTGCTCGCGCTCTACACCGACGGGCTCGTCGAACGGCCCGGCCGCGACATCGACGACGGCATCACGGCGCTGCTGGACGCCCTGTGCCGGGCGGGCGCGCCCGGCACCGACCCGGGCTGCCGTTCGCTGTCGGACGTCGCCGACCGGCTCACCGCGACGGCCCGCCAGGCGACGGGCCGCCCGGACGACATCGCCCTCCTCCTCGCGTCGCTCACCCCGACCGCGACCACCGCACGGTGATGCCTTCCGCCGAGGGCGCGGAGGACGCGGCTCACCGCGCGGGAGGGCCTCGGCCTCACCGGCGCCGCCGGAACGTCCCCTGAGCTCCCGCCCCCGGCGGCCGAGAGGACCGCCCCCGGACTCACCCCGTGGGACCCCACCAGGGCGCGACGCCCCTCGCCTCATGCGGCGCGGCAGTGTAGACATGGGCACATGGTCCGACTTCTGGGTCGTTCCGGGACCCGCTCGCCCCGGCGTCCCGGCAGCCGGCGGGATGCGCGCGGCCATGACGGCGTGCCCCGGACGGACGGACGGCGCGTGCGGCGGACGACGGCCGCCGCGTCCCCGCCCGCCGCGCGGCGCTCGGGGCCGGGCCGCACCCGGTGGGAACCGGCGGCGGGACTGCGGGGCACGCTGGGTGGCCGCAGCCTGGCCGGGCAGGTGTTCCTGCTCAACGTCGTCATCGTGCTGCTGCTCGTCGTGGCGGCCGTGGTGGCGCTGGTGCTGCAGGTGCGGCACGACACCACGCAGGAGGCCCGCACCCGCTCCCTCGCGGTCGCCGAGACCTTCGCCAACTCCCCCGGCATCCAGGCGGCGCTCAAGAGCCCCCACCCGACCGCCCTCCTGCAGCCGCGCGCCGAGGCGGCCCGCAAGGCCGCGAACGTGGACTTCATCGTCGTCACGGACACCGACGGCATCCGCTACACCCACCCCAAGCCGGACCGCATCGGCAAGAAGTTCGTCGGCACCATCGCCCCGGCGCTGGCCGGGGGCACGGTCGTGGAGGAGGTCAACGGCACGATCGGCCGCCTGGTGCAGGCGGTGGTGCCGGTGAAGGCGCCCGGCGGGAAGGTCGTCGGGCTGGTGTCGGCCGGCATCACCACCGCGCACGTGGGCGGCGCGGCCGACCGGCAGCTGCCGCTGGTGCTGGCCGCGGCGGGTATCGGCCTGGCCCTGGCCACCGGGGGTACCGCGCTGGTCAGCAGACGGCTGATGCGCCAGACCCACGGCCTCGGCCCGCGCGAGATGACCCGGATGTACGAGCACCACGACGCGGTGCTGCACTCGGTGCGCGAGGGCGTGCTCATCGTCAGCGGCGACGGCGATCTGCTGCTCGCCAACGACGAGGCGCACCGGCTGCTCGACCTGCCCGCCGACGCGGAACGCCGGCACGTACGGGACCTGGGCCTGGACGAGGACACGGCCGAGCTGCTGGCCTCGGGGCGGGTCGCCACCGACGAGGTGCACCTGGTCGGCGACCGGCTGCTGGCGATCAACCAGCGGCCCACCGATCTGGAGGGCGGCCCGAGCGGCAGTGTGGCCACCCTGCGCGACTCCACCGAGCTGCGGGCCCTGTCGGGCCGGGCGGAGGCGGCGCGCGAGCGCCTGGACCTGCTGTACGCGGCGGGGGTGGGCGTCGGCACCAGCCTGGACGTCACCCGGACGGCGGAGGAGCTGGCCGAGCTGGCCGTGCCCCGGTTCGCGGACTTCGTGACCGTGGACCTCTTCGACGCGGTCCTGTCCGGGGAGGAGCCGGAGCCGGGGGGCGCGCTGCGCCGTACGGCGGTGAGCGGGGTCAGCGAGCGGGCGCCGCTGTACCCGCGGGGCCGGCAGATACGGTTCGTGGACTCCTCGCCGCACGCGGTGAGCCTGGGCACGGGACGGGTGGTGACCGAGCCGAGCCTGGCCGACGCCGGGGGCTGGCAGGCGCAGGACCTGGAACGGTCGGCGCAGGTGGTGGAGTTCGGCATCCACTCGCTGATCACCGTGCCGGTGCGGGCCGGCGGCCGGGTGCTGGGCGTGGTCGGCTTCTGGCGCTCGCAGCGGCCCGAGCCGTTCGACGACGACGAGGTGGCGCTGGCGGAGGAGCTGGTGACCCGGGCCGCGGTGGCCATCGACAACGCGCGCCGCTACACCCGCGAGCACGGCCTGGCGGTGACGCTGCAGCGCAGCCTGCTGCCGCGCAGCCTGCCCGCGCAGAACGCCCTGGACATCGCCTACCGGTACCTGCCGGCGCAGGCCGGCGTGGGCGGCGACTGGTTCGACGTACTGCCGCTGTCGGGGGCCCGGGTGGCGCTCGTCGTGGGCGATGTCGTGGGCCACGGGCTGCACGCGGCGGCGACGATGGGCCGGCTGCGCACGGCGGTGCACAACTTCTCCGCGCTCGATCTGGAGCCGGACGAGCTGCTGACGCTGCTGGACGAGCTGGTGGCGCGGATCGACCAGGACGAGACGGAGGACGGCTCGGCGGCGCCGGTGTCCGGGGCGACCTGCCTGTACGCGGTGTACGACCCGGTGGCGCGGCGCTGCACGGTGGCCCGGGCCGGCCATCCCCCACCCGCGGTGGTCCGTCCCGACGGCGGTGTGGAGTACGCCGAGGTGCCGGCCGGTCCGCCGCTGGGGCTCGGCGGGCTGCCGTTCGAGGCGGCCGAACTGGACCTGGCGGAGGGCAGCCGACTCGTGCTGTACACCGACGGCCTGGTGGAGGACCGCGAGCGCGACATCGAGACCGGTCTGGAGCTGCTGTCCGGGGCGCTGAGCGAGGCCGGCTCCTCGCCGGAGGAGACCTGCCGGTCGGTGCTTCAGGCGCTGCTGCCGGCCCGGCAGGCCGACGACATCGCGCTGCTGGTCGCCCGTACCCGCGCGCTCGGCCCCGACCAGGTCGCCGAGCGGGAGGTGCCGATGGAGCCGTCGGCGGTAAAGGAGGTGCGCGCGTTCGTCACCCGGCAGCTGGCGCAGTGGGGGCTGGAGGAGCTGGAATTCACCACGGAGCTGATCCTCAGCGAGCTGGTGACCAACGCGATCCGGTACGGCAGCGCCCCGGTGCGGGTGCGGCTGCTGCGGGACCGCAGCCTGATCTGCGAGGTCTCCGACGGCAGCAACACCTCGCCGCATCTGCGCTACGCGGCCCTGTCCGACGAGGGCGGGCGGGGGCTGTTCCTGGTGGCGCAGATGACGGAGCGCTGGGGCACGCGCTACACCCAGAGCGGCAAGATCATCTGGGCCGAGCAGCCGCTGCCGTAGCCGCCGTCGTCAGCCCTCGGACGTCCCGGCAGACGGTGGCCTTCACCGCTGCCCGGTGCCGCCCGCCGACCTCCACTCATCAAGCAGTCCTTTGAGATCTCATAAGAGGCGCTTATGAGGTCATAGAGCGGACCCGCGTACCGACTTAGGCTTGCCTTAGCTTAGGCTTCCCGTCGAGTCGATCATTCGCCGCTCGAAGGGAACCTGTCATGTCTCGCCCCCTGCGGGTCGCCATCGTCGGTTCCGGCCCCGCCGGGATCTACGCCGCCGACGCCCTCCTCAAGTCCGAGGTGGCCGCCGACCCCGGCGTGTCCATCGACATCTTCGAGCGCATGCCCGCCCCGTTCGGGCTGATCCGCTACGGCGTCGCCCCCGACCACCCGCGCATCAAGGGCATCATCACGGCCCTGCACCAGGTGCTGGACAAGCCGCAGATCCGCCTCTTCGGCAACGTCGACTACCCGAGCGACCTCTCCCTGGACGACCTGCGCGCCTTCTACGACGGCGTGATCTTCGCCACCGGCGCCATGGCCGACCGCGCGCTGCCGATCCCGGGCATCGACCTAGACGGCTCCTACGGCGCCGCCGACTTCGTCTCGTGGTACGACGGCCACCCGGACGTGCCGCGCACCTGGCCGCTGGAGGCGGAGAAGGTCGCGGTGCTGGGCGTGGGCAACGTGGCCCTGGACGTGGCGCGCATCCTGGCCAAGACGGCGGACGAGCTGCTGCCCACCGAGATCCCGCCGAACGTCTACGACGGGCTGAAGGCCAACAAGGCCGTGGAGATCCACGTCTTCGGCCGCCGCGGCCCGGCGCAGGCGAAGTTCAGCCCGATGGAACTGCGCGAGCTGGACCACTCGCCGAACATCGAGGTCGTCGTCGACCCCGAGGACATCGACTACGACGAGGGCTCGATCGCCACCCGGCGCGGAAACAAGCAGGCCGACATGGTCGCCAAGACCCTGGAGAACTGGGCGATCCGCGACACCGGCGACCGCCCGCACAAGCTGTTCCTGCACTTCTTCGAGTCGCCCACCGAGATCCTCGGCGAGGACGGCAAGGTGGTCGGGCTGCGCACCGAGCGCACCGAGCTGGACGGCACCGGCAACGTGCGCGGCACGGGCAAGTTCACCGACTGGGACGTCACGGCGGTCTACCGCGCGGTGGGCTACCTCTCCGACAAGCTCCCCAAGCTGCCCTGGGACCTGGACAGCGGCACCGTGCCCGACGAGGGCGGCCGGGTCATCGAGGAGGGCGGCACCCACCTGCAGTCGGTGTACGTCACCGGCTGGATCCGCCGCGGCCCGATCGGCCTCATCGGCCACACCAAGGGCGACGCCAACGAGACGGTGGCCAGCCTGCTGGACGACCACGCGAACGGCCGGCTGCACACGCCGGCCTCGCCCGCCCCGGAGGCCGTCGACGCCTTCCTGGCCGAGCGGAACGTCCGCTTCACCACCTGGGACGGCTGGTACGCCCTCGACGCTGCCGAGAAGGCCCTGGGCGAGCCGCAGGGCCGCGAGCGCGTGAAGATCGTGGAGCGCGAGGAGATGCTCAAGGCGAGCGGCGCCTGAGCGGCCCCCGTACGGAGGGCGTGAGCGCGGCCGTACGGCCGGCGGGGCCGGTGCCGGACACGGCGCCGGCCCCGCCGTGCGCTGCCCGGATCCCGCGGAGCGGGGCGGCCGGGCGGGAACCGCTGGATCAGCTCCCGGATCGCGCGGTCCCGCGACGGGCTGCGGCGCCCGCGGCGCCCGCGGCAGCCGCGGCAGTACCCGCACTGAACGTCTGTTCCCCGGCGTCGGCGGGGTCCCTGCCGCGCCCGTGGCCAGGCCCGGGACCCGTCGCGCGGCAGGCCGCTGCGCGCTGGAGTGAGCGGCGTCGCGGTGCCCGCGTGGGAGAAGGATGGCGCGCCTTTCCCGTGGGCATGCTGTGAGCGAGGCCACTTCCGGTGGATCGGTGGATCTTCCTCGGTGCCTGCCCGCCTGATCGCCTCCCACGAAGGACATGCGCTCTTGACTCTGACGATTCCCGACGCGCCTTCGGCGCGCCGCCCCGGTCGTAGCTGGACGATCCGCGTGGTCGGTCACCGCGACCGCACCGCCTCGGTCACCTGTTCCTCGGCCTGCGCGATGCCGCCGCGCTCCCGCGACCTCGCGGCGCTGCGCCGCTTCGCCGAGGCCCATGCCCGCGCGCACGCCCGAGCGGCGGCCGTGCGGCCCGACGCCGCCTGCTGGTGCCGGCACAACCGGTGCGCTCCGCACGAGGGCACCCGGGTCTCCTGTGGGGGCGCGGTGGTCCTGGTGCTGCGCCACGACCCCGCGGTCGGTCAGGTGTGGACGCTCAGCGAGGTGTGCTCCGCGTGCGCGCCGCTGATGAGCCACACGCGCGTGATGGCCAAGGCCGCCGCCCGGCCGGCCCCGTCCGTGCCCCGCCCCACCGGCGACGACCGGTCCGCGCCGCGCCCGGCGCCGGCGGCCGCGTCGTTCGTGCCGGGCGGCTTCAGCGCTCCCCCGGCGGATCCGGCAGCCCCACCGGCGGACCGCCGCCGACGCGGCCGTCGCCGGGGCCGCCCGGAGCGGGAGGGCAGCGGCGGTCCCTAGAGTCTGCGGCGACGGTCCCTCGTCCGTCAGGAGACGGTGACGGCCCGGCAGGGCGGCCGGTGGGCGGCTGAGCGGCCGCTGGACGGCTGAGCGAGCAGTGGATGACCGGGTGGGTGGCCCCGGGCGCGGCCGAAACGGGCAGGACCCGTCCCGATGCGGATGGTGGACGGGCCCTGTCCGCCCGGACGATTGTGTGCGGAGCGCCCCTGCCGCGACCACGGGTGTGCACCGCCCGCCGTGGTGAACGCCGCACACGCCGTGCGCGCGGTGTGCGTCCCGTGTGCCAGGTCCGCGCACCCGGCTCGGCCCGGTCCACGAGCCGCGGCGCGAGTATGTCGCCCGTCCGGGTGAGCGACATGCCGCCGTACGCCCCGGGTACCCGGCGCGCATGAGCGACCGCAAGACACCCGACCCGCACGAGGCCGCGCAGGCGGCCGAGACCGCCGACGAGCGGCGGGCCGCCGCCCGCCCCTTCAGCTACCCGTACGACGAACGGCGCGCCGGCGTCCGCGCCACCCGGCACATCAGCCGCGAACAGGCCGACGCCGACAGCGTTCCCGGGGTGCCCGGCGGCTACGGCACCACGGGCGGCGGACAGCCGAACTCGCGCAGCGCCGACGCCCGGCCGGCCCGGGACGAGCCCGACGACGAGGCCGGCGTCACGGACGTCGTCGCGGGCCTCGAACCCCATCCCGACCGGGAGGACTGACCCCGGCGGGACGACCGGTGGGCGGACCCGGCACGGACGGAACCCGCGGCCTCACCCCCGTGTGATCCGCGCGGCGCGCGGCAACGATACTGACTGAGCACGTCGCCCCCGCCTCCACGAACGGACCCATGCCGACCTCGCCCACCGACCGCCCCGCCCCCACCACCACTCCCCCGACGCTGTGGCCGGCCCGCGGCCGCTTCACGGGCTCCGCCGCCGCCGGCGTGCTGCGCAAACACCTGCAGCGGCTGAAGGACGACGGGGCCGTCGAGGACTTCCTCGAACTGCCCGAGGACGAGAGCCCCACCGGCAGACGGGTCTTCGAGGCCCGCTGGCAGGTCGAGGACGCGGTGACCGTGCGCGCGCGGCTCACCGTCGCCAAGGGCGCCGGACACGGCCAGGAGTGGCAGCTGCTGGCCGAGGCCGAACGGCCGTGGGACCTGCGCTGGCCCTCCCCGGCCGCGGTGTTCTGGCCCGCCGAGCCGGACGGCGGCTGGGCGCACGAGTCCGCGACCGGTCTGCGGTTCCTGGAGGTCAACTTCCTGCCGGACGAGGACAAGGCGCTGCGGCGCGTGCTGCGGGACGCGCTGCGCGACAGCTGGACCGTCCACGTGGTCGTCCACGAGGCCATGACGCCGGACGCACGCGGCCGTGGGCCGCTCACCCGTTTCCTGCCGCCCGGCCTGCACCACCGCGTGGTGGAGCACCGGGCCACCCCGCAGCAGCTGCGCGCGGTGAACTGGGCCCTGCGCGACACCGGGCTGGAGGTGCCGCGCGGCGGCGCCCTGGTGCTGCCCGGCAGCCCCGCCCCGGACGGCTGGAACGCCGCGGACTTCGCGGTGCGCAGCGTGTTCCTCGACGGCAGCGAACCCGTCGAGCTGGTCGACGCGGTGACCCGCTTCGCCGCCCTGCCCACGCCGCTCCCGGAGGGTGCGGGGGAGCAGCTCGAAGCGCTGCGCGAGCAGTGGCACCTGTACACGCTGCAGGAGGAGCTGGAGCGCCAGCGCGCCCTGGTCGCCATGTACGCCGAAGCCCTGGAGGCGATGACGCGGTCCCGGGACCTGTACCGGGAGGCCGCCGAGCGGGCGCACGAGGCGCTGGCCGCCTACCGGGAGAACGCCGGGGCGCCCGTGGACGAGGTGTCGGCGCCCAGCAGGCCGGCCGGTGGCCCGCTGCAGCAGCTGACCCGGACGTTCGAGCGGCTGAAGGCCGCCCGTGCGCCGCGCCCCGCCGCCACCCGTCCGGACACCGCCTCGCCGGCGCCCGCCGCCTCCCGCGAGTCCACCGCTTCCGCCACGCCGGCCGCCTCCGCCGACTCCACCGCTTCCGCCACGCCGGCCGCCTTGGGCGGGTCCACGGCTTCCGCCGCACCCGCCGTATCCGCCGCCTCCGCCGAGGCCGCCGCGGCCACCCCGTCCACCGCCTCCGCTCCCGCTCCCGCTCAGGACAGCAGCGGCAGCCGGTCCGCGTCGGAGCCCAGCGCGCGCCGCTCCTCCTGAGTCAGCGGCGCGCGCCCGGTCGCGGCGCGCGCGTAGTGCTCGTCGCTCCAGTCCAGCGGCACGGGCCGGCCCAGCAGGCCGTCCAGGGTCGCGCGGACCGCGGCGAGCCCCTCCGGCGCCGGAGGGGCGGCCCCCGGCAGGGACACCGTGAGGTCGAGGTGGTGCACGGTGGCCTCGACGGCGAGCGTGGTCAGCAGGTCCCCCGCGCGCAGCACGTGCCCCTGCGTGCGCACCGTGCGCGTGGGGTCGGCGGCGGCGCCGGCGACGACCGTCGCCGCGGCGGTCTCCAGGTACAGCGCGCGCAACTGGCCGAAGTCGAGGAACATGCTCGCGCTCACCCGCGCCCAGCGCCGCCCGTTCGCGGCGCCGGTCTGGTCGGCGCCCCAGTCCCGCCAGTAGGTCACGGAGTCCCGGTCCGGCGGGGCGGACACCGGCGTGTGCAGGGCGACCAGGGCGCGCTGGGCGTCGCCGGCGCAGTGAAAGACCAGATCGCGCACGGCCCAGCCGGTGCAGCCGCTCGGCAGCCACGACGCGTCGTCGTCGAGCGTCTCGACCACCGCGGCGAAGGCCCCGTAGGAGGCGCGCAGGGCGTCGACCGGGTCGAAGGTGCCGGAAAGATCAGCCGTCATGCGGCCAGCCTAGGGGGTGTCTCGTCGATCAGGCCGGATCAGGGAGCGGCGTCTGGTGATGGGGGTACCTCCCACGCCGTTCAGGCAGTGGGGGAGCATCGCAAGGCGGAGGAGGGAGTCGATGCGGAGCATCGGGGACCGACGACAACGCGGCGAGGTGCGGTGCCAGGCGCCGCGAGCCCGGCGTGATCGACGAGACACCCCCTAGGGACGACCACCCCCGCCCGCGCCAGGGTGCCCGCGATCGGTGGGTGTCGTCCGGCCCGCCCTGGATACGCGGACAGGACGGCAGGACGCCCCCGTCCGGAGGGGAAACACGACATGGGCAGCGAGCACAGCGAGCACTCCGAAGCGCATGGCGCGCACAGCTCCGACACGGCCTTGCGGGTCAACGGCAAACCGCACACCCTCACCGTCGACCACCGGCGCACCCTCCTCGACCTGCTGCGCGAGGACCTGGGCCTGACCGGCGCGAAGAAGGGCTGCGACCACGGCCAGTGCGGCGCCTGCACGGTGCTGGTCGACGGGCGCCGCGTCAACGCCTGTCTGCTGCTGGCGGTGACGCTCGACGGCTGCGAGGTGACCACCGTGGAAGGCCTCGCCGGCGACGGGGAGGCACCGCACCCGCTGCAGCGGGCGTTCACCGAGCGCGACGCCTTCCAGTGCGGGTACTGCACACCGGGCCAGATCTGTTCCGCCCTCGGCGCGCTGGCCGAGGCGGCGGCCGGGCATCCCTCGCACGTCACCGACCCGGCGGTGCCCTCCGGCGGCCCGATGGCGCTCAGCCGGGAGGAGATCCGCGAACGGCTCAGCGGCAACCTCTGCCGCTGCGGAGCCTATCCACGCATCGTCGACGCCGTGGAGGACGTGATCCCGTGAAACCCTTCGGCTACGTACGGCCGGGCAGCGTCGCGGAGGCCACCGAGGCGTACGCCGCCCAGCCGGGCGCCCGCTACCTCGGCGGCGGCACCAACCTGGTCGACCTGATGAAGCTCGGCGTGGAGCGGCCCGCCGTCCTCGTCGACGTCACGCGGCTGCCGCTGGCCGGCGTGGAGGAGCTGCCGGACGGCTCGCTGCGGGTCGGCGCGCTGGTCCGCAACAGCGACCTCGCCGCCCACCCCCTGGTCCGCGACCGCTACCCGGCGCTCTCGCAGGCGCTGCTCGCGGGCGCCTCGGGCCAGCTGCGCAACGCCGCCACCACCGGCGGCAACCTGATGCAGCGCACCCGCTGCCCCTACTTCCAGGACCTGTCCAAGCCGTGCAACAAGCGCGAACCGGGCAGCGGCTGCGGCGCCCGCGACGGCGTCCACCGCGACCACGCGGTGCTCGGCCACTCCGCGCAGTGCATCGCGACGCACCCCTCGGACATGGCGGTGGCGCTGGCCGCGCTCGACGCGCGCGTGGAGGTGCACGGGCCCGGTGGCGCCCGGCAGATCGCGGCAGACGTCTTCCACCGGCTGCCCGGGGAGCACCCGGAGCAGGACACGGAGCTGCGGCCGGGCGAGCTGATCACCGCCGTGCTGCTGCCGGCGGCGACGGCCGGGCTGCCCTCGCGCTACCGCAAGGCCCGCGACCGGGCGTCGTACGCCTTCGCGCTGGCGTCCGTCGCCGCGGTGCTGCATGTGACGGACGGGGTCGTCGAGCACGCCGGGATCGCCTTCGGGGCGCTGGCGCACCGGCCCTGGCGCGCCCATCGTGCCGAGGAGGCGCTGCGCGGCGCGGCCCCCACCCCGGCCGCGTTCGAGCACGCCGTGGACCTGGAGCTCGCCGCCGCGCGTCCGCTGCGCGACAACGCCTTCAAGGTGCCCCTCGCCCGCAATCTCGCCGTGGACGTCCTGACCGGCCTCGCCCCGCCCGCCGCGACATGACCGCCGCCGGTTCCCGCGCGCCGGGCCCGCCCGGCACCGGAGCACGGCTCCGGGCCCCGCGCCACGGTGTCCTGGCCCCGGGACACGACCGGACCGGCATCCCTCAGGAGGAGACATGACCGCCACCGCCGTGGGCGCGCCGGCCGAGCGCCGCGAAGCGCGCCTGAAGGTGTCCGGCACCGCCCGCTACGCCGCCGAACACGCCCTGCCGGGCCGCCTGTACGCCCGTCCGGTGCCGGCCACGATCGCGCGCGGCCGGGTCACCGCCGTCGACGCCTCCGCCGCGCTCGCCCTGCCCGGGGTCGTCACGGTGCTCAGCCACGACAACGCGCCGCGCCTGGGCGACGCGGACGATCCGACGCTCGCCGTGCTGCAGGACCCGCGGGTGCCGCACCGCGGCTGGTGCGTGGCCCTGGTAGTGGCCGAAACCCTGGAGGCGGCACGCGCGGGTGCCGCCGCGGTCCGCGTGACGTACACCGAGGAACCGCACGACGTGACCCTCACCGAGGACCATGCGGAGGTGTACGTCCCCGAGAAGGCCAACGGCGGCCACCCGGCGGTGCGGGAACGCGGCGACGCCGACGGGGCGTTCGCCGCGGCGGCCGTCCGCGTGGACGCGACCTACCAGGTGCCGCCGCTGCACAACCACCCGATGGAGCCGCACGCCAGCACCGCCCACTGGGACGGCGACCGGCTCACCGTGTACACCTCCAGCCAGGGCACCTCCGTGGTGCGGATGACGCTGGCGGGGCTGTTCGGGCTGCCGGAGGAGCGGATCTCGGTGGTGGCCGAGCACGTCGGCGGCGGGTTCGGCTCCAAGGGCACCCCGCGCCCGGACGTCGTCCTGGCGGCGATGGCGGCGCGGGAGACCGGACGGCCGGTCACGCTGGCCCTCCCCCGCCGCTTCCTGCCCTGCACCGTCGGCCACCGCGCGCCCACCGTGCAGCGGATGCGGCTCGGGGCCGGCGCCGACGGCCGGCTGACCGCGCTGCTGCACGAGAGCACCACGCACACCTCCCGCATCAAGGAGTTCGTGGAGCAGGCGGCGGTGCCCTCCCGCGTCATGTACGCCGCCCCCGGCAGCCGTACCGTGCACCGGGTCGTCCGGCTCGACGTGCCGACCCCGTCGTGGATGCGGGCGCCCGGCGAGGCGCCCGGGATGTACGCGCTGGAGTCGGCGATGGACGAGCTGGCCTGCGCCCTGGGCATGGACCCGGTGGAGCTGCGGATCGTCAACGAGCCGGAGAGCGAACCGGACAGCGGCAAGCCGTTCAGCAGCCGGCATCTGGTGGAGTGCCTGCGCGAGGGGGCCCGCCGGTTCGGCTGGGCCGAGCGCGACCCACGGCCCGGCTCGCACCGGCAGGGACCGCTGCTGCTCGGCACCGGAGTGGCGGCGGCAACCTACCCCGTCATGGTCCAGCCGTCGACCGCGCGGGCGCACGCCCGTCCCGACGGCACGTACCTCGTCCAGGTCAACGCCACGGACATCGGCACCGGCGCCCGGACGGTGCTCGCACAGGTCGCCGCCGACGCCCTCGGCGTACCGCTCGACCGGGTGGGCATCGAGGTCGGCAGCAGCGACCTGCCGTACGCCTCGCTGGCCGGCGGGTCCTCGGGCAGCGCGTCCTGGGGCTGGGCCGTGCACGAGGCGTGCGCCCGGCTGGGCGAACGCCTCGCCGCCCGCACGGAACCGCTGCCGCCGCAGGGACTGACCGCCGAAGCCGACACCTCCGGCACGGCCGACGCGGACAGCCCGTACGCGCGGCACGTCTTCGGGGCGCACTTCGCCGAGGTCGCCGTCGACACCGTGACCGGCGAGGTCCGGGTGCGCCGGCTGCTCGGGGTGTACGCGGCCGGGCGGATCCTCAACGCCCGTACCGCGCGCTCGCAGTTCGTGGGCGGGATGACGATGGGCCTGGGCATGGCGCTGACCGAGGACAGCACCGTGGACCCGGCGTTCGGCGACTTCGCCCAGTCCGACCTGGCGTCCTACCACGTGCCCGTCAACGCCGACGTGCCCGACATCGAGGCGCACTGGATCGAGGAGGACGACGCCCACCTCAACCCCATGGGCAGCAAGGGCATCGGCGAGATCGGCATCGTCGGCACGGCCGCGGCCGTCGCCAATGCCGTCCACCACGCGACGGGCGTCCGCCTGCGCGACCTCCCGCTGACCCCGGACCGCGTCCTGACGGCCCTGTCCGGCGGCGGCTGACCCGGCGCGGACGGCCGACCGGAAAGGCAGGAGCAGGAGGAGGGACGGCGAAAGGGCGCTTTCCGCGCGGACGGCGGCGGCCGCCTCCGGGTCCTCGGGCCCGTGAGGCGGCCGCCGTCTTCGTCGGGCCTTCCGCCCGCGCCGCCTCACTCGGAGGCGCGCTCCGCCACCGGCGCCAAGGCCGGCTCGGGGCTCAGCTCGAGGTTCGGCTCTGCGCTCGGCTCGGCGCTCGCTCTCCGCCGCGGGGCCTGGCGGGGCGCCGGGCGCTCACCGGCGAGGCGTACGCACAGGGCCGCGAGCGCGGTGAAGGACGCCGCGACCGCGAGGGGGCCCGTGACCCAGGGCGGCGCCGCGGTGAGCGCCAGGGCATGGGTCAGTTCCGCCACATGGACGCGGTCCGCCAGCAGCTGGGCGGCCGCGAGAGCCGCCGGGACCACCACGGCCGCGCCGAGCACGACCAGCAGCGGGCGCCGCAGCGTCAGCAGCAGGGCCAGCACCAGGCACACGGCGGACAGCCCGAAGGCGAGGGCGTACGTCTGCGCGGGCGCACCGTCGCGGTGCAGCGGGAACCAGGCGGCGCCGCACACCGCGAGCACCAGGGCCGCGAGACGTCCGGCCCAGGGCGCGAGGGCGGCGGGCTGCCGCTCCTCGCGCTCCGAAGACACCGGTGTGTCCGCGGCGGCCGCCTCGGCGGGCATCGATTCCGCGTCGGGCTCAGGCTGAGCCGGGCCCGCCGCACGGTGCCGACGCTCGCGGGCCAGGCGCCCGACGAGTTCGACGAGTTCCTCGACGGGGCGTCCGGTGGCGGCGGCGCGCACGGCCTCGTCGCCGCAGTGCGGCTGCGACGGTTCGCGGTAGAGGACGTCCATCAGCCGGGTCACCTCCTCCACGGGGCGGTGCTCGGCCGCGGCGCGGATCATCTCGTCGGCGTCCTCCGCGCGGTGCGGGGGCCGGGAGAGCACCGCGACCAGCCGGCTGACGTCCTCCACGGGGCGGGCGATGCCGACCGCGCGCAGCATGTCTCTGGCCACGCCCGGGTCCCCGGACTCCTGGAGCAGGGTGATCAGCCGGGCGATGTCCTCCAACGACCGCTGTGCCGCGGCGACCTGGAGCAGACCGCCCACGGGATCGGCGCTCTCCACGGCGCCGGACGCGACCGCGTCCTGAGGACGCGCCGGGCCATCGGGCGCGGGCGTGGGGCTGCCGGGAGCCGCCTCCGGAGCCGCCTCCGGGCCGCCGGACGCGGGGGCGGCGTCGGGGACGGCGGACGTCCCGGACGCGGGGGCGGCGTCGGGGACGGCGGCCGTCCCGGCCGCGGCGGGGCGCTCGCCGGACACGGTGGCCGCCGCGACGGCGCCCCCGGCACCGGCAGGGTCGCCCGCGTCCGTGCCCGCGCCCGCACCTGACGTCGCGTCGGCAGCCGGGGTTGGGGCCGCCGGGGCGGCAGCGGCGGCAGGGGCGGCTGCAGCCGGGGCGGCAGGGGCCTCGGCGGGGGCGCCGTCCGCGCCAGGCGGAGGACCCGCGACCGATTCGGTGGCCGGGAAGGCGGCGGCCGGAGAAGCAGCGGCCGGAGAAGCAGCAGCCGGGGAGGCGGCCTCCGCGGCCGGGGCGTAGCCGGCCGCGGCCCGATCCGTCTCCGGGACGACCCCCGCGCCGGCGGAGGTGTCCGCCGCCGGCAGGACGGCCGTGCGCGGGCCGGCCGGCGCGCCGGGTTCGGCAGCCGGCGCGGGACCGCCGGCCGGGCTGCCGTCACGCACCGGATTCCACGCGAAGTCCCCGAAGTCCAAGGACCCGGTCTTCGGGAACGGAGCCGGCCCCGGCGTCACATAGGCAGCCGACGCGAGCGCATCGGGCACCGGCGCCTCCGCGAAGCCCGGCGCCGCAGCCGCGACCGGCCCGGCGTCGGAGAGCGACGGCGCAGCGGCAACCGGCGCACCGTCAGGAACGGCCTGCGCCGGCCCGGGAGCCGGCGTCGCACCGGGCCCCGGACCGGTCCCGGGCGGCGCGGAGCCGGGGTCGGGGCCGGCCGGGTAGGCGGCGCGCGCGGGGCCCGCTGACGGGGACTGGGCCTCGGTGAGGTCGGTCAGGGCAGACGTGGGACGGTCCGGACCGGGCGAAGAGCGGCTGATCATCATGGGCTCTCTCTGAGGGGTGCGGTCGCACCGGGCCCCCGAGCTGCGACACGCGGCTTGCCCTGCCCATTACTAGGGGCACGCACAGCAGTTCGCCACTCCACCGGCGCACCCGTGTGAACTGGGGAACCGCGAGGGGTACAGGAGCCCACCGGAACGCAAGTTCGTGCGCCCCGTTTCCCCCCTCGGAGCGGTACGGCGGCCCGGAAACGGGAATCCGTCAATCGAAAGCGGGGGAAGAGCAGACGCGGCGCGGCGTTCCGCGCAAGGGGAGGACTCGTGGACACGACCACCACGCCCGTCGTCCTGCCGGCCGGCGTTCTGCTCCATCATCCCCACCCGGACGACATCGCCGTACTCCCGCTCGCCGCGCGGCCCGTGTGCCGCCTCGCGGACCGCTCCGCGCCGGCGAGCTGAACCACCGGGAGTTCCCGGCCCCGCACATCCTCTTCACCACCGCGTCACGACGGGCGTCCAGGCCCCACTCCGCGCCGACTACGCAGAGTAAGGAAACCATTCACCCGTTCGATTCGTATAAGTGACTGGAGGTCGCAGGACCGCGCTGGGCCGAGGGGCGCCGCACGGCGGCACCACTTGTTCGATGCAGTACCGATGAGGGAGAGACGATGCAACCGTTCGCGCTCAACTACGCACGCCCCGCTGCGGAGTTGGAGTTCGCCGTTCCGTACACCTACGACTCCGGACTGCAGTTGAACGTGCTCCTGGACGGCCGGATAGCGGCCCGCGACCACGCGCTGCTCCGGGAGCTGGGGACCACGACGTCGACGGCGGGCTCCAAGACCCACTTCGACGACTGAACGCGAGACCGCCGACAATGACCGTGCTGATCCTCACCTGTGAAGAGGACGTGACGGCGGACATGGTGGTGGTCCACCTGAACGCCGCCGCGGTGCCGGTGGTCCGGCTCGACCCCGCCGACCTCACCGACGGCGTCGCGCTGTCCGGGGAGTACGTCCACGGGGCGTTCCGGGGCCATCTGTCCTCCGGGGGGCGGCTGGTGAGCCTCGACGGCCTGCGTTCCGTGTGGGTGCGCAGGCCCGGAGCCCCGGCCGGGCGGGCGCCGCACGCGTCGGCCTGGCTGACGGAGGAGTCCGGGCAGGCGCTGTACGGCATGCTCCGCGGCAGCGGGGCGCGGTGGATGAACCACCCGGACGCGGCCCGCCGCGCCCGGCACAAGCCCTGGCAACTGCACCTGGCCCAGCGCTGCGGGCTGCCCGTCCCGGCCACGCTGATCACGACGTTCCCGCAGGCGGCCCGGGAGTTCGCCGAACGCTTTCCGGACCTGGTCGTCAAACCGGTCTCGGGCGCGCATCCGCAGGATCCGCCTCGGGCCGTGCCGACCAGCCGGGTGGCGCCGGACACCGACTTCTCGGCCGTCGCCTACGGCCCCACGCTGCTGCAGCGCCGGATCGCGAAGCGGGCCGACATCCGGCTGACCGCCGTCGGCGAACGGCTGCTGGCGGCCCGCAAGCCGGCCGATCCGCAGGCGGATCCGGACCTGGTGGACGTCCGTTTCGACGCCTCCGGCACGCTCTGGGAGCCGGCGGAGGTGCCGCCGCGGGTGGCGCAGGCCGTGCGCCGCTATCTGGAGCAGGCCGAACTGGCGTACGGGGCCTTCGACTTCGCCGAGGACGGCGACGGCACCTGGTGGTTCCTGGAGTGCAACCAGTCGGGTCAGTTCGGCTTCGTGGAAGTGGACACGGGCCAGCCGATCGCCCGCGCCATCGCCGAGTGGCTGGGGCGGCCCGTCGCGGACCAGCGGCCCCAGCACGTCGACTGCACCGGCTCCGCCCGGCCCTGACGGGCAGGGACGGCCGGTGCGCGGGTCACCGCGGTGGGGGTCACCCCGGTCAGGTCACCGGTGGCCGGATCAACGTGGCCGGTCACCGCGCTCGGTCACCGGGCTCGGTCACTGCGGTCGCGGGCCGGGGAGCATGGCCGTGCGCTGCCAGCCGGCGCCGGGGTGATGGGGGCGCGGGGACGGGTCGGGGTAGCCCGGAGACCGCAGCGGGCGCAGGACGAGTTCCAGCTCCCGGTTCACGCGCTCGGCCTCCCGGCGCACCTCGGCGGGCACGTCTCCGCACTCGGCGATCAGTCGGTCGTAGATGGGGGAATCGTGGAACACCCGGCGCCTTTCCTCTCAGGGCCCCTGTGGTGGGCCGGAGGTCGAGTCTAGGCGCCCTGGCGCACGCCGGGGTGCGTTACCCCGCAGTCCCCCGCAGCGGCGATCGGGCCGGTACGGGGGACCGAAGGGAAAAGTGCGGGGTCAGACCGCGAGCGACAGGCCGTTGTCCCCGTCGGTCTCACTGGGCTGAGGCTGTGGCCGGGTCGCGGCCAGAAGCAGGGCGTCCGCCTTGGCGATCGCGTCGTACACACTCGTCGTACCCATCAGGACGCACAGGGTGTAGCTCACGTCCTCCAACTCCCGGGCCGTCGCCGGCCTCTCCCTCTCCGCCTGGGCGATCTTGAGTGATGCGTACTGGGTCAGCAGATGCCTGACGACCTTCGGGTCCGGAACCAGCACGGAGCTCCCCTCTCTCGATTTTTGCTCCGTATGCCCCGCCCTGGCAGGATCATGCACGCCTTCCGCGTTCATCAGCAGGATTTACGGCGATGACGGGCCGTGGCGCCCAAAAATGTCACGCACGGGTCGCGGAACCATCACGGCACGGCCACGTCCGCCGAATTCACCCGAACCGTGGGCACGAGGCGGCGAACCGCTTCCCCCGGCGCCGTGGGCAGTTGTGCACGGCGCATGACTCTCTGTCTACGAACGGTGTCCGCCGATGAGTTGGTCCGCCCGCGCCCTGTGCGCGCTCTACGTCACCACCAGCGCCGGCCTGGCCTGGACGGCCGTCCTGGAGTTCGGTCACGGTCCCGCCTGGGCCGCCTGCCTGTTCAGCGCCGCGAGCCTGGTGCCGCTGATCGCCCTGGTCCGCGAGACGGAACGGCCCCGCCCCGGCCGCACCGCCGCTCCGGCGCCGCGCACCGACGGCACGGACGCGCTGGTGCGCGCGGAACTGCGGGCCGCCTGCTGCGAACGCTGGTGGACCAGCCTGGGCACGGCCCACGACACGACCTGCCGTCAGCACATCCACCGCAGCAGCGCGGCCTGAGGCTCCGGGGCCAGGAGGCCGGGCGACCGCCTCGCTCAGTGGCCGCCCGTGCCCGCCGCGCCGCGTCCCGTCCGTCCCGCCCTCACGCCACCTGGGCCGCGTGCAGCGCCGTGTACGCGCCGCCGCGAGGGAGGAGTTCGTCGTGGGTGCCGGTCTCCAGCACGCGGCCGTCGCCCATCACGACGATCCGGTCGGCGCCGCGGACCGTGGACAGGCGGTGGGCGACGACGAAGGTGGTGCGGCCGTGCAGCAGCCGGGCGAGCGCCTGCTGCACCAGCGCCTCGGAGCGGGTGTCGAGCGCCGAGGTCGCCTCGTCCAGGATCAGCACCTTGGGGTCGCGGATCAGCGCCCGGGCGATGGCGAGCCGCTGACGCTGACCGCCCGACAGCCGCGCGCCGTGCTCGCCGACCAGGGTGTCCAGGCCCTGCGGCAGCCGGTCGACGAACTCCAGCGCGTTGGCGTCGCGCAGCGCCGCCCGCACGGCCTCCTCGTCGGCCTCGTCCTCCATGCCGTAGGCGACGTTCTCCCGGATGGTGCCGTCGAACAGGATCGACTCCTGCGGGACGACCGAGACGAACCGGCGGTAGGTGCGCAGGTCGAGCCCGGCCATGTCGGTGCCGTCCAGCAGCAGCCGTCCGGAGGTGGGCCGGATGAAGCCGATGACGAGGTTCAGCACGGTGGACTTGCCCGCGCCGGACGCGCCGACCAGGGCGACGGTCTCGCCGGGGGCGACGGAGAGGGTGAGGTCGCGCACCGCGGACCGGCCGCCGTCGTAGGCGTAGCCGACCTGTTCGAAGGTGATGGCGCCGCGCAGCGAGGCCAGTTCGGCCTTGCCCTCGTTGTCCTCCAGTTCGGGCGCCTGGAGCACCTCACCGACGGAGCGGACCGACTCCAGTCCCTTGGTGATGACGGGGGCGAGACCGGCCAGGGTGGTGGTGGAGTTGGTGAGCGTGGTGAGGAACGCGCTGAGCATGACGACGTCGCCCGGGCTCACGCCCCACATGTCGTAGTACGACACGAGGGCCGCGCCCGCGAGGACGAGGACGCCGACGACGTTGAGGACCACCCAGGACAGCGAGCCGAAGCGGCCGTTGACGAGGTCGAGGCGCATGCCGGAGTTCAGCAGGCGGCGCAGGGTGCCGTCCATGCGGCGCAGCGCCTTGCCCTCCAGGCCGTGGGCGCGGGTGACCGGGATGAGCCGGGTCATCTCGGTGACGCGGGAGGACAGGGCCTCCACCTCGTGCCGGAAGTTCTCGTTGTGGGTGCGCAGCCGGGCCCGCAGCCGGGCGACGAGCAGGGCGGCGGCCGGGACGACGACGAGGAAGACCGGCAGGAACTCCGGGGTGCGCAAGGCGATGATGACGAGTCCGCCGGCCAGCACGGTGAGCGCGCCCAGGCCCAGCTCGGCGGTCTGCTGGACCATCTGCTCGACCGTTTCGACGTCGCGCACCACCTTGGCCTGCAGCACGCCCGCGCTGACCCGGGAGTGGTAGCCGATGGACAGCTGCTGCATTCGCGTGCACAGCGCCGAGCGCAGGGTGGTGCCCATGCGCCGCACGCTGCCGTAGAGAAGGCGGACGTAGAGCAGGTGCAGCGGGTAGTTGACGACCAGGATGAACAGGATGATCCCCGTCGAGGTTGCCATCCGGTCCACCGGTCCGTGCTGGACGACCGTGTCGATGATGGACGCGGTGATCAGCGGCAGCAGCCAGATCGGGCTGTGCTTGACGGTGAAGACGACGACCGCGGCGGCGAGGCGCGGACGGTCGGCGCGCAGGAGGTAGGCGAGCGTGCGGAGCGGGTGTTCGTCCCGGTAGCGGTGGTCGAGGGGTCTGTCGAGCGACGACGCCATCGGCGGTGGCCTTCCCAGTGCGGAGTAGGGGCGGTAAGCGCTTTCTCCAACGCTGGGACCACGACTACACCAGTCGCGGCACGCTCACACCCGCTGTCCGCTGCCTGAGACGTGCGATCCCCACTCGCCGAGCGCGCGCGCCAGTTCGGTGGTGGCCCGGGTGATGTCCGCGTCGCCCTCGGCCATCAGATGGCGCAGCGCCCCGCGCCGCTCGCGCACGGCCTGGCGGGCGGCCCGCTCCCAGGTCACGTGGTTCTCGCGGTGGTTGAGGAGCTTGGGGTAGGCGGCCGCGGTGCTCTCCCACTGCCGGGCGTCGGCGATGCTCCTGAGCAGCTGGATGATCTGGGCCCGGCAGGTCACCTGGGGCAGCTGGGCCAGTTCCCACAGGAACGGGACGGTGGCGGCGGTGGCCTGTTCGACCACGAACCCGTACTGGCAGATGCGTTTCCGCACATCCTCCAGCGCGGCGCGGGCCGTGGCGGCGTCTCCCCAGGCGATCTTGTTCAGCAGCAGCGGGATCGCCGCCGCGGAGCCGGTGGAGTCCTTGATCTCCGCCCACGGCACCTGCCCGAGGCCGGCGAGCGGCGCCGGCCTCGCCGCCGGGGCGGCGGGGGCGTCGCGATCCGTGCGCGGTGTGCTCTGCTGTCCGGTCGGAGCGGTGCGCATGACGTGGGGCCTTTCCACGGCGGTCGGGTCAGCTCGCAGGGGCCTGTCGGCCCGGGAGGCCGGACGAGGTGCCGGCCGTGTGCCTCGCATGCCCGCCCAGCCCGGCACCGCCCGCTGCTCGCGGCGCTGTCCGGGCAGGTGAGAGCACGCTTTCTCCCTGAAACGACGTCAGGACCGGGCGTCGACCGGAGGGTTGACGCCACGGCTATTATCCACGCAGACGGCGCTCGCGTGCAATTGCACGAGAAATTGCGTCGTTAAATTGCGCCGACGGGATCGGTCACGGCAAGGAGACTGTGATGCCACCAGTACGCAACGGAGTGCGGGCCAGTTCCCTGGAAGCCCGCTGGATGAAAAGCGGGCACAGCAACGCCGAGGGCAACTGCGTGGAGGTGGCCGCACTGACCGAGGGCGGGGTGGCGATGCGCAACTCCCGTGACCCGGACGGACCCGCGCTGATCTACACGGCCGCGGAGGTGGCGGCGTTCCTGGCCGGGGCCAAGGACGGCGAGTTCGACCACCTGGTGTAGCCCCTGGCGTCTCGGATCACTCCGGCGTCGCGGGGTCCGGCCCGCACACGCCTCGCCCGGGTCGGCCGGCATGCACCGGCTCTCGCGGCGGACCTGATCCGAACGAGAGGGTGACGAGAGGGTGTGGCGGGAGGGCTCCGATCCGGCACCGGTCCGGAGCCCAACTCGCCCGTTTCCGGCGGAGAATGGGTCGCCTCGGCAACGAGTGCGATATCCTGGCCACCAGGTCTGCCGGTCCACGGGGAGTGAAGGATGTCCGCTGAGTCGCGTCGCACCTCCCGGCTCGAGACGTATCTGGACCGGTCGGAACCCGCGCCGACCCTGCTGAAGATGCTGGTCGGCGTCCAGTTGGCCGGTCTGCGCGAGGACGCGGGACTCTCCCAGGACCAGGCCGCCAAGGCCCTCGGCTTCAGCGGCGCCAAGCTGTCCCGCATCGAGTCCGGCAAGGGACGCAGGCCGCCGACCGAGAGCGATGTGCGCGCCCTGCTCCAGCTGTACGGCAGCGGCGACTACGAGTCGTCCGTGCTGCTGAAGCTGTTGCAGCGGGCCGGTGAGCCCGGCTGGTGGCAGCGCTACGACAAGCGGCTGATGCCGGAGTGGTTCGACCGGCTGGTCGGGCTGCAGGAGGCGGCGGCCACCATCCGCACCTTCGAGATCCAGTACGTCCCCGGACTGCTGCAGACGGCCGCCTACACCGAGGCGGTGGTCAAGCGCGGCCTGCCCAACGCGCCGGCGGCCGAGGTGCGGCGCCGCGTGGAGCTGCGGATGCGCCGGGCCGAGCTGCTCAGCCGCGAAGAGCCGCCGCAGCTGTGGGCGATCATCGACGAATCGGTCCTGCTCCGGGTGCTGGGCGGCAAGGACGTCATGCGGGAGCAGCTCGACCATCTGATCAAGATGGCGGAGCAGCCGCACGTGACCCTGCAGGTGGTGCCGCTGGACGTGACCGACGCGTCGGCGCCCGCGATCCCGGTCACCTATCTGCGCTTCGGCGGCCTCGACCTGCCGGACGTGGTCTATCTGGAGCACATCCGCAGCGCGAACTTCCTCGAGGACCGCGACGAGACCGAGGAGTACCGCTTCGCGCTCGACCGCCTCGCCGACGAGGCCCTCAAGCCGCGCGAGACGATCGACCTGCTGCGCGCGACCATGGAGAGCCGCTACGCCTAAGCCGGCCCCGGGCCGGTGACACGGCGGCCGGTGACACGGCGACGGCACGGCGGCCGGTGACCGCGCCGGAGGCCGAGCCGCCGCCGCAGGCTGCCGGTGGGCCGGTCGCCGGGTGATCTACGAGCACACCGGCAGGGTGCCGGACGTGCAGCACAGAACGTCCCGGCCGCTGCTGGCGCGCGGCCGGGACGTTGTTGTGTGTTCGCCGGGGTGGGGTCAGACGATGCGGCCGACTCCGCCGAACTCGATCCACTCGTGGGTGAGCTGGCGCGGGGCGACCTCGCTGTCCGGGCGCCAGGTGGAGACCTCCACCAGGCCCGGCTCCAGGATCTCCAGGCCCTCGAAGAGTTCGGCCACGTCCTTCTCCTGGCGCACCCGGCCCCAGTGGCCCTGGGTGGCCTGGTCCATGAAGTCGGTGACGAACTTGCGCACCTCGGGGTCCTCGCTGACCAGCTGGCACATCACCATGTAGCTGCCCGGCACGAGGCGCCGCGCGACCCGGCGGGCCACGGCCAGCGGGCCGTCCGTGTCGCTGTCGGGGATGCAGTGGAAGACCGAGTTGAACAGCACCGCGACGGGCTGCGAGAAGTCGATCAGCCGGCGGGTGTCGGGGTGGTCGAAGATCTGGTCCGTCTCGCGCAGGTCGGCGTGGATGACGGTGGTGCGCTCGTCCTGCTCCAGCAGGGCCCGGCCGTGCACCAGCACCATGGGGTCGTTGTCGACGTAGACGACGTGCGCGCTCGGGTCGTGGCGCTGCGCGACCTGGTGCACGTTGTCCTGGGTGGGCAGACCGGAGCCGTGGTCCAGGAACTGCCGGATGCCGTGCTCCTCGGCCAGGGTCCGCACGACCCGCTGCAGGAAGCGCCGGTTGTTCACGGCGAGCCGGCGGGTGCTGGGCACCACCTTGTCGAGCTGCTCGCACGCCGCCCGGTCGGCGGCGTAGTTGTCCTTGCCGCCCAGGTAGTGGTCGTACATCCGCGCGGCCGTCGGGACCTTGGCGTCGATCTCCGTCAAAAGGTTCTTGCCGCTCTGCATTGCGCCCCCAACTCCCTGCTGTGCCACCGGATCTGGCAGCACAGAGAGTACAGGCTGAGGGCCTCGCGTTGGTCCGTTCGGGGACATGCGCACCGAACCTTCGCGAGGGCCCGCCAGGGTCGCGCGGACGCCACCGTGTTGCGCTCGGGACGTAAGTGGCATATTACCGATTTGTACACATCCCCCGTGCATCGTCACCCATTCTTCACGGACTTCGAACGCATCGGCGGGTGAGTTCGGAGCACTCGTGAAGACATTCACTGGCCTAGGGGGCTGCCGTGGTCTGGGTCGCCGTACTGCTGCTGCCGTTGTTGTCCGTCCTTCTGCTGGTCATGGACCGGGTGGAGGACCGGCTGTTCACCGCCGGTCCCGCGCGGCACCGGCACGCCGCACGGCGGCGCCATCTGCGTCTGGTGCGCGGCGGGCGCGCCGGTCCGGCGAAGGGGGCGGCGTCCGCCGCGCCCTCCGACGCGGCCGATCCGGCCCGGCGGCCGGCGGCGTGACGCCCCACCGCCGCGTGCGGGGGTGTCCGGCGGTCGCCCGGGTGTGCCACGCTCGTGCGTGACCTCGCCGTACGACCGTGAAGAGGAGCGGCATGCGCATCGGACTGCTCGGAACCGGCCCCTGGGCGCGCCAGGTGCACGCCCCCGCGCTCGCCGGGCACGAGAGGGTGGACCTGGCCGGCGTGTGGGGGCGCCGGCCCGAGGCGGCGAAGGAACTGGCCGAACGGCACGGCACCCGGGCCTATGACGATGTGGACGCGCTGATCGCCGACGTGGACGCCGTCGCCGTGGCGCTGCCGCCGGACGTGCAGGCCGAGCTCGCGGTCCGGGCCGCGCGGGCGGGCCGGCACCTGCTGCTGGACAAGCCGCTGGCCACCACCGTCGCCGGCGGGCGGGCGGTGGCCGACGCGGTGCGCGAGGCCCAGGTCGCCTCGGTCGTCTTCTTCACGACCCGGTTCCACCCGGAGCCCGAGGCGTGGATCACCGAACAGGCGGCCCGGGGCGGCTGGTTCACGGCACGGGCGCAGTGGCTGGGCGCGGCCTTCGCGCCGGGCAGTCCCTACGCGGCCTCGCCGTGGCGCCGCGAGCGCGGCGCGCTGTGGGACGTGGGCCCGCACGCGCTGTCCGTGCTGCTTCCCGTGATGGGTGACGTGGAGCGGGTCGCGGCCGCGGTGCGCGGCCCCGCGGACACCGTGCACCTGGTGCTACGGCACGCGGGCGGCGCCTCCAGCGCGCTGGACCTGAGCCTGACGGTGCCGCCGGCCGGGGCGGGTGCGGTGGTGGAACTGCGCGGCGAGACGGGGGTGACGCAGCTGCCCCAGCGCACCGAGGGCGCGGTGCCCGCGTACGCCCGAGCGGCCGACGCCCTGCTGGCCGCGTCCCAGGACGGCCGCCCGCACCCCTGCGACGCAGCCTTCGCCCTCCGCGTGACGGACATCCTGGCCGAGGCGGAAGCCCACCTGCCGCCCCACGGCGACTAGGACCTCGCCGCGCGGTCGCCCCACCTCTCCCCCACGTGTCGTGGCGTCCCTCCCCCTCGTACGGACCAACCCCGGGTCGAGCACGGCATGCGGCACCGACGGTGCCCTCCGGTCCGGGCCGGGGTGCGGGAGGGGGTGGGGCGTAGGAGCGTGGGGGTGTGGTGAGGGTGCGAGGCTGGGTGGTGCGCCGGGAGCAGGACCGGCGGGGCTGGCTGCGTGGCGCGCCCCCGCCGCGCTGGGTGCGGGTGCTGCCGGTGCTGCTCGTGGCCGGCGTGTGCGCGGCCACGCTCGCCAGTGACGAGCCCCTGGACATCGGCTTCCTGCTGGGCGCCATCCCGCCGCTGGCCGTCCTGTCGTACGGCCCGTGGGCGACCGCCCTGCTCGGCGGGGCCGCCCTCGCCCTGCTGAACATCCCGGCCTTCCAGCTGAACCGGCCGGGCAGCACCGACCTGCTCACCCTGTCCTTCGTCTCCGTGCTGAGCGTCTTCGTGTCGTTCGTGCGCAGCCGCCGCGACGCCCAGCTCGACCTGGAGCGCACGGTCGCCGAGGCGGCGCAGCGCGCCCTGATGCCCCCGGTGCCCGAGCGGGTGGGGCCGGTGCGCTGCGCGGGCCTGTACCGGGCGGCGCAGCGCGGCACGCTGGTCGGGGGCGACTTCTTCGACGTCCGCGTGGGGCCGTACGGCGTGCGGGCGGTGCTGGGCGACGTGCAGGGGCACGGACTGTCGGCCGTCGCGACGGTGGCCTCCGTGCTGGGCGCCTTCCGGGAGGCCGTGCTGGACGAGCCGGACGTGGAGTCGGTCGCCGCCCGGCTGGACCGGCGGCTGGTGGTGGACTCGGCGCGCACCGAGCACGCGGAGCTGTTCGCGACGGCCGTGCTGCTGGAGTTCCGGCCGGACACACGGACGGTCCGGCTGGTCTCCTGCGGGCATCCGGCGCCCGTCCTGCTGCGCGGCGGCACGGTCGCCGAGCTGCCGGTGAAGCCGTGGACGCCGCTCGGCCTGGGGCTGGCGGACACCCGGCCGCAGGCCGGAGCGGCGCTGCCGCTGCTGCCCGGGGACCGGCTGCTGCTGGCCTCGGACGGCGTCCTGGAGGCGCGGGACGCGGCCGGCGACTTCTACCCCCTGGAGGAGCGGCTGGCCGCCTTCGCCGACGCCGACGCGGGCGCGCTGCCCGGCCTGGTGTGGGCGGACCTCGTGACGTTCTGCCCCGAGGTCCGCGACGACGTCACGATGCTGGTCCTCGAGCCGAGGCCGGCGGAGCCCCGCTGACACCGGCCGGCGGTTCGGCCGACTCGCCCTCGGTGTCGATGTGCGGCAGCACCTTGTCCAGCCGGCGCGGTGTCCACCAGGCGTGCGGCCCGAGCAGCGTCATCACCGCCGGCACCATCAGCAGCCGGATGACGGTGGCGTCGATGAGCACACTGACGGCGAGGCCCAGCCCCAGCATCTTCACCACGATGTTGTCGCTGAGGATGAACGCGGCGAACACGCTCACCATGATCAGGGCCGCGCAGGTGATCACCCGCGCGGTGATCTCCAGGGCGTGCGCGACCGCGGCCTTGGCGTCCCCCGTGCGGATCCACGCCTCGTGGACGCGGGAGAGCAGGAAGATCTCGTAGTCCATGCTCAGGCCGAAGATGATGGCGAACATCATCATCGGCACATAGCTCTCGATGGGCACCTTGCCGGAGACACCCAGCTCCGGGCCTCCCCAGCCCCACTGGAAGACGGCGACCACCACACCGTAGGAGGCGCCGATGGACAGGACGTTGAGCACGGCGGCCTTGACCGCGACGAGCAGACCGCGGAAGACGGCCAGGATGATCAGGAAGGCGAGGCCGACCACCACCCCGATGATCAGCGCCAGCCGGCCGGCGACGATGTCGCGGAAGTCGACCTGGGCGGCGGTGGTCCCGGTGACGTACCCCTTCGCGGCGGTCCCGGAGACGGCGTCGGGCAGGGTGTGGTCCACCAGGCGGTTGGTGAGGTCGGTGGTCTGGGCGTTCTGCGGCGAGTACTTGGAGTAGACCGTGGAGATCAGGACGTCGCCGTCCTTGGTCGAGGTCAGCGGGGTGACGGTGGCGGCGCCCGGAACCGCGCCGAGCGTCTGCTGCGCGTGCGAGGCGAGCGCGGAGCGCTGGCTGGAGGGGACGCCGGTTTGGTCGATGACGACGGTGAGCGGCCCGTTGGAGCCCGGCCCGAAGGCGTCGGTCATCAGGTCGTAGGCGCGCCGGTCGGTGAAGGACTTGGGATCCGCGCCGTCGCCGATGTGGCCGAGTTGCATGGAGAAGGCCGGGATGGCGAGGACGGCGGCGGTGACCAGGCCCGCGATCAGGAAGTGCCACGGTCTGCGCTCCACGCGCTGCGCGTACCGGTGCCAGGTGCCGTGCGGTGTCTCGCCGGGCTCGGCGTCGGTCTCGGCGATGGGGCGGCGCACGTGGTAGCGGTCGATGCGTCTGCCGATCAGCCCGAGCATCGCCGGCACGAGGGTGAGCGCGCCGAGGACGGCGGAGACGACGGTGACCGCCGCGGCGACGCCGAGCAGGCCGATGAAGTCGACCCCCGAGGCGAACAGTCCGGCCAGGGCGATGATCACGGTGGTGCCGGAGACCAGGACGGCGCGTCCGCTCGTCGTGGCGGCCGCGCCGGCCGCGCGGACCGGATCGTCGCCGTCGATGAGGTGCTGCCGGTGACGGGTGATCAGGAACAGGGCGTAGTCGATGCCGACGCCCAGGCCGATCATGGTGGCCAGCGTCGGGGAGACGGTGGCGAACTCGAACGCCGCGGCGAGCAGGCCCAGGCAGGCGAGGCCGCCGACGACGCTGATCAGCGCGGTGACCAGGGGCAGTCCGGCGGCGATGACGCTGCCGAAGCCGATCAGCAGGACGACGATGGCGACGCCGAAGCCGATCAGTTCGCTGACCCGGTCGTCCGCGGCGGGCCGGGCCAGTTCGCCGAGCGGTCCGCCGTACTCGACCTGCGCGCCCGCCGAGCGCAGCGGCTGCACGGCCGTGTCCACGCCGTTGAGGTAGCTGTCGCCGAGGGTGGAGGGCTGCACGTCGAAGCGGACGGTGATGTAGGCGGTGCGGCCGTCGGAGGACAGCGGGCCGACGCTGCTCGGCGGTGGCTTGCCCTGGGTGGAGCCGGGGGCCGTCAGCGGGTTGACCGCCGTGAGGACGTGCGGCAGCTTCTGCAGGTCGCCGACGGTCGTGGACATCTGCGAGCCGAGCGTGGTCAGCGAGGCGCTGTTGTCGTGCATCACGATCTGGCTGCTGTAGCCGCCGGCCACGGGATCGTGCTGTTTGAGGACGTCCAGGCCTTCCTGGGACTGTGTGCCCGGAAGGGCGAAGTTGTCGGAGTACTGGCCGCCGAAGGTGTGGTTCAGGGCCTGCAGCGCGCCCAGCGCCAGCAGCCAGGCCACGATGACGATGACGAAGTGCCGGGCGCACCATTCCCCCAGTCCCCGCAGCCCCCCGGATCTCGCGGATCCCCCTGCCGCAGCGGTCCGGTGTCCCCCTGTGCGTTCCCGGGTGTGTGCCATGGCCCCGGCCTCCCTGGCCATCGCCGGGCGGGGTGCTCGACCATTCCCATTAGACGACGGGCCCGGTGGCGCGGCATCTCGGGCGGCGCGGCGCCCCGTGGCCGGCGCCGCGCGGGTGCGGATGTCCGCGGGCGGCACGGCGGAGGTGCCGGCGGGGGCGGTACCGGGCTTCTCCGCCGGGGGGACGGGGTGGCGGCCGGAGGGTTACGGCGGGCGGGGGCGCGGTACTCCGGCGGCACGAGAACTGTGGCTGCGGGCCCGCGCGCGGGTGCCGTCCGGATGCACCGTACGCCGGATGGATGAATGGTGAGAGTGGACCCGATGCGCGCACCGGGCCGTCGCAGTCATCCGGACCGGAGGGAGCACCGCCATGCCGACACCACAGCCCGAGGCGTCCGAGCCGTCCCAGGACCGGGCCACTCCAGACCGCCTGCTGCACGCCCGTACCGGCACCGACGTCTCTCCGGAGGACGTCGTCCTGGCCGCGGGCCGTGACATCACTCCGCGCAATCTGGAGTGGGCGAAGCGCAAGCTGGATCAGGAGGGGCCCGCCGCACTGGACAAGCTGCTGCCCTGACGGGACGGACGGGCCGGACGGGCCCGTGCGAAGGGGCGGTCTCCTCGTCGTCGAGGAGACCGCCCCGCGTTTCGCCGCGCCGCGGCGGTCACGGCTCCGGCAGGTCGTCGTCCCGCACGTGCACCGCGGCCTCCTCCGCGCCGGCCGCGCCCGCGTCGATGCCCTTGTCGTCGGCGACGGCGTCCTTCTCGGTGTCGGCGCGCACGCCCTCGTCGGGCGCGACGAGACGTCCGGCGCGGGCCTCCCCTGCCTCGGGGTCGACGGGCTCGCCCTCGCCGCCGGGCAGGTCGCCGACCTCGTCACCGGCCGGCGGCTGCACGTCCGGCCGCTCCTGGGCCAGCCGCTGGTCGAGGGTCTCGCCGTCGTGCTGCTCCGCCGCGGTGGTGCCGTGCTTGGTGACGCCGAGCGGCTTCTCCGGGGGCGAGTAGCCCTCGTCGAGGGTGTCGTCGTACGTGCGCTCGCCCACGGCGTCCTGCATGTCCAGGGGCGCGGCGTCCTCCTGCTCCTCGTTGCTTCCGGTGGGCTGGTAGGCGTCGTCGGCCATCGGTTCCGGGCGCGTGCCCATCGCTGCCTCCCTCGGGTGCGGTGTCGCCGTACGTGGGTCCCGTTCCGCGTTTCCCGTTGAGGCGCATCCAACCCCCTCGATCACCCGCGCGGCAGGCGGCGGCTCGGGGTGGATGTGCAGGCCGTCGGCGTGGTACCGCTCCCAGCCGCGCGCGCAGCAGGCCGGTGTGCCGCCGGGCGCGGTCGGGTGGGCGGTGGGCCTCGCGCCGCGCCCGGCACCCGTGGGGCCCGGCGCGGCGCGCGCGGTGGCGGCTGCGGGAAGGGCCGTCCGGCGCACGTCCGGCCGAAGCCCGTCCGGAGTACGGCGACACGTCCGGCCGAAGCCCGTCCGGAGTACGGCGACGGTGACGCCTAGCGTGCGTGCGGGGCGCGGTGCAACGGCTGCTCCGGTTCCGGGCGCTGCGGGGCCGCCGGGACGGGGCGCACGGCGGGGGTGTCGGTGGACACGGTCACCTGCTCGCCGTGGTGACGGATCGTCAGCGGCGGTCCGGACAGCAGCGTGTAGACGGCCTTGTCGGGGCCGATCTCCACGCGCAGGGAGCTGCCCCGCAGCCGCAGGTGGAAGGCGAGCCGGCTGAACCGCTCCGGCAGGCGGGGCGCGAAGCGCAGGCTCTCCCCCTCGCGGCGCATCCCTCCGAAGCCCGCGACCAGGGCCGTCCAGGTGCCCGCGAGGGAGGCAATGTGCAGTCCGTCGCGGGTGTTGTGCTCCAGGTCGGCCAGATCCATCAGCGCGGCCTCGGCCGTGTAGGCGTACGCCAGGCCCAGATGGCCCGCGCGGGCGGCGACGACGGCCTGGACGCACGCCGACAGGGACGAGTCGCGCACGGTCAGCGGCTCGTAGTAGGCGAAGTTGCGGGCGATGTGCTCCTCGTCGAAGAAGCTGTCGCAGGTGTACATGGCCAGCACCAGGTCCGCCTGCTTGATCACCTGCTTGCGGTACAGGTCGAAGTAGGGGAAGTGCAGCATCAGCGGGTACTCGTCGGCGCGGGTGCCCGCGAAGTCCCAGCGCTGGTAGCGGGTGAAGCCCGCGTGCTGCTCGTGCACGCCCAGCTCGTGGTTGTAGGGGATGTTCATCGCCGCGGCGGCGTCCCGCCAGGCGGCGGTCTCCTCGTCGTCCACGCCGAGGCGGGCGGCCTGCTCCCGGTGGCGTTCGGCGGTGTCGGCGGCGGCCAGCAGGTTCTGCCGGGCCATCAGGTTGGTGTAGGTGTTGTCGTCGCAGACGGCGCTGTACTCGTCGGGCCCGGTGACGCCGTCGATGTGGAAGGCGCCGGCGTGGTCGTGGTGGCCGAGGGAGCGCCACAGCCGGGCGGTCTCCACGAGCAGCTCGAGGCCGGTCTCCCGCTCGAAGGCGACATCGCCCGTGGCGGCGACATAGCGCACCACCGCGTCCGCGATGTCGGCGTTGACATGGAAAGCGGCCGTGCCGGCGGGCCAGTACGCGGAGCCTTCCTGGCCCTCGATGGTCCGCCAGGGGAACGCGGCGCCCCGCAGCCCGAGTTGGGCGGCGCGCTCGCGGGCGGCGTCGAGGGTGTTCTGCCGCCAGCGCAGCGCCTCGGCGACGGCGCCGGGCGCGGTGTAGGTGAGCAGCGGCAGCACGAAGGTCTCGGTGTCCCAGAAGGCGTGCCCGTCGTAGCCCGACCCGGTCAGGCCCTTGGCGGGAATGGCGCGCTGCTCGGCGCGGGCGCCGGCCTGCAGGACGTGGAAGAGCGCGAAGCGGACGGCCTGCTGGATCTCCTCGTCGCCGTCGACCTCGACGTCCGCGACGGCCCAGAAGTCGTCGAGGTAGGCGCGCTGCTCGTCGAGCAGGCCCTGCCAGCCGCTGTGGTCGGCGGCGGCGAGCGCGGCCTCGACCTGGTCGCTCATCGCGGGACGCGACCGGGCGCCGGACCAGCCGTGCGCGACGAGCTTCTCCACCCGCAGCCGCTGTCCGGGCTCCAGCACGGAGGTGACGGTGAAGCGGGCCACGTCGACGTTGGACTCGGTGCTGGTGGTGGTCCGCTCGGGTCCCTCGACGCGGTGGTCGGCGGCCACCGCGACGCGCAGGCCGCTGCGCCGGGTGCGGTGCACCAGGCGCAGCCGGGGGCCCGAGGCCATGTCCTCCTCGGGCTCCAGCGGCGACTTCAGCGCGCGGGCGGCGCGCGGGTCGCCGTCGGGCTCGGGCAGGCTCTCGTTGGCGACCAGCTCCGACTGGATCACCACGCGGGCCCGGCCGCCGACCGGCTCGACCTCGTAGGCGACGGCGGCGATCGCCCGCTGGGTGAGGGAGACCAGCCGCGTGGAGCGCACCCGGACCGTGGTGCCGGCCGGGGAGGTCCACTCGCAGACCCGTTCCAGCACGCCGCGCCGCAGGTCGAGCGTGCGCTCGTGCGCGACGAGCCGGCCGTAGCGCAGGTCGAACGGCTCGTCGTCGACGAGGAGGCGCAGCACCTTGCCGTTGGTGACGTTGATGACGGTCTGACCGGACTCGGGGTAGCCGTAGCCGGCCTCGGCGTACGGCAGCGGGTGCAGCTCGTACACGCCGTTGAGGTAGGCGCCGGGCAGGCCGTGCGGCTCGCCCTCGTCGAGGTTGCCGCGCCAGCCGACGTGGCCGTTGGACAGGGCGAAGACGGACTCGCTCTGGGCGAGCAGGTCGAGGTCGAGGGACGTCTCGCGCACGGCCCACGGCTCGACGGTGTACGACCGCTCGGTGATCACGCCCGTCCTCCCAGCTCCGCGAGGTCCTTGACGACCCGGTCCGCGCCGTGGGCGCGCAGCGCGTCGCTCTGCCCGACGCGGTCGACACCGACGACGTATCCGAACCTGCCCGCCCGGCCGGCGTCCATGCCGGCGAGCGCGTCCTCGAAGACGGCGGCGCGGCCCGGCTCGACGCCGAGGTCGGCGGCAGCGGCGAGGAAGGTGTCGGGGTGCGGCTTGCCGGGCAGCCCGCGCTCGGCGGCGACGACCCCGTCGATGCGGACGTCGAACAGTTTCTCGGCGCCGATGGAGTGCAGCACGTCCCGGGTGTTCGCGCTGGACGACACGATCGCGGTGCGCAGCCCCCGGGCGCGGACGGCCTCGATGTAGCGCAGGGTGCCGTCGTAGGCCTCGACGCCGTCGGTGCGGATGCGCTCCAGCAGCAGCTCGTTCTTGCGGTTGCCGAGCCCGTGCACGGTCTGCGCGTCCGGCGGATCGTCGGGGGTGCCCTCGGGCAGGTGGATGCCGCGGGAGGCGAGGAAGGTGCGCACTCCGTCGGCGCGGGGCCGCCCGTCGACGTACTGGTCGTAGTCGTCGTCGCTGAAGGGCTGCGCGTCCGGGCCCTCGTGCTGCCGCAGGAAGGCGTCGAACATCTGCTTCCAGGCGGCCGCGTGCACCACGGCCGTCTTGGTGACGACCCCGTCGAGATCGAAGAGGCAGGCCTGGATGTCTGCGGGCAGACCGAGATCCGTCGTCATACCTCTCACCGTTCCCCACCGGGCGGCTCCTACGGGGTGGCACACGCCACAAGGCACCGTGTTACGTCAGATCCGCCGGATGGCAGACTCTCCCCCGTGCCGCTGACCTTCGACGACCTCCTCAGCCGTGCCCGCGCCCTCGTGCGGGGCCCCGGCAGCCGTGCGGTGCTCGGGATCGCGGGCAGTCCCGGCGCGGGCAAGACGACGCTGGCCGAGCGGCTGACGCGGGCGCTGAACGACACCGGGGAGCCGTGGGCGGTGCAGGTGCCCATGGACGGCTTCCACCTCGCCGACGCGGAGCTGGACCGGCTGGGCCGCCGGGACCGCAAGGGGGCGCCCGACACCTTCGACGCGGCCGGGTACGCGGCGCTGCTGCGCCGGCTGCGGGAGGAGACCGGGGACGTCGTCTACGCGCCGGGCTTCGAGCGCGTCCTGGAGCAGCCCCTGGCCGGCGCCATACCGGTCCCGCCGGCGGCCCGCCTGGTCGTCACCGAGGGCAATTACCTGCTGCTGGAGACCGGCGCGTGGGCGCGGGTGCGCGCGGCGCTGGACGAGGTGTGGTTCTGCGAGCTGCCCGAGGAGGAGCGGCTGCGCCGTCTGATCGCCCGGCACGAGGAGTTCGGCAAGGCCCACGACGAGGCCGTGGCCTGGGTCCACCGCTCCGACCAGCGCAACGCCGAACTGGTGGCGACGACGCGGGAGCGGGCCGACCTCGTGGTGCCGATGACGCTGCCGGGGCTCTGAGCCCGGCGGCGGCCGGCGCGGACTTCGTCCTAGCCGCGCTGAACTGCGGCGGGCCGCGGGCCGTACCCCTGGGCGTGGCGGAACGGCACCTGATCATGTCCCGGCGGCGGTGGGTGGTGGCGCTGCTCGTGGTCCTGCTGCTGGGGCAGATGGCCGGGGCGATGGTGACCACCGCCGTCCAGCAGACGCCCACCGTCGACGAGCCGGTCTACGTGGGCGCCGCGGCCGTGTACCTGCACGAGCACAGTCTGCGGGTCAACCCCGAGCACCCGCCGCTCGGCAAGCTCGTCATCGCCACCGGCCTCGCCGCCGACGGCCCGCGCTTCGACCGCGCCTACCAGGGCACCCAGCAGCGCATCGGGCAGCACCTGCTGTACGCGTCCGGGAACGACCCCTGGCGGGTGATGCTCTGGGCGCGCCTGCCGGTGATCGTCCTGACGCTGCCGTTCGGGCTGGTCGTGTTCGCCTTCGCCCGGGACCTCGCCGGACGCGCGGCCGGACTCGTGGCGCTCGCGCTGTACGCCTTCTCGCCCGATGTGATCGCGCACGGCTCGCTGGCCACGCTGGACGCACCGGCGGCCGGGTTCCTGCTGACCTCGGTGTGGCTGCTGTGGCGGGCCCGGCTGCGGTCCCGGCGCTGCCTTCCGCTCGCGGGGGCCGCCCTGGGCGCGGCGCTGGCCACGAAGGCCGCCACCCTGCCCGCCGCGCCGGTGCTGGCCGCCCTGGCGGCGGTGTCGGCGTGGCACGCGTGCGGGGCGGTGCCGCGGCGCGAGCGGTTGCTGCGGGCCGCGGCCGGGGCGGGCGTCGTGGCCGTGGCCGCGGTGGCCGTCGTGTGGGCGGCGTACCTGGTGGTGGACCCGCGGCTGCGGTGGGCGCCGCAGGAGCACGTGCCGGTGGTGCACGGGCTGCGCGGGCTGGTGATCCGGCTGCTGCCGTTCCCGCAGGCCTACCGGGACGGGCTGCGGATGCAGTTCGCGTTCGAGAACCAGCCCTGGCAGGGGTTCCTGTTCGGGCGGCTGTACACGGGGTCGCTCTGGTACTACCTGCCGGCCGCCCTGCTGGTGAAGACCCCGCTCGGCGCGCTCGCCCTGTGGGCGGCGGGCGCCCTCGCGCTGATCTCGCGGCGCCGGCTGCGGCCCGCGGCGCCGTATCTGCTGGTGCCCACGGGCGTGCTGCTCGCCGCGGCCATGACGGGGTCGCGGGACCTCGGCACCCGGTACGCGCTGTTCGTGCCGGTGTTCCTGGCGGTGGCGGCGGGCTGCGCGCTCACGCTGGGGCGGCGCTGGGCGCCGGCGGTGACCGCGGTGCTGGTGCTGTGGGTGGCGGTCGGCTCGCTGCGGACGTTCCCGTACTACCTGCCGTACTCCAACGAGGCGTTCGGCGGGCCTGCCGCGACCCATCTGCGGCTGCACGACTCCAACGTGGACTGGGGGCAGGACCTCGGGCGGCTCGCGGACCGGTTGCGCGAGCGGTATCCGGGCGAGCGGGTGTGGCTGGTGTACAAGGGCAGCGGCGTGCCGTCCGCGTACGGCATCCACGCGGAGGATCCGCGCCGGGTGCCCGCCGGGCAGGTGCACGGCCTGCTGGTGGTCTCCGACTCCGCCCTCGCCAAGGCCCGCGGCCGGCTGGCCGCCCTCGTCGCCGGCAGCCGCCCGATCGACGAGGTGGGCCACTCGATCACCCTGTTCCGCCGTTAGCGCCGCGCGGCCGGGGGGACGTCGTTTTCAGATGGCCTGGCGCGGGCCGGGCGGGGCGGCCCTCCCCGGCCTTCCCCGGCCCCGCCCCGGCGTGCTCCCGGCGTCCCGGCGTGCTTCCGGCCCCGGACGCCGGACCCTGCGCAGTGCGCCCTAGTGCGCTGCCTCGAAGGCGTTCGCGCTGACGTGGTGCATCACCGTGCTCGCGATGCGGTAGCGGCCGTTGGGCACGTCCGAGGAGCGGGTGATGTGGACGGTGAGGGGGCCGGCCCAGGCGTAGCCGTGGCGTTCCGCGTGCCGGGCCAGGGTGTCGGTGAGGGTCTGGCCGACGCGCGTGCCGCGGCGGGTGAGCTCGTCGTGGACGGACGCCTCGAGCTCGACGTCGTAGGCGTTGGGCACCACGACCAGGTTCTCGCTGCACACGACCGCGTGCTCGTCGCACTCCCGGCGCAGCGCCGCGAGCAGTTCGACCGGTTCGCGGCCGGTGACGCGTTCCCACAGCGCCTCCCAGCGCTGTTCCAGGGCCCGTTCCAGCCCGCTGAGGGCTCCCATGGGTGCGCTCCCCTCACTTCTCCTCGAAGTCGTCCGGCCGAACGTGGGCCTCTTCCAGCGCCTCGCGCAGGGTCCGCCCGGTCGCGCCCTGTTCCCTCGTCTCGGCCGGCTCCTTCGGCCCCCTGGCCTCGCGGGTGGCGCCCGGTGCGTTCAGGGTGTCGTCGGTGGTGCCGGTCTTGCGCCGGTTCTCCTCGGGGACGGTCATCGCTGTGTGGCTCCTGACGTGCTCGTCGGGGATCGTGTCCCGCGCCGGGTTCCCGATGGGCGCCGGGGTATCCATCCGCCCTGTTCGCCACGGTGAGTGAGCTATGTTGAAGCTCTGTGGGAGACAAAGGAGGCGCACCGGTGCCATCGCCGCAGCAGGCACGCGCACAGGCGTCAGCGATCACCTCGGGCAAGACCGCACCGGAGGCCGAGGCGTCTCCGACGTCCCAGCTCAGGGCGCTCTTCGATCAACCACGGCTGTCGCCGGGGCAGCGGCGCATCGCGCAGTACCTGATCGAGCACATCACCGAGGCGGCCTTCTTGTCGATCACCGACCTCGCCGAGCGGGTCGGGGTCAGTCAGCCCTCGGTGACCCGGTTCGCGGCCGCGGTCGGCTTCAGCGGTTACCCCGCGCTACGGGAGCGGTTGCAGGCGATCGCGCTCGGCACGCTGGCCGGCGGCCCGGCCGAGGTGAACCGCAGCAACGAGCTGCAGGCCGCGGTGGACGCGGAGATCGAGAACCTGGAGAATCTGCGCCGCGACTTCGCCGACCCGGACCGGGTGATCGAGGTGGGCCGCAAGCTGTCGCAGTCGGCCCCGCTGACGGTGCTGGGGCTGCGCATCTCCGCCTCGCTCGCCGAGTACTTCGCCTACGCGGCCCGCCGGATCCACCCCGACGTGCGGCTGGTGACGCTGGGCGGGAGCGTGGCGTACGACGCGCTGCTGCAGTCGCGCGAGGCGGGCGGCACCTGGGTGCTGGCGTTCTCCATGCCGCGGCACGCGCAGGAGACGCTGACGGCGGTGCGGGTCGCCCGGCGCGCCGGGCTCAAGGTCGCGCTGATCACCGACCTGGCGCTCGGACCGGTGGTGGCCGAGGCCGACGTCACCTTCGCGACCGGGACCGGCTCCCGGCTGGTGTTCGACTCCTACGCGGCGCCCGGGGTGATGGCGGCCGCGCTGCTCCAGGCCATGACGGACGCCGGCCCGGAGCGGACGCAGGCCCGGCTGGAGGAGTACGAGCAGGTCGCCGAGGAGCACCAGTTCTTCCTGCGGGACTGAGCTCCGGCACCGTCCGAGCGGTCGGGGCTGTGGGCCTGGCACCGTCCGGGGCCGCGGCTGGGGGCCTGGCACCGTCCGGGGCCGTGGCTAGAGGCCCGCCACGCCCCCGAGGGTGGCGGCACCCTTCCCCATACCGGTGCACACCGGGAGTACCCGTCGTAAAGCGCGCATGAATGTTTTCATACGTCTTGCAAAGCGGACGGCATATATAAATACTGCTCACGGCCGCACGGGCCCCTCAAGCCGCCGTCCCCTACCCACGTCGGCGCCCGGGCCCGTCCGGCCGGGCGTCTCACCTGTGCGAGCACGCCCGTGGTGGCCCCGGTCATCCCCTAGGCCGGGGCCGCCCCCCCTCTCGAATCTCCGCACCCGACGCCGGAAGCGACGACCATGGCCCTGACGACGACGCGCATCGGCCCGGACTGGCCGTGCCAGGTGAAGACCCCCGGCTCCTACGACTGGGAGCGCTCGGCCGTGCGGTGGCTGCGGGAGCTGGTGCCGGCCCGTTACGCCGGCTACCCGGTGCTGCTGCGCCACCCCGTGCTGCTGGCCCGGCACGCGGGCATCCAGGTGCAGCACGAGATCCGGGTCGCCCGTACCGCCCTGCAGACGGCCCGCGCCGACCTGCCGCGGCTCGGCCTGCCCGAGTCGGTCATCGAGCACACGATCAAGATGTACGCGGCCGAGGTCCTGCAGCTGCAGCACATCGCCCGCAGTGTCCGCGCGGTCAGCCAGGCCCTGACGGACCACGCGCGCTGATCCGCCGCCCGGCCGCGCCGCCCATGTCGTCCCGTCCGCCGGCACCGCACGGGCATGGGCGGCCGCAGGCGTGGGACACGGGAGGGGATGAGGACCACCCACGAACGACGTGCCGAACCCGTCACCACCGTGCTCACCTGGCGGGTGCGCCCCGGGCACGAGGACGAGTTCGAGGACTGGACGCGCGGCATCTCCCGCTGCGCCCGGCAGTTCCCGGGCAATGAAGGCGTCTCCTGGCTGCGGCCCGAGGACGGCGGCCACCGCTTCCACGCCGTGCTGCGCTTCAGCGACACCGACCGGCTCGGCGCCTGGCTGCGCTCCGAGGAGCGCGCCGACTGGCACGAGCGGATCGAGGGCGTCGCCACCGAGGTCAGCAGCGAGCGCCAGTCCACCACCGGCATGGAGACCTGGTTCAGCCTGCCGGGCACCAGCGTGCAGTCCCCGCCCCGCTGGAAGATGGTGCTCACGACGTTCCTCGGCGCCTACCCGTTCACGCTGCTCATCCAGTGGCTGGTCACGCCGCGCGCCGCGTCCTGGCCGCTGCCGCTGCGGGCCGCCGTCTTCCCCGTGGTGCTGCTGCCGGTCCTGACGTATCTGGTGATGCCCCTGCTCAGCAGGGTGATGCGGCTGTGGCTGTACCGGCCCCCCGGCCGGTGAGGAGATCCGCCGGGCCGAGAGAGCGAGCGACCCGGCCCTCTTGTGCGATGCTCGTGAACGTGACGAGCGAACCGGCCGTACCGGAGGAATCCGGGATCGCGCCCGACGTGGCGGCGCTCAGCCGCGTCGTGGCCCGTCAGCGTGCCGAAATGGACCGCCTGCACGACCTGGCGGCCACCTCGGAGGTGCTGGAACGGGCCAAGGGTGCCGTCATGGCGCTGATCGGCTGCACCCCGGACGCGGCGTACGAGGAACTGCTGCACCGGGCGAAGCTCGCCGACCGCACCCTGCTGGAGGAGTGCTGGGTCACCCTGGGCAACCTCTCCCTGCCCGTGCACCGTCCGCCGCATCCTGAGCCCCCGGGCGCCCGGACGGCCGTCGCCGCGCCCGACGCCGAGCCGGTGGACGACGCCGACGACGTGACGCTGCTGGGCCGCCTCGGCCGCGCCCTGCTGCGCGTGCACAGCGCCCAGGGCTTGGCCGCCGTGCTGCTCCGGCATCTGGGCCGCCGCGTCGACGCCGCCGCGATCATGCTGTACCAGCAGCTGCCGGCCGGTGGTCTGACGCTGATCGGGCACGCGGGCGTCGACGAACAGACGGCCACCCAGTGGCACCACGTCCCCCCGCTGAGCGGGGTGCCCGCCCGGGACGCCCTGCAGACCCAGCGGGAGACCTGGCTGGAGGACATCGAGGCGGCCCGCCGCAGCCTCCTGCTGATCGGTGAGCCGCCGGAGCGGTGGCCGTCCCGCGCCTGGCTGCCGGTGGCCGTCGGCGGCCGGGCCGACGTCGTCCTCGGCGTGCTGTGCGCCCGCCCGGGCCCCTTCCCCGAACGTGACCGCGAGCTTCTGCGCGCGGTGGCCCGCCTGTGCTCGGGACGGCTGCGCTCGCTGGACGCCCCGCGCGGACCCTCCGCCGACGCGGCCGCCGACGTCGTCCAGGGCGTCTTCGAGACCCTGCCGGGCGCCTCGCTGCTGCTGACGCCACTGCGGTCGCCGTCGGGTGACGTCGAGGACTTCCGCATCGACGCCGCGACCCCGCAGGCCGTCGACGCCGTCGGCCGCACCGGCCGTGAACTGGTCGGACTGCGGCTGCAGGAGTACCGGCCGAGCGTGGCCGGCGAGCCGCTGTGGCAGGGCTGCCTGCGGGTGCTGGCGACCGGTGAGCCGTACGAAGGCGAACCGCTCGCGCACCGCGTGGTCTCCGGCGACGTCGCCGAACTGGTCACCTCCTCACCGCGAGTGGCCCGGCTGGGCGCGGGCCTGGTGGTGACGTGGGTCCGGCACGACCCGTCCGACCGGCAGGAACAGCGGCTGGCCGACGTGCAGCGCCTGGGCAACCTGGGCTGGGCGAACTGGAACCTGGTCACACACGAGGCGACCTGGTCCGCGCAGGCCTTCGCCGTACTCGGCCGCGACCCGGTGCGCGGGCCGGTGCGGCTGGCCGAACTGCCCTCGCTGGCCGTCCCGGAGGACATGCCCGCGCTGGCCGCCGCCATCGGGCAGCTGCTGCGGGAGGGACGCCGCTTCGACCTCCCCTTCCGGGTGCGCACCGCCGACGGCATCCGCCATCTCCGGGTGGTCGCCGAGGCCGTGGCCGACAGCAGCGGCACCCCGGTCGAGGTGCACGGCTTCGTGCAGGACCTCACCGCCCGGCGCAACGCCGAGCTCGCCCTGATAGAGAGCGAGCGGGCGATGCTGACGCAGCACAGCGTGCTCCAGGCCGAACGGGCCCTCGCCACCCGGCTCCAGCACGCCCTGCTGCCCCTGCCGCGCGCTCCGCTCGATCTCGCCGGGCTGCGCGTCGAGGTGGCCTACCTGCCCGCGCAGTCGGGGCTCAGTGTCGGCGGCGACTGGTTCAGCGCGATCGAACTGCCCGACGGCGACGCGCTGTTCGTCGTCGGCGACGTCGCGGGTCACGGCATCGACGCCGTCGCCACCATGGCGCAGCTGCGCTTCACCGCCAAGGGCATGATCAGCACGGGGTCGTCGCTGACCGGCGCGCTCGCCCGGCTCAACCGGCTGCTGCTGCACTCGCGCGGTCCGCACGGCACCGCGACCCTGGTCCTCGCCCGGTACCGGGCCAAGGACCACCGTCTGATGTGGGTGCAGGCCGGGCATCCGCCGCCCCTGCTGCTGCGGGACGGGCGGGCCCGCCCGCTGGAGCGGCCGGCCGGCATGCTGCTCGGCGCGAGCGACGCGCCGTTCTACCGGGACGCCGAGTGCACGCTCCGCCCCGGCGACCGGCTGGTGCTGTACACCGACGGGCTGGTCGAGCGGCCGGGCGAGTGCATCGACCTCGGCCTGGACCGGCTGGCCGCCGCGATGGAGGCGTCGGCCGCCGAGCCGTCCGGCACGCTGGCCCCCCTGCTCACCGCGCTGCTGGAGGGCGAGCGGCGGGACGACGTGTGCGTGCTCGACATCCGGGTGCCGGACGAGGGCGACAGGGCGCAGGAGGGCGACGCGGTGCCGTACGCGGAGGGCGCGGCGCCTGACGAGCTGCCGTAGCGCCCCGTCCGCGGCCACTCCCCCGACCGGGACGGCACTCAGTTCCCCGACAGGAGGGTACTGAGTGCCAAGATGATCCGTCAGGTGTTACGTTCCGTGCATGACCACCAGCAGTGCGGCCTCCGGGCGGGACGGCACGGCGGGGGCCGCCGCCCGGCCACCGATGCGGGAGGCGCTCGTCGCGGCGGCCTTCCGGCTGTTCCTCGAACGCGGCTACGAGCAGACCACCGTCGACGACATCGTCGCGCTGGCCGGGGTGGGCCGGCGCTCGTTCTTCCGCTACTTCCCCTCGAAGGAGGACGTGGTCTTCCCCGACCACGAGCGGTGCCTGACGGACATGACGGCGTTCCTCGCGGCGAGCGCGGACACCGACGAGCCGGTGCGCCGGGTGTGCGACGCGGCCCGGCAGGTGCTGCTGATGTACGCCGAGAACCCCGCCTTCTCCGTGCAGCGTTACCGGCTCACCAAGAAGGTCCCCGGCCTGCGGGCCTACGAACTGTCGGTGGTGTGGCGCTACGAGCGGGCCCTCGCCGACTATCTGCGCGGCCGCTTCGCCGGCCGGACGGACGGCATCCTGCGGGCGGACGTGATCGCGGCCGCCGTGGTCGCGGCGCACAACAACGCGCTGCGCTCGTGGCTGCGCTCGGACGGCAAGGGCGACGCGAGCGCCGCGGTGGACCACGCGCTCGGCTTGGTCCAGCAGGCCTTCGGCACCCCGGCCGGCGCCGGCGCCGGGGCGGGCACCGCCGCACCGGCGAGCGCCGCCACGCAGGCGGAACCCCGGCCCGCCGCCCCCTCCCGGCCCGTCACCGCCGGGCACCCCGACGACGTGGTGGTCGTGGTCTCCCGCCGGGACGCCCCCCTGTGGCGGGTGGTGCAGGAGGTCGAGACGGCCCTGGGACGCGGGTAGCCGGGCCTTCGTTCCCTTTTAGTGGTACGCAGTACCTTTACGCATGGCACTGAGTGCCATACGCTGAGCGCGTGCACGGTCGCCGAGCGAACCGAGCATCTCGCGTGCGCGGGTCGCCCCGTGCCCGCAGGAGTCCGGCCGAGTGCAGGGAGTTGAGCCGCGTGTACCACCACTCAGGAACCGCCGTGTCCCCGGCAGCCCGCTCCGCGGCGGGCGTCCTCGACCACCCGGCCGGCGGTCCCGCGACCGCCGAGAGCCGGGACGCCCTGCTCTTCCAGCGCTGTACCTGGTGCGGCACCGCCATGTACCACCGCCTGCTGTGTCCCGTCTGCCGCGGCAGCGATCTGCGCACGGAGCGCAGCGAGGGCCTGGGCACGGTCCGCCACTCCACGGTGGTGCACCGCAACTCCCCCGCCGCGCGCAATGTCTCGCTGATCGAGATGGCGGAGGGGTTCGTCGTACGGGGCCGCGTGATGGGGCCGCCCATCGGCATCCACAGCGGCGACCGGGTGCGGCTGTCCACCACCAAGGACCCGGTGCGCGGCGAGCCGGTCTTCCAGCTGGTCGACGAGCCGTACCGGGCCTGGACCTGACACCCGGTCCGCACCCCGGGGGCGGCCGCTCGACCGCCCCCTGACGAACCGTCACTCCCCGGCGGGTTCCGCCAGGATCTCGCCGACCGCGACCGGACGCCCGGTCGCGAAGCTGCGGTTGACGGCCGGCCCCGCCACCAGGGCGAGCGCACCGTCGCGTTCGGCGGCCATCGGATGCCGCGCGCCGTCGCCTTCGGTGGCCGTCGGATGCTCCGCCCGGCCGTGCGGAGGTGACCGGAACGCCGGGCGGCTGCCTGCGGCTCTCCTCCACCTCCAGCTCCAGCCGCCCGGCGCTGCCGTGGAACATCACCCGGCAGCCCAGTCGCGCAGGTACCCGTCGTCCCGCCCGGCGTCCGGACACCTCGGGGCCGTAGAGGGCGAGCCGGCCGTAGCCGAAGACGTCGTCCGGCCGGTCCGCGAGCCACCAGGTGGCGTTTTCCGTCCGGGCTACGCCCAACTCTCCTGCCCTGCGCGAAGTTGACGCGATCCCGTCCCTCGCACAGACAACCGACCGACGGCGCTCTCCGTCCTCCGAGGCGCGAGGGGCCCCCGGGACCGACGGGGTGCCCGCGCACGGGGTTGTAAGGAGAGACCATTGTCACCTGCCCGGCTGCCACTGGCCCGGCGCATAGGCATCGCCGCCACGGCGGTGCTCGCGATGACGGGGGCATCGCCGTCGGCGGCACACGCCGCCGCACCCTCACCCACGGCACACGACACCTCCCTCCCGCCCGGCTGGCGGATCGACCGGGGCGACGGCGGGCCCCGGCTGGTGTGGCGCTCGGCGACCGGCGTGCCCATGGGCGACGCCCGCGTGGAGTTCCGCTCCGCGGGCCGGCTGCTCGGTGTGCCCGCTCCCGCCCGCGACGGCCACACCTTCGGCCTGGACCTGGACGCGGCGCACGGCACGCGGCTGACGGACCTTCAGGTCTGGTCGGGCGGCCGCCGCCTGGACGCACCCGCCGCGAACGACGCGCGGGAGCGGCGCGACGCCCTGGCCGCCGTGCCGCCGCCCGCCCCGCTCCCGGCGGCCGCGGTGGACCCGGGCAAGCCGGGCGCCTACCGCACGGCGACCGGCGAGTACGACCTGCCGCCCGTCCGCCTGCCCGGCTTCAAGGCGCCGGTCGAGATGCGCGCCGTGGTGGTGACGCCCACGGGCGCCCGCGGCCCGCGCCCGCTGGCGCTGTTCCTGCACGGCCGGCACGCCACCTGCTACAAGGGCGAGGAGGCGACCGGCGACTGGCCCTGCCCGGCCGGCACCAAGCCCATCCCGAGCCACCGCGGCTATCTGCGCGACCAGCGGCTGCTGGCGTCCCAGGGCTATGTGACCGTGTCGATCTCCGCGAACGGCATCAACGGCCAGGACTGGGCGGCCGAGGACGGCGGCGCGCAGGCCCGCTCCTCGCTGGTGCGCCTGCACCTCGCCCGCTGGGCCGACTGGGCCGCGCACCCCTCCGCTGCCCCGGCGGCGGTCCGCGCGGGGGCGAAGGCCGACCTGGGCAAGGTGCTGCTCGTCGGGCACTCCCGGGGCGGCGAGGGCGTCAACCGCGCCGCGATGGACAGCCTCTACCCACCGCCCGCCGCCCAGGACGGCTACCGCGGCCCGGTCCGCTGGCACGTGCGGGGCACCGTCCTGATCGGCCCGACGGTCTTCGGCCAGAACCCGGTGCCGGACGTGCCCTCGGCGACCCTCCTGCCGGGCTGCGACGGCGACGTGTCCGACCTGCAGGGCGAGGTGTACGTCGACGGCACCCGCGGCGTCAGCCGGGGCCGCGCGCTGCACAGCGCCGTGTACGTGGTCGGCGCCAACCACAACTTCTTCAACTCCGAGTGGACGCCCGGCCAGGCCGAGGCGCCCGCCGAGGACGACTTCTGGGCCGATCCCGACGCCAAGGACCCGGTGTGCTCGCCGGGCACCGCGACCCGGTTGACCGCCGACCAGCAGCACCGGGCCGGGTCGACGTACATCGCGGCGGCGGCACGGCTGTTCGTCGCCGGTGACGACCGGGTGCGCGAGCTGCTCGACGGCACCGGGCGGCGTGCCCCGTCCGCCGGCCCGGCGCGGGTGCTGACCCATGCGGTGGGCGGCGCGCGCGGTGCCGGGTTCCTGCCGGACGGCGGGGTCACGGTGACCGGCGGGCGGCTGTGCTCGGCGGTGGACCCGCGGCCGGCGGTCGCCTGCCTGGGCGAGGACGCCCGCGGTGTCTCGCCGCACTTCGCCCAGTGGGAGACCGGCCGGGAGACCGGGCGCCGCGCGGTGGAGGCACGCTGGTCGGCACCGGGAACCCCGGTGCGGGTACGGCCCGCGGCGCCGCTGTCCCTGTCCGGCGCCCCGTCGCTCGCCCTGCGCCTCTTCGTACCGCCGAACAGCAAGGGCACACAGCTCGACGTCGCCGTCGCCGACACCCGCGGACGGCGGGCCGTCCTCGGCCGCGTCACCGTCGACGGGCTGCCCGGCAGCGACCGCACCGCCTCGTACTGGGCGCGCGAGCTGCGCGTCCCGCTGACCGCCGCGAGCCGTGCCGGAGTCGACCTGCGGCAGGTGAACTCCCTGGAGCTCATCCCGCGTTCGCGCACGGGCCGGGCGTGGCTGATGGACGCCTGGGCCTGGCGCCCCGGCACGCCCGCGGTGGCCGAGGCCCCGCTCACCCGGGTGGACCTCGGCCGGCTGTCGGTCAAGGAGGGCGACACGGGCGTGCGCACCTACCGGGTGCCGGTGCGGGTCTCCGGGAAGGGCAGTGGCCAGGTGCGGGTGTACGTCGTGGACCCGGTCACCGGCGAAGCGAAGGACCGCCTGGTCACGGTACGGCCGGGGCGGGACGACATCGCCGTCTCGGTCCGCGTCGAGGGCAACCGGCGCTTCTCGTACGACGTGACGCACGACGTGCTGGTCAAGGCGGTGCACGGCACGGTCGTCGGGTCGCACCGGGGCGGGGTCACCGCGCTCAACGACGACCCGATGCCGAAGGTGTCCGTGACGCCGGTCGCCGGCCGGGTGACCGAGGGCCAGGCGCTGCGCTGGAAGGTGACGCTGTCGGAGCCCGCCGACGCCGAGATCGGCGCCTCCTTCGTGGTGGTGCCGGTGACGGACGGGCCGGAGCTGTCCACCAAGGACGTCGACCCGGCGTGGCTGCGGGACGCCACCGGTGCCGAGCCGGACCCGGAGCGGCCGCTGTCCCAGGTGCCGTATCTGGGCGTGTGGGCGTCGGTGCCGGCGGGCACAACGAGCACGGAGGTGTCCGTGCCCACCGTGCGGGACACGGTGGCCGAACCCGCCGAGTCCGTACGCTTCCAGGCCACGGACGACTCGGGTGCGCCGCTGCCGGGCGGTCCGGAGCTGACCGGGACCGTCGTGGACGCGTCGTAGCCGACACGGAGCGCCCTGGCCGGCCGCGCGCGGTGCGGCCGGCCAGGGCTTGCGGTCACGCCGTGCGCCCTTGCGAGGTGCGCCGTCACGGCGCGCGCGGCGCCCGCCGCGCGGATCATCCGGTGAGCGTGACCCTGATCCCCACCGTGCCGTCCAGGCCGCGCCGGATGCGGCTGCCGAGGAGGGTGAGGCGGCCGAGGACGCCGTACTTGCGGGCGATCAGCTGCCGGTAGCGGCCGGCGGTCGCCGCGTCCGTGATCTCGGCGGTGCCCGGCACCTGCTCCCCCGTCGGGTTGCCGCGCACGTCGCACGGGCCGACCAGGACGTCGGCGCGGGCCCTGATCCGCTTGACCTTGTAGGAGTCGGCGGTGGTCCACACCCCCAGGGCGTCGCCGTCGCGCACCACCCACACCGGGGTGGCGACGGGCGTGCCGTTCCTGCGGTAGCTGGTCAGCAGCAGGTAGCTGCCGGCGCCGAGCCGGTCCAGAGGAGTGTCGTCGTCCATGCCGGGCAGTGTAGGCGCGTTATTGCCGGGCGGCCGGGCGCGGCGATGCGCGATCCTGGAGATGCGGCAAGGGACAGGGGGCGTGGGTGTGACCTGGAACCGGGCGGACGGACGGCGGACGGACGAGGCACCGCTGGAGGTGGCCTGCGACGAGTCGGGCTCGGACGGGGAGAACCTCGTCGGCGGGAACACCGACGTCTTCGCGCACGCCGGTGTGCGGCTGCCGGCCGCGACGGCCGAGGCGTACGTACGGGAGGTCCGGGACCGCATCCGCTCGCCCGCGGAGGAGTACAAGGCGAACCATCTGCTGCGGGAGAAGCACCGGGCGGTGCTGGAGTGGCTGCTCGCTCCCGCGGGCCCGCTGGCCGGGCAGGCGCGGGTGCAGCTGACGCAGAAGGCGTTCGTCGTGGTGGAGCGGGCGGTGGCGCTGCTCCTGGGCGAGGACGACGGGGCGGCGCGGGCCCTGTTCCGGGCGGGGCCGGGCGCGTTCGGCGAGGAGCGGTGGCGGGAGTTCCTCGGCGCGGCCAACCGGCTGCTGCGCGTGCGCGGCGACGGGCAACCGCCCCCGCCGGTGACGGAGTTCTTCCGCGCCGTGGACACCCTGCGGGCCATGGGCGGCCCGGCCGGTGCTCCGGAAGTGCTGGAGCGGCTGGCGGGCAGCCGGCAGCGGGCCGAGGCGTACCGGGAGCGGCTGCTGGACGGCCCGCCGCTGGTGCCGGTACTCAACCCGCTGCTGCCGGCGGTCGTGCGCACGGCCGTGTCCTGGAGCGCGGGCGGCCGCCCGGTGGTGCTGGTGCACGACCGGCAGAACCTCCTCACCGAGGACCGGATCGCCTGGATCGTGGCGGCCGCCCGCAGCCGGGGCGCCGCGCTGGCCGGAGTGCGGCTGGTCGCGGCCCGGCAGGACGCGCGTGTGCAGCTCGCCGACTTCCTCGCCGGCGTGGCCCGCAAGATCGCCTCCGACGAGCTGAACGGGCACGGTGACGTGGTGCTGAGCGGGTTGCTGCGGCCGTTCGTGGCCGCGGAGTCCGTGTGGGGCGACGAGGACAGCTGGGCGAGGATCGGTCCGCGCGACGAAATCCCCGGAGTGGCCGCGCGGCTGAATTCCGCCGTCTAGATTGCGTTCTGTCCCCGTATCAGTTCCCGTCCCTCCAGGAGCCGGCCGTGACCGACAGCACGCGCGCCCGCATCGACACCTCTCAGCCGCACACGGCCCGCATCTGGAACTACTGGCTCGGAGGCGGTGACAACTACGAGGTCGACCGCGCGGCCGGCGACCAGATCCGGCAACTGCACCCGGGCATCGGCGCGTACGCGCGCGAGGACCGCCTCTTCCTCGGCCGGGCCGTCCGGCACCTGGTGACCGAGGCCGGTCTGCGGCAGTTCCTGGACATCGGCACCGGGCTTCCGACGGCCGACAACACCCACCAGGTGGCCCAGCGGTACGCCCCGGACGCCCGGATCGTCTACGTCGACAACGACCCGCTGGTGCTCGCGCACGCCCGCGCCCTGCTCACCAGCACGCCCGAGGGCGTCACCGACTATCTCGACGAGGACCTGCGCAACGTCGACGCGATCCTCGAACACGCGGCGAAGACCCTGGACTTCAGCCGGCCGATCGGGCTGATGCTGCTCGGCGTGGTCATCTTCGTCGGCGACGAGGAGGACCCCTACGGGCTCGTGCGGCGCCTGCTGGAGGCGCTGCCGTCCGGCAGCCATCTGGTGCTGTCGCACACCGTCACCCACCCGGAGATGCCCGACGTGGACGAGGCGGTGAAGTTCTGGAACGAGCACGGCACGCCCAAGCTCACCCAGCGCACCCCGCAGGACGTGACCCGGTTCTTCGACGGCCTGGAGCTGCTGGAGCCGGGCGTGGTGTCGTGCTCGCGCTGGCGGCCCGACGGCACGGGCGGCCCCGAGCCGGAGGAGGTGGCGATGTTCGGCGGAGTGGGCCGCAAGCGCTGAACGCGGCCGGGCCCCGCGCCGTATGGACAGGGGGCGCGCACCGACCGGAGCGCCCCGCGGCCGCTGGGCCGCGTGTTCGGGGTTCGGGAGCCAGGCATCATGAGGCACGCACGACGACGGATCGTGAGGCGGACGGCGCGATGGGCGGCCGTCGGCGGACTCCTCCTCGGCGGGGCCATGGTCACCCAGGCCGTCGCGAGCGAGCCGCCCCACGCGCCGGCCGCGCCGCGCACGCTCGTGCAGCCGGCCGGCGACCTGGGGGCGAGCCTGGTGCGGCGGCTGGGCACGGCGCGTACGGCGGGCAGTTGGGTCGGCGCCGACGGGCGGCCGGTCGTCGCCGTCACCGACCAGGGCGCGGCCGCCGCGGTGCGCCGGGCGGGCGCCGAGGCGAAGCCGGTCGGGCACAGCCTGGACGAGCTGAAGTCGGCGGCGCGCACGCTGCGTTCGGCGCCACGGGTGGCCGGCACCGCGTGGGCGGTGGACTACCGCACCAACGAGGTCGTCGTACGCGGCGACCGCACGGTGTCGGCCGCCGACTGGGCCCGGCTGACCCGCGTGGCGCACGGCATCGGCGCGTTCGTGCGGATGGAGCGCACGAGCGGGACGTTCACGACCCGGCTGAACGGGGCGCAGCCGATCCTGTCGGCGGGCGGACGCTGCTCGGCGGGGTTCAATGTCACCGACGGCCGGGCCGACTTCATCCTGACGGCCGGGCACTGCGGGCCGACGGGCTCGCAGTGGTTCGCGGACAACCGGGCCACCCGGCAGGTCGGGCAGACGGTCGCGTCCGACTTCCCCGGCTCCGACTTCTCCCTCGTGCAGTACGCGGGCGGCCGGGCCGGGGACGCGGCGGATGTCGTCGCGATCGGCGGCGGCACGGGCGTACGGATCACGGGCGCGGCGGACGCGGTGGTGGGGCAGCGGGTGTTCCGCAGCGGCAGCACCAGCGGGCTGCACGACGGGCGGGTGACGGGCCTGGACGCGACCGTGAACTACCCGGAGGGCACGGTCACCGGGCTGATCCAGACCGATGTGTGCGCCGAACCGGGCGACAGCGGCGGCCCGTTGTTCTCCGAGGGCATCGCGCTCGGGGTGACCTCCGGCGGCAGCGGGGACTGCACCGCGGGCGGTACGACGTTCTTCCAGCCGGTGACGAAGGCGCTGCGCGCGCTGAACGTGAAGCTGATCGTGTCGACGCAGGCCGCGCCGAGCGCCGGGCCCTCCCCCCGGGGGTCGGCGCCGGCCCCCGGGGCGGCCTCGCCGGGGTCGGCGGCGCCGGTGGGCGGTGGCCTGGAGGGGACGACGCTGCTGGCCCGGCTGACGGACACCCGCGCCGTGGGGCCCGGTCTGCTGGTGGTCGCGGGCAGTCTGATCGCGCTGGTGGCGACCCGCTACCTGCGGGCCGAACAGGACCGCAGGGCGTTCCGCCGCCACTACTCCACGATGTGGGGCTGACCGGGGCGCAGCCGCGTCAGCCGGGACTCAGCGGCACGGTGGCCGCGGCCGCGCCGAGCAGTCCCGCCGCCTGCCGCGCGGTGAACCCGCCCCAGGCCGGGCCGGCGGGGCGGGCGGAGGTGGCGGACATCACCCGGTGACGGGGGTGCCCCTGCTCGAGCGGAGCCCGGAGCTTGGGGGACGACGAGGCCGCGGACGACGGCCGAGGTCGTAACGAGAAGGGCACCCACTCGGTCAGGCGGTGCCCAGAGACGATGCCGGGATGCGCGGCGGGGACGGTCAGGCGGGGATCAGGCCGCGTTCACCGGCCGGTGGGCCGCTGCGGCCCACTCCAGGACGAGGCGCTGGTACTCCTCGCGCTGCTCGCCGGTCAGTGTCCCGCCCGACCGGAGCCACAGGGCCCGGATCTCCTCGTTGACCTCCGCGGCCGATCGCTCGGAGGCGGGTTCAACAGTGGTGGACATGCTGTGAAGCATACGGTGCCGAAGGTGAAGGCGCTGTGAGCAAGCTCGCACAATCCCGGCATTCCGGACGTGTCAATGATCACGTCCAAACGGGTCGAAGGGGCGGCGAGCCTCCCACCGCCCCCGGTGGCCGCCGTCAGGTGCCGGGCTTGCGGCCGTAGACGAAGACGTCGTCGCCGTTGCGCAGCAGCGACCAGTACTTCTTGGCGTCGGTGGTGGTCATGTTCACACAGCCGTGCGAGCCGGGCGGGTTCCACATGCTCACGCCGACCGAGTGGAAGGCCTGCCCGCCGTCGAAGAACTGGCTGTACGGCATGGCCACGTGGTACACGCTCGACACGTGGTCGATGTGCCGCCAGTAGATCTTCTTCAGGCCGGTGCGGGTCTCGTAGCCGTCGCGGCCGGTGCGCACCGGGACCGGACCGTAGACCAGCTTCTTGCCGTCCTGGATCCAGCTGAGCTGGAGGGTCAGGTCGACACAGGCGATGCGCCCCTTGTTCACGGGACACTTGCCGGATTTGTTGGGGTTCTTCCCCACGGCCTTCTGCTTGTTCATGAGGTCCATCACGCCCCAGGTGACGGACCCGGCGTAGCCGATGTTCGGCGTGATGCCGTGCCGGGTCTGGAAGGCCTTGATGGCCTTGCAGTCCGCGGACGACTGCCTGCCGTCCACCGGGCGGCCGAGGAACTTCTCGACCTGCTTCTGGTAGGGGCCGGTGCTGGTGGTGCAGCTCGACGCGGCTTGCGCCGGCGCGGCGCCGAGCGCGAGTGTGAGCGGTGCCACCAGTCCGGCGACACCGAGGGCGACGGCGCCCCGACGGCCTATGTCCCGCATGTCCGGTCTCTCCCTTGAGTATCTTCTGCGATGTCTGCCAGGTAGACCGGTGTGCGGGGGTGTTGGTTGCAGTGCCCGGTCAGGCTGTGACGAATCGGTGAACTTCCGGACCGTCGAGCCGCCCGGCGGGCACCCTCCGCCCGAAGGCGAGGGAGGCGGTGCAGGCTAGCCGAGGTCCGCCTCCTGGTCGAGCCCGTCGAGCGCCGCGCGGAAGCCCGTGTGGACCGCGGTGAGGCCGCCGTCGACACACAGCGACGTACCGGTGATCCAGGCCGCGTCCCGGGATGCGAGGAAGGCGACGGCGGCGGCGATGTCCTCCGGCTCGCCGACCCGGCCGAGCGGATACAGCGGGCGCACCGCGTCGAGTTCCCGCGCGCGGCCCTCCCAGGCGGTGGTGCGGACCGTGCCGGGGACGACCAGGGTGACGCGCACCCCGCGCGCGGCCGCGTGCCCGGCGACGGTGCGGGTCAGCGAGGCGAGTCCGGCCTTGGCGGCGCTGTAGGCGTGGTTGCCGAAGTCCTGGACGGCGTTGACCGAGCCGATGTTCACGATGGCGCCGCGTCCGGAGGCCGCCAGGTGCGGCAGCGCGGCGCGGCAGCAGCGGAAGGCACCCGTCAGGGTCAGGTCGAGGTCGCGCTGCCACCCCTCGTCGGGTTCGTCCTCGAAGCGTGCGGCGTCCGGACCGCAGCCGTAGGCGTTGTTGACGAGGACGTCCAGGCCGCCGAACGTCTCCACGGCGTACGCCACCGCCGCCTCCACCGACGCCCGGTCGGCGACGTCGCAGGCGAACGCCCCGGCGCTCAGGCCGGCTTGGCGCAGGGCGGCCGCGGTCTCCCGGGCGGCGGGCAGGTCGGCGTCGGTGACCAGGACCCGGGCGCCCTCCTCGGCGAGCCGGCGGGCGGTGGCGGCGCCGATGCCGCGCGCGGCGCCGGTGACCAGGGCGGCGTGTCCGTCGAAGCGTGTCAGCTGCGTCATGGAGCGACGGTAGTGCCACGCCGATCCTCCGGACAGGTTCCGTCACCGACATGCCGGCCTTGCTCCAGCAACTCCCGGCGCTGCTCGGCGTGGTGACCGGCGCCTTCGGTTCCTGTCCAGCGGTCGTGCGGGGCTACCGGGCGCGGTTCCGGCGGGAGCGGGCGGTGCGGTGGGAGGAGCGGCGGCTGGCCGTGTGCTCAGGCCGAACCGCTGCCGGCCGAGGCCGTGCCGGCACAGGACCCGGCCGGGGAGGCGCTGCTGGACCAACAGCGCATCGGCCGCGAGGAGTTCTACGCGACCGTACGCGAGGACCTGGCCCTGCCGCCGGGGCATCCGCGCGATGGGCCCGGGCGGCGGAACCCGGCGGTCAGGAAGGTAGCCGGTGGCCGGGGCGCAGCCGAAGGCGGCCCACAGCCGGAGGTCAGCGGTATCCGGTGATCAACGGTTGTCGGTGGTCAGCGGTAGCCGGTGACGTCCGCGGGCTTGCCGGCGTCCTGGACCTCGACCAGGTAGCGCCAGGCGTCGGGGCGGCTGCCGTCGAGGTCGGTGAAGCCGTACACCCGGGCGAGGCCGCCGCTGGAGAGGGACTGCCCGTTGAAGCGAGCCACGTCCGGGTCGGCGGCCAGGGCGGCGACGGCGCGGCCGACGAAGCGCGGGGTCTCGGAGATCGCGAAGTGCGGGACGCGCTCCAGCGCGTCCCGCCAGTTCTCCTCGCGCACCCCGAAGGCGTCCAGCATGATCTCCGAGCGCATCCAGCCGGGGGTGAGGGCGAGGGCCGTGGCGCCGCGGGGCCCGAGTTGCCGGCCGAGGGAGAAACCCATGCGCAGCACGGCGGTCTTGGCGAGGTCGTAGAAGAAGCTGTTGCGGTAGGTGACGCCGTTGTACTCGGCGGTCCCGTCGGTCATCTCCACGACCAGGCCGCCGGGCCGGCGCAGCAGCAGCGGCAGGGCGTGGTGGCTGGTGATCGCGTGGGTGTCGACGGCGAGCCGGAGCAGCCGCAGCCCGTTGTCCAGGTCGTGCTCCCACACGGGGGTGTCCCACTCGAAGAGCGTCTCGCCGCCCCAGATGTCGTTGACGAGGACGTCGAGCCGGCCCCGCTCGTCGTCGATGCGGTCGATCACCGCGCGGACCTGGGCGGGGTCCAGATGGTCGGCGGGGACGGCGATGCCCGTGCCGCCGGCCGCGGTGACCAGGTCGGCGGTGTCCTCGATGGTCTCGGGGCGGTCGTACTCCGAGCGCCGGGCGCGGGTGCTGCGGCCGGTGACGTAGACGGTGGCACCCGCCGCGCCGAGTTCCACCGCGATCCCGCGGCCCGCGCCGCGCGTCGCCCCGGCGACGAGCGCCACCTTGCCGTCCAGCGGACGTGACATGTCCGGCCTCCTGTTCCCTGTGTGAGGTGTGTCGTCCCCGAGGGTGCCGTGGAAGCCGGACATCTTCTGTCGGGTTTTACGGCCGGTCACCCGCCCGGCCGTCCGCCGTTCTGTCTCACGGCCGCCGGCCGGGCGTAGCGCACCGGTCAGTGCCCGCGGTCGATCCACTCCTGCAGGTGCGGCGCCTCGGCGCCGATGGTGGTGGCCTCGCCGTGCCCGGTGAGCACCTTCGTCTCCGGGGGCAGGGTCAGCAGCCGGTCGCGCAGGGAGGCGATGATCGTCGGGAAGTGGGAGTAGGAACGTCCGGTGGCGCCGGGGCCGCCCTGGAAGAGGGTGTCGCCGGTGAAGACGACGCCGAGCCCGGGGTCGTGCAGACAGACCGCGCCGGGCGCGTGCCCCGGCGTGTGCAGCACGGTCAGGTCGGTGCCGGCGGCCTCGATGACCTGCCCGTCGGCGAGGTGCGCGTCGGGGTCGCGGTCGGGGTGGGCGAGCTTCCACAGCGGCAGGTCGTCGGGATGCAGCCAGATCACGGCCCCGGTGCGGTCGGCCAGTTCCGGCGCGGCGTCGACGTGGTCGTTGTGGGCGTGGGTGCACACGATCGCGGTGAGCCGGCGGTCGCCGACGGCGCGGGCGATGGCGTCGGCGTCGTGCGCCGCGTCGATGACGATCACCTCGTGGTCGTCGCCGACGATCCACACGTTGTTCTCGACGTCCCAGCTGCCGCCGTCGAGGGTGAACTGCCCGGCGGTGACGAGGCGTTCGATGCGGGTGGCCGTCACAGCGTCACCACCGAGCGCAGCACGCCACCGTGGTGCATCCGCGCGAACGCCTGCTCCACCTCGTCCAGTCGGACGGTCTCGGTGACGAACTTGTCCAGGGGCAGGCGCCCTTGCAGATGCAGGTCGATGAGCATCGGGAAGTCGCGGGAGGGCAGGCAGTCGCCGTACCAGCTCGACTTCAGCGACCCGCCCCGGCCGAAGACGTCCAGCAGCGGCAGGTCGAGCGTCATCTCGGGCGTGGGCACCCCGACGAGCACGACGGTGCCGGCGAGGTCGCGGGCGTAGAACGCCTGCCGGTAGGTCTCGGGGCGGCCGACGGCCTCGATGACGACGTCGGCGCCGAAGCCGCCGGTGAGTTCGCGGACGGCCTCGACCGGGTCGGTGTCCCGGGAGTTGACGGTCTGGGTGGCGCCCAGGGTGCGGGCGGTGGCCAGCTTGCGGTCGTCGATGTCCACGGCGATGATCCGGCCCGCGCCCGCCAGGTACGCCCCGGCGATCGCCGCGCCGCCGACGCCGCCGCAGCCGATGACGGCGACCGAGTCGCCGCGGGTGACACCGCCCGTGTTGATCGCCGCGCCGATGCCCGCCATCACCCCGCAGCCGAGCAGCCCGGCGACGGCGGGCGAGACGGCCGGGTCCACCTTGGTGCACTGGCCGGCGGCGACCAGCGTCTTGTCGGCGAACGCGCCGATGCCGAGGGCCGGGGACAGTTCCCGGCCGGTGGCGGCGAGGGTCATCTTCTGCGTGGCGTTGTGGGTGGCGAAGCAGTACCAGGGTCGGCCGCGCAGACAGGCCCGGCACCGGCCGCACACCGCGCGCCAGTTGAGGATCACGAAGTCGCCGGGCGCGACCTCGGTGACGCCGTCGCCGACGGACTCGACCACACCGGCCGCCTCGTGGCCGAGCAGGAAGGGGAAGTCGTCGCTGATGCCGCCCTGCTTGTAGTGCAGGTCGGTGTGGCAGACGCCGCACGCCTGGACGCGGACCACGGCCTCACCGGGTCCCGGGTCGGGCACGACGATCGTCTCGACGCGCACGGGTTCGTCCCGGCCCGGCGCGATCACACCGCGTACTTCCTGCGCCATGCTGCTCCATCCTTCCCTCGGCGGGGCATCCGTCCCGGTTCCGACCCTACGCGCGGCTCCCCTCCGCGGAGGGGAGCGGACGGGACATGCCGAGGGGCCGCCCCGACGGGCGGCCCCCGATGCGTGCGGTGGTCTCAGCCGACGGCCGGAAGCAGGCCGGTCACCGGGGCGACCAGGTCGGTGACCTGGTGCAGCTCGTTCAGCTTGTTGAGCTCGTTGACCTGGTTCAGCCCGGCCAGCTGCTGGGAGACCCGGGGGACCTCGTCCCGGTGCTCGGCCGGGATCTCGCTGGTGGTGAGCGAGTCGAGCACGCTGATCGGGTTCAGCTGGTCGGAGCCCAGGACACCGGCGTTCGCCGTGGGTGCGGTGAGACCGGCGACCCCGGCGGCGAGTGCGGCGGCGGCGACGATACGACGAGTGGAGATCATGCCTTCGACAACGGCCGCGGGGGCCGGGTGGACACGGCCACGCCGGGCCGCTCACCCGTCAGGCGCAGCCCGGCGGCTGCGCTTGCCGAGCCCGGCGGGGCGGAGGAGCCTTTGGGTTAGGCCCGTGCGGCCCGTCCCTTCCTCGGGTCGCGGGCCCGGCAAGGAGGTCACCATGGGCACCACCGCAGACACCGGATTCGACACGGAGACCTTGCGCAGGGGCATCGAAGGGGACACCGCCGACACGCTCGCGTCCCTCTACGCGGACGACGCGGAGATCCGCCTGGTGAACCGCAACGCCCAGCCCAGCAACCCGAAGGTGCTGCACGGCCGCGACGAGATCCGCGCGATGCTCGCCGACGTCTACAGCCGCGACCTGACGCACAAGCTCGAGCAGTGCGTGGTGGAGGGCGACCACGCGGCGTACAGCGAGTCCTGCCGGTATCCCGACGGCACCCGCGTCCTGTCCGAGTCGATGCTCACCCTGCGGGACGGCAAGATCTCCGAGCAGATCATGATCGAGGCATGGGACGAGTAGCGCGCCGACGGGGAGCTTCCGTCCAGGTCAGCTCGCGGCTGACCTGGACGTTCTCCGCGCGGGCCGGACGGGGCAAGGCGGGCGCGGCCCAGGTCTCCCGGCCGCGGCCGGTCACCGCGGCGACCCGGCGCGTGTCCGCCGCCGTGGTGCGCGCGGTCCTCACCGCGGCCCGCCCGCGCCTGCGGCCGCCTCCCGTGCGGACGGCTCGCACGGTACGGGCGGTACGGGCGGTGCCCACCGTCCGCAGGCGGCACCGGCGGAGGCGGTGAGCGGCGGCTCCGTGGACGCCGCGGTCAGGGGGTGGTGAGCGGCGGCCCGGCGGACCGTCGTGGTAAGCGGGTGGTGAGCGGCGGCCCGGTGGACCGTCGTGGTCAGGCGTGCCGTCCCGGCCCCCGGGGCGTGGGACGCCTCCGTTACCCTGGTCGCGGACCGTGACTGGCGCTGAGGTGGAGCACCACCGGGAGCGGTCCCGCAGAGTCGATGCCGTGCGCCTGGGCGAAGGTCACACCGCTCAGGAGTGCACATGACCCAGGCCCGCCTCATGGACGGCACCGCGCTCGCCCGCCGGATCGTCGAGGAGACCGCCCGGCGCGCCGCCGACCTCACCGAGCGCACGGGGACGGCGCCCGCCCTCGCCACGGTGCTCGTCGGCGAGGACCCCGCGTCCGTCACGTACGTGCGGATGAAGCAGAACCGCTGCCGTACCGCGGGCATCGCGTCGCGCCATGTGGCGCTGCCCGCGAGCACGACGACCCAGGAGCTCGTCTCCACCCTGCGCGACCTGTCCGCGGACCCGTCCGTGCACGGCATCCTGCTCCAGCACCCGGTCGGCGACCACATCGACGAGCGGGCGGCCTTCGAGGCGATCGCGCCGGAGAAGGACGTCGACGGCGTCACCTTCGCGTCCTTCGCGACGATGAGCTTCGGCCTGCCCGGCTTCGTGTCCTGCACGCCCGGCGGGATCATGCGCCTGCTCGACGCCTACGGCGTCGACCCGTCCGGCAAGCGGGCGGTGGTCGTGGGCCGCAGCGCGATCCTCGGCAAGCCGGCCGGCATGCTGCTGCTCGCGCGGGACGCGACCGTCACCTACTGCCACTCGCGCACCCCGGACCTGTCGGCGGCCGTGCGGGAGGCGGACATCGTGGTGGCGGCCGTGGGCCGCCCCCGGCTGATCCGTGGCCAGGACCTCAAGCCGGGCGCCGTGGTGATCGACGCCGGCTACAACGAGGGCAACGTCGGCGACGTCGACTTCGACTCGGCGGTGGAGCGGGCGTCGCTGATCACCCCGGTGCCGGGCGGCGTCGGCCCGATGACCATCGCCACGCTCCTGGAGCAGACGGTGGACGCGGCGGCCCGGCAGCTCGGGGCGGCCTGATCAGCGCGGCGGCCTGATCGGCGTGGCGGTCTGATCATCGCGGCGGTCTGATCGACGTAGAACTCCGGCCGCTCCGGCCGCCTGGTCGCCTGGCCGCCGCAGCGACCCGGCGTCGGGACGGCCGGACGCCGGGGTGGCCAAACGCCGGGACGGCCGGACGCCGGGGTGGCCGTCGTCCACCACTGCGGCGCGGATCACGTCAGACCGTGACCGGGTGTGTCGCGCATCTTGCCGGGACAGCCTCCCCTTCCTTACTTTTCAGTAAGTCGCTTGCGCATCACGTGTGTTCGGGTTCCACCCCACCCCGAGGAGCCGTCATGCCCGCCTTCAGGCCCAGACTTCTGTGCTGTGTCGCCGCCGCCCTCGCGCTCACCGCCGGCGCGCCCGCCACCGCCGCCCGTGCCGAGGCCGATCCCCTGCGGGAGGTGCTGTTCGTCGGCAACAACTGGGACGGCACCGCCGACGTCATCGCCTCCAGCGGGGACTTCGCGCGGATCGGCCGGATCGATGTCGTACCGGACAAGCAGCAGCGGCTCGCCGAGATCAACGCCGACCCCGTCAAGTGGGTGTACTTCATGGCGATCCGCAACAGCGTCGGCGAGGGCCACGACCAGTTCGCCGACGACATGTACTCCACGCCCGACGGCCGGTCGGTCGTCGTCTCCCGGCCGAGCTTCGCCGACGTGGTCTCCATCGACCTGGCCACCGGAAAGCTCAACTGGCGCTTCCCGGTGGCCGGTTACCGCGCCGACCACATGGCCGTCTCCCCCGACGGCACCCGGGTCGCGGTGTCGGCGTCCACCGCGAACACCGTGCACGTCCTGGACATCACCAGCGGCCGGGAACTCGGGTCCTTCGCCACCGGCGACAAGCCGCACGAGAACATCTTCACCAAGGACGGCAAGTACCTGTGGAACATGGCGATCGGTGATGTGAACACCGCGCTGGACGCGCCCTGGCTGGACTGGACGAAGGGCGACCGGCACATCACGGTCGTCGACGCGACCACGTACCAGCCGGTGAAGGTGATCGACATGCGGCAGCGGCTCGACGCGATCGGGCTGAAGGACTACTCCGACGCGGTGCGGCCGGCCGTCTTCTCCCCCGACGAGTCCAAGCTCTACTTCCAGGTGTCGTTCTTCAACGGCTTCTTCGAGTACGACCTCGCCACCGACCGGATCACCCGGACCAAGACGCTGCCGAAGAACCCCGCCACCGGCGACGACCGCACCACCTTCGTCAACGACTCCCGCCACCACGGGCTGTCGATGAGGCCGGACGGCAGCAAGCTGTGCGTGGCGGGCACGATGGACGACTACGCGACCGTCGTCGACCGCGCCACCCTCCAGGAGGGTCCGCTGGTCCCCGCGTCCAAGCCCTACTGGGCCACGGTCAGCGGCGACGGGCGGGACTGTGTGATCTCCGAGAGCGGCGCCGACCAGGTCACCGCCATCGACTTCGCGACGGGCCGCAAGCGGCTGTCGGTCCCGGTCGGCGACCATCCGCAGCGGGTGCGGCTGGGGCACGTGAGCGCCGACTGGAGCGGCCCGAGCAGCTGAGCGTCAGCGCGCGGCCGCCGCTTCGACCGCCCGGACCACCGCGGCCGCCCCGTCCTCGGCCGCCATGTGCCGGGCGGCCCGTGCCGCGGCCCGAGCGTGACCCCGCTCCCGGGTGACCGCGCCGAGCGCGTCGGCGAGGCGACCGGCGGTCAGGGAGCGGAACGGGACCGGCGCGGTGGCGGCGCCGAGCGCGGCGAGCCGGGCCGCCCAGAACGGCTGGTCCGCCGTGACGGGTACGGGCACCGCGGGGACGCCCGCGCGCAGAGCGGCGTGCGTGGTGCCCGCTCCGGCGTGGTGGACGACCGCCGCCATGCGCGGGAACAGCAGCGCGTGCGGCAGGTCGCCGACGCACAGCACGTCGTCGCCCTCGGCGGTGAGCCCCGCGCTGCCCGACTGGAGGATGCCGCGCAGTCCGGCGCGGCGCAGCGCGGTGACGGCGAGGGCGCCGAGCCGTTCCCCCTGCCCGGCGGCCATGCTGCCGAAGCCGACGAACACCGGCGCGGGGCCGGCGCCCAGGAAGTCCTCCACCTCGGCGGGCAGCCGTCGCCCGGGCTCGACGTGCGGATGCCAGGCGCCCACGATCTCCAGGCCGGGTCGTCAGTCGGCGGGGCGCGGCACCAGGGCGGTGCTCACGCCGTACAGCACCGGCCACCGCGCCGTCTCCTGGCGGCGGCGCGCGGCCGACGGGCCGAGCGGGGGCAGCGCGAGCCGGTGGCGCAGGGCGGCGACCGCCGGCCGGTAGACGCGGTCGGTCAGGCGCAGCGCGAACCGGCCCGCCGCGCGGTTGCCGGGGCCGCCCAGGGAGCGCACGCCGGTGACCGGGGGCGGGAAGGCCTTGGTCGGCGCGGTGGGCTGGAGGTGGACGCCGAGGCTGGGGATGCCGGTCGCCTCGGTGATGTGCCAGCCGAGCGGGGCGGTGGTGGCGGACAGCAGGAGCAGGTCGGTGGCCGGGTCCACGGCGTCGGCGAAGCCGCGCCCCAGTGCGGTGACGAAATCGGCCGCCGTGCGCAGCAGGGCCCGTCGGCCGGTGCCCTCGGCCGGCCGTGCCGCGGGCAGCGGCCGGAAGCCGAGGCCGGCGGCGTGGACCAGGGGCGCGTACGGCTCCGTGGCGGCGAGGACGACGTCGTGTCCGACGCGGCGCAGCGCGGCACCGAGGCCGGTGTACGGGTCGACGTCGCCGCGTGATCCGGCCGCCGCGATCAGGATTCTCATGCTCTTTCCTCGAAAACGGTCCGGCGGTCGGCGTTGGCGTGGACGGCGTCGCGCAGATACGCGGCGAGTCCGGGCCGCTGCTGGGACGGCGGGACGACCAGGGCGAACGCCCTCGGGTCGGCGGGGAAGTCGTCGGCGATCCGCCGGTGCATGTCGTACGGGCAGGACGTGAACCAGCGGCCGATGTGCCGCCGGTGTTCCTCGGCCAGGTCCGCGGCGCGCTCGCCGTCGGCGGGCTCGCCGGCGTCGAACACCGCGAGGAGCCTGACGCGCCAGTCGGCGGCCTCGGCCATCAGCCGGCGCCAGTCCTCCTTGCTGTGCGCGGCGGCCCGCGCCATGGCCTCGTGGCGGGCCGCCGACTCCCCGTGCCGCAGGTCGGCCTCGGTGGCGTAGCTGAGATCGAAGGTGATCTCGCCGAAGACCTCGCGGCGCTCCTGCGGGGTCATCGGGACCCCGGTCTGCTGGATCTCGATGGCCCGCTCGGCGAGCCCGGCGAGCCGTTCCAGGCGGGCGATCTCCTCCCGCAGCTCCCGTCGGCGGGCCCGCAGCTGATCCAGTGCCGTGCCCTGCGGGTCGTCGAGAATCGCCGCGACGCGCTCCAGCGGGAAGCCGAGCGCCCGGTAGAAGAGGATCTGCTGCAGCCGGGCCAGGTCGGCGTCGTCGTACAGCCGGTATCCGGCCCTGCTGCGGTCGCTGGGGGTGAGCAGACCGGAACGGTCGTAGTGGTGCAGGGTCCGCACGGTCACTCCGGCGAACTGCGCGACCTGTCGCACCGTGTAGCTCATGCACCTGCCCTTTCGTCGGGTCCCACCCTGAACCCTGACGCCAGGTCAGGGTCAACCGAGCCCTGCGGGACGGGTGCCGGAAGAAATTTCCGCGAGGGGGTGTGAGGGTGGCGGGCGGGGGTAGTCGCGGCGTATATGCGAGGCATGCACGCATGCATCGCCGCTACGGAACCGTCGTCCTAAGGAGGTCCGTGACAGCGCAATCCACTCGCAGCGCCCGGGCCGCCTCGAGGTGAGGCGGCCCGGCCCATGTCCACGGCCCGCCGATCAGCCGCTGCTCCTACCGGGCAGCAGCGCGCCGGGCAGGACGGCGAGGACGAGGAGCGCGGCGGCGGTGTAGAGGGCGGCGGAGCCCAGCGCCACGGCGTGGAAGCCGTGCAGGAAGCGGTCCCGGTCGCTGGGGGATCCCGCGACGGCTCCGGCGACGGCGATGCCGATGGCGCCGCCGGTCTGGCGGGCGGTGTTGTTGACGGCGGAGGCGAGGCCCGAGCGCGCGGTGGGCACGGCGGCGACGGCGGCCGCGACCACGGCCGGGGTGAGCAGGCCGAGCCCGGTTCCCCACAGCAGGAAGGCGGGCAGCAGTACGCCATAGTCCGCGCCGGCGGGCGCACGCGCCAGCAGTGCGAGCCCGGCGGCCGCGACGAGCAGGCCGGCGGCGGCCGGCAGCCGGGCACCGACCCTGCTGGTGATGCGGCCGCCGAACGGCCCGAGCACGGCGAGCGGGGTGAACAGCGGCAGCAGCGCGAGACCGGCCAGGAGCGCCGAGCGGCCCTGCATGGACTGCAGGAACAGCATCAGCACGAACAGCGTGCCCAGCGTGCATAGGTTCATCACCCCGGCGGCCGTGTTGGCCACGGCGAAGGCCGGACGCCGGAGCAGCGTGGGCGGCAGCATGGCGTCCTCCCCGCGGCGCGCCTCGACGACGGCCAGCGCGGCGAGGGCGGCCAGGGCGACGGCCGCCGCCGCGACCACCTGCGGCGCGCCCGCGCCGGACCGTCCGCCCTGGATGAAGGCGTACGTCGCCGCCAGGAGCAGCAGCGCGCCGAGCAACATGCCGGGCACGTCGAGACGGCGGGCCGACTCCTCGCGGCTCTCCGGGACGACGACGGCGGCGCCCACCAGGGCCACGAGCACGATCGGCACGTTCACCAGGAAGATCGCCCGCCAGCCGAGGCCGTCGACGAGCGCGCCGCCGAGCAGCGGCCCGGCGGGCAGCGCGAGGCTGCCGATGCCGGCCCACACGCCGATCGCCCGGGCCCGCGCGGCGGGGTCGGGGAAGGCGCGGCCGATGACGGCGAGGGTGCCCGGCAGCAGGAGCGCGGCCCCGACGCCCTGCACCACGCGGGCGGCGACCAGGGCGGGCGCGGTCGGGGCGAGCCCGCAGGCCAGTGATCCGGCGCCGAAGACCGCCAGCCCCGTGAGCACGACGGCGCGGTGGCCGTGGCGGTCGCCGGCGGTGCCGCTGGTCAGCATCAGGGCGGCGAGCGCCAGGGCGTAGCCGTCGACCACCCACTGCAGTCCGCCGGTGTCGGTGCCGAGCCGCGCGCCGATCGCCGGGAGGGCGACGTTGACGATCGTGACGTCGAGCAGGACCAGGAAGTACCCGGCGCACATCACGACGAGCACAGCCCAGGGCCTCACGGGCCGCGCGGGGGGCCGTACCGCGCGCTTGAGGAGCGTCAGGGGGGTGCCGGCCATGGGGCGTCCTGCCGTCAGCGCCGTGGGAGGCGGTGCAGGACGACGTCGCCGAGGCGGCCGTCGGCCACGGTCGCGGTCAGGTAGGTGCAGTGGGGCTGGCGGCGGCGGTCGGTCGGGGAGCCGGGGTTGAGCAGCCGCAGTCCGCCGGGCGCGGTGGTGTCCCAGGGGATGTGGCTGTGCCCGAAGACCAGGACGTCGAGGTCGGGGAAGCGGGCCGCGCAGCGGGCCTCCCTGCCCTGGGCGGGCCCGGTCTCGTGGACCACGCCGAACCGCAGGCCGCCCAGCTCGGCGCGAGCCACCTCGGGCAGGCGGGCGCGCAGTTCGGGGCCGTCGTTGTTGCCGTACACGGCGAGCAGCCGGCGGCTGCGCTGCTCCAGCAGGTCGAGGGTGGCCACGTCGACCCAGTCCCCGGCGTGGACGACGACGTCGGCCTGCGGCAGTTCGGCGAGCAGCGGCGCCGGCAGCTCCTTGGCGCGCTTGGGCAGATGGGTGTCGGACATCAGCAGCAGACGCACGCTTCGAGCGTACGGCGGCGGCCGGTGCCGTCGGGCGTCGGCTCGCGGCTCTCGGCGCGCGCATGGCGCGTGGCGCGTGGCGCGGGACGCGTGGCGCGGGACGCGTGGCTCAGGGCGGGCCGTCGCGCCGTGCCCATTCGTCAGTCACACCTGTTCAGCTGAAACTGGACAGTTTTGCCTGAAGAAATTACTGTCGAGGCCATGTCCTACGACGAGCACCCCGGGGAGATCTCCGGCAGCGCCGCCCGCGCCGCCCAGGAGCTGCGCGTGCTGATCAGCCGGCTGCGCCGCCGGGTCCGCGAGGTCGCCGGGGACGACGCGCTCACCCCGTCGCAGGTCTCGGCGCTCACCCTGGTGGGCAAGCACGGCGCGGCCACGGCGAGCGCGCTGGCCTCCGCCGAGGGCGTGCGCCCGCAGTCCATGGCGGCCACGCTCGCCGCGCTGGAGCAGCACGGGCTGATCCGGCGCAGCCCCGACCCCGCCGACGGCCGCCGCCAGCTGGTCACGCTGACCGAGGCCGGTCAGGACCGGGTCGCCGGGGACCGGCAGGCGCGCGAGGAGTGGCTGGCCCGCGCGTTGCAGGACCGCTACACGGAGGACGAGCGCCGCACGGTGCTGGACGCGCTGGCGCTGCTGGAACGGCTGTCGCGGCCGTGACACCGCGGCGCGTCCCCTGACGCCGGGGGCCGGTCCCCTGTCGCCGCCTGTCCCCCGTCACCGCGCGTCCCCCGAGGCCGCGTGCCCGCCCGGCCGTCGGGCGCCCCTCCCCCACCGCAGAACCTCACCGAAAGGCACTCCCATGGCAGTCACCGCACTCGACCCGCGCACCGCTCTCGTCGTGATCGACCTGCAGGCCGGCATCGCCGCGGCCCCGGTCCAGCCGTACTCCGGCGCCGACGTCGTCGCCCGCTCCGCCCGGCTGGCCGACGCGTTCCGGGAGCGCGGCCTGCCGGTCGTCCTGGTGCGGGTGTCGTTCGCCGCCGACGGCGCCGACGCCGTCCCCGGACGCACCGAAACCCCCGGGGCGGGCGGGGCCCGTCCCGAGGGCTGGGACGTGATCGTGCCGGAACTGGCGGGTCACGCGGGCGACATCACCGTCACGAAGCACAACTGGGGTGCCTTCCACGGCACCGACCTCGATGTGCAGCTGCGCCGCCGCGGGGTGACGCAGATCGTGCTGACCGGCATCGCCACCAGCATCGGCGTGGAGTCGACGGCCCGTGCCGCGCACGAGCACGGCTACCACGTCACCCTGGCCACGGACGCGATGAGCGACATGGACGCCGAGGCCCACGCGCACAGCGTGCGCCGCATCTTCCCGCGGCTGGGCGAGACGGGGACGACGGACGAGATCCTCGAACTCCTCGCCAAGACGCACGGGTGACGCCGCGTCCGGCGGTCAGTCCTCGCCGCGCACGATGTTCCACTCGGTGCCGGTGCGCGACGCGGGCGCTCCGGCCGGGTCCTCCACGGCGGGCTGGCAGGTGCGCAGCGCGTGCTGGCGCCGCAGCCGGCGTGCCCTCGCCCAACCCGTCTCGGGCCGGCGGATGACGGTCTTCTCCTGGGACTGCGCGGTCGTCACGGGGTCTCATCTTCCTTCTTGCTGCGTGCGCTGATCCTTCGTGCGCGCCAAGTCGCCGAGTCCCCGGACGTCCCGGATTCAAACAGACGTCCCAGCAGGTGCCGTTCGAACGCGCCGGACGCGCCGCCGCCCCGGCGGGCGGTCGCGGCGTCAGACGTTGGGCCGGGCCGCGCTGATGTCGCCGAGGGCCGACTCCGGGTCGCGCTCCATGGCCGTGTCGCCCAGGGAGACGATGCCCACCGGGTGGCCGTGGTCGACGACGGGCACGCGGCGCACCGAGTGCTCCCGCATCAGGCGGATGGCGACGTCCAGTTCGTCGTCGGGGCCGACGGTCACCACGTCGTCGCTGCAGATGCCGGCGACGGTGGTCTGCTCCGGGTCGCCGCCGTCGGCGATGCCGCGCACGACCAGGTCCCGGTCGGTGACCACGCCCCGCAGGTCGTCGCCGTCGGTCACCAGGACGGCGCCGAGGTCCTGGTCCCGCATGAGCCGGGCCACGGAGGTGACGGAGGCCTGCGGCTCCACGGTGACCGGGTCGGCGGTCATGATGTCGCGGACGTGCTGGGTCATGACGTGACTCCTTCTGCGTCGAGGCTTCGCGGGGGCCGGGTACCCGCGAGCCCGCGCTCACACAGGGTTTCCGCGGGCGAGATCGATCTCGCTCCACACCTGTTTGCCACCGCTGACCGGCACCGTCCCCCAGGCGTCCGACACGGCCTCGACCAGGAGGATGCCGCGGCCGCCGGTGGCCTCCCAGCCGATGCTCGTCGGCTTGACCGGGGTGCGCGGGGAGGCGTCGGTGACGGCGATGCGCAGCCGGTGGTTGACCAGGGTCAGGCTGAGCCGGACCTGGCCCTCGGTGTGCACGAGCGCGTTGGTGACGAGTTCGGAGACGACGAGGAGGGCGGCGTCGGCGTCGGAGGACGGCACGCCCCAGGAGCGCAGGCTGCGCCGGGCGAACCGCCGGGCGTGCCCGACCGCCTGCGGAACCCGCCACACCGTCCAGCTCTCCCGCAGCGGGCGCGAGGCCATGCCGTCGTAGCGCAGCAGGAGCAGGGCGACGTCGTCGCTGCGGTGGGCGTTGCCCAGCAGGGTGTCGGCAACCGCGCCGAGGTCGGCCACGCGGCAGCCGCCGAGCTCGCCCGCGAGCCGGTTCATGCCGGTGTCGATGTCGGCGTCGACGGACTCCACCAGCCCGTCCGTGGTCAACGCGACCACGGTGCCGGGGCGCAGCGACAGCGGGCTGAGCGGGAAGTCCGCCTGCGGGAGCACGCCGAGCGGCGGCCCGCCGTCGGACTCGGCGATCTCGGTGCTGCCGTCCGGGTGACGCAGCACGGGCGGCAGGTGCCCGGCCCGTACGCACCACGCGGAGCCCGACTCCAGGTCGAGGTCGACGTAGGCGCAGGTGGCGAACAGGTCGGTCTCCAGGTCGGCGAGCAGCCGGTTGGCGTGCGAGACGACGACGTCCGGCGGATGGCCCTCGACGGCGTAGGCGCGCAGCGCGGTGCGCATCTGGCCCATGAGGGTGGCGGCGGCCGTGCTGTGGCCCTGGACGTCGCCGATGACGAGGGCGACGTGGTGGTCGGGCAGCGGGATGACGTCGTACCAGTCGCCGCCGACCTCCAGCCCGGCCGTGGCGGGCAGGTAGCGGGCGACGGCGACCGCGCCGGGCAGCGCGGGCAGCCGGCGCGGCAGCAGCTGCCGCTGCAGCATGCCGACCAGTTCGTGCTCGGCGTCGAAGGCGTGGGCGCGCAGCAGGGCCTGGCCGGCGAGGCCGGCGGAGGCGGTGAGCAGGGCGCGCTCGTCGGGGCCGAAGTCGTGCGGGGTGTCCCAGCCGATGAGGCAGGCGCCCGCCATGCGGGTGCCGGCGGGCAGCGGCAGCACGGCGAGTCCGCCGGGGCCGACCTCCGCGAGGGCGGGCTCCAGCGCGGTGCCGGCGGGCCAGATCTGGGCGCGGCCCTCCCGCAGCGCGGCGGCGAGGGTCGGCATCGCGCGCACCGGAGCGTCGGGCCACTCGCTGCGCCACTCCCGCCGCCACAGCTCGGGCCAGGCCTCCGGTTCGGGCGGGTCGAGGACGGTGACGACGAGGCGGTCGCCCTCCAGCTCGGCGAGCGCGATCCGGTCGGCGCGCAGCGGCCTGCGCAGCGCGGAGACGACGGCCTGGCTGACGTCCCGGACGGTGCCGGCGGTGGCGAGGGTGGCCGCCAGGTGCTGCACCCGGGCCACGTCGGTGAGGCCGGAGCGCAGCTCGGAGGTGTCGTCGACGGTGCCGACGAGGCGGGCGGGGCGGCCCTCGCCGCCGGGCAGCAGCCGGCCGCGCAGCCGCAGCCACTTGGGCGGGCCGGCGGGCTGCAGGATGCGGAACTCCAGCTCACGGTCGCCGATCGACATGTGGTCGAGCTCGACCACGGACATCAGCGCGGGCAGGTCCTCGGGCACGGTGAGCCGCAGCAGCGTCTCGACCTTGCCGTCGAACTCCTCCCGGCTCAGCCCGAACAGCCGCAGGATGCCGTCGCCGACCGCGACCCGCCCGCTGTCCATGGCGAGGCTGAAGGCGTTGGCGGGCAGCTCCCCCGCCTCGCCGGACGCGGCCGGCAGCGGTGCGGCGACGGCGTCCGCGATCAGCGCCAGGGACGCGCGGGCGTCGCCGTCGAAGCCGCCGGTGTCGTCGGTGACGGCGAGCAGGCAGCCGCCGGAGCCGCGCAGCGGCAGCACGGCCAGGTGGAAGTCCAGCGTGGCGACCCGCCGGGGCGGCACCCGCGCGGCGAGCTCCTTCGGCCCGAGCCACACCGGGCGGCCGGTGCGGTGGGCCTCGGCGGCCGGGGAGCGCCCGGAGGCGAGGTAGCTCTCGCGCACGCCGTACAGGGACCTCGGCACGCCGACGGCCTCGACCAGGCACAGCAGGTCGGCGTCCTCGCCGGGGGTGTAGACGGCGGCCAGGTGGGCGCCGGCGAAGACCAGCGCCTGTTCGAGGACCTTGCGCACCCGTTCGAGTGACTCGCGCTCGCCCGTGAGCGCCTTGAGGGCAGCTTCGGCACGCAGTGTGCGCGTTCCGCGTCCCGCCGCTCCCTCACTGACCACGTCCGTATTACAGCGCGGACGGGCGGTGTGCGCAGCCCCTGCGACCGTGCGGCACGAGGCGGGGCGGTGGTGCTCGAAACGATCCGAACATCTGTTGACGCATGAGTTCCGCACGGCGACCTCGTGACAGACGTGACTGTCGGTGGCCTCCCGGCTACTGGAAGTCTCGGGGTCGGACCGGAACAGGGGGATGCATGGACAAGCGGTACGAGGTGTACGCGCTCGCGGACTCTCACTTCTACGACACGCCGGACCGGCTGTCGGACGGTGACGCCGAGGCCGCACCGCTGTTCGAGACGGCGCGCCGCGAGACACCCGCGGGCTGGAGTGCGGCCCGGATCGGCGACTGGCTGACGCTGACGCCGCTCGACGAGGACGGCCGTCCGTCGGCGGGGCCGGCGCAGGGCTGGAAGATCCACGCCTCGGCCACCCGCGCCAACGCCGAGCGGATCGCGGCGATCGTGTGGGACTACTGCGTGCCGCGCCGCATCCCGTTCAAGTTCGTGCCCGGACCGCACCTGCTGCACCTGCGCAACGCCAAGTACGCGGGGCGGGACACCAGCGGCAAGTTCGTCACGGTCTACCCGGACGGCGAGGAGCAGCTGCACACCGTCCTCACGGAGCTGGGCGCGCTGCTGGAGGGCTTCGAGGGCCCCTACATCCTCACCGACCTGCGCTGGGGCGAGGGCCCGCTGTACGTCCGCTACGGCGCCTTCGCGCGCTCCTACGTCGTCGACGAGCGCGGCGCGCTGGTGCCGGCGGTGCGCGACGGGGAGGGCAGGCTGGTGCCGGACCGGCGCACGCCCTCCTTCCAGATGCCGGAGTGGGTGAGCCTGCCCGGGTTCCTCGAGCCGCATCTGGCGGCCCGCAACACCACGACGGTGGGCGAGCTGCCGTACCGCATCGACAAGGCGCTGCACTTCTCCAACGGCGGCGGGGTGTACGTCGGCGTCGACACCCGCACCGGCCGCAAGGTGGTGCTGAAGGAGGGCCGGCCGCACGCGGGGCTGGCCTCCGACGGGGCCGACGCGATCGCCCGGCTGGAGCGGGAGAAGGAGGCGCTGGAGCGGCTGGCGGGCACCGGCGTGGTGCCGGAGGTCCGGGACTGGTTCACGCTCGGCGACCACCGGTTCCTGGTGACGGACTTCGTCGAGGGGCGGCCGCTGAACGCGTTCTTCGCCGAGCGGCACCCGCTGCTCGCGCCCGACCCGGACCCGGGCGAGGTCGCCGCGTACACGGCGTGGGCGGTGCGCATCCACCGGGCCGTGGAGCAGGCCGTGGAGAAGGTGCACGCCCGCGGGATCGTCTTCAACGACCTGCACGTGTTCAACATCATGGTCTCCCCCGACGAGGAGTCGGTGTACCTGATCGACTTCGAGGCGGCCGCCCCCGTCGAGGAGCACGGCCGCCAGGTCGTCGCCCACCCCGGCTTCTTCGCGCCGCCGGACCGGCGGGGCGCGGAGGTGGACCGTTACGCGCTGGCCTGTCTGCGGCTCGCGCTGTTCCTGCCGGTGACCACGCTGTTCGTGGTGGACCGCGGCAAGGCGGCGCACCTCGCGGAGGTGATCGCCCGGGAGTTCCCGCAAGTGCCGGCGGATTTCCTGGCCGAGGCGGTCGCCGAGATCACCCGGGGCACGACCGGCCGGCCGGCGCGGTCCGTCCCGCTCGTGGATCCCGCGGACTGGCCGCACAGCCGGGACTCGATGACCAAGGCGATCCTCGCCTCGGCCACCCCGGAGCGCGACGACCGGCTCTTCCCCGGCGACATCGCCCAGTTCTCCGACGGCGGCGGCCTCGGCCTCGCCCACGGGGCGGCCGGCGTGCTGTACGCGCTCGCCGCCACCGGCGCCGAACGCTACGAGGAGGGCGAACGCTGGCTGCTGGACCGCACCGGCCCCGCGCCGGCGGGCACCCCGCTCGGGCTGTACGACGGTCTCGCGGGCGTCGCCCACGTGCTGCAGCTGCTGGGCCACCGGCAGCGGGCGCTGGACCTGGTCGACGGCATCCTGAAGGAGCGCTGGCAGCAGCTCTCCTCCGACCTGCACGGAGGTCTGGCCGGCCTCGGACTCGTCCTCGGCGCCCTCGCGGACGCCACCGGCGAGCGGGAGCTCGGCGAGCGGGCCGCCGAGGCCGCGCGGATCCTGGTGGAACGCCTGGCGGAACCTCCCGCGCCGAAACGGCGCGCCGGGCTGCTGCGCGGCGCGAGCGGGCCCGCGCTGTTCCTGCTGCGGCAGTACGAGCGCACCGGGGAGCCGGAGCTGCTGCGGGCGGCCGGTACGGCGCTGCAGCGCGACCTGGAGCGCTGCGTGGTACGGCCTGGCGGCTCGCTGGAGGTCGACGAGGGCTGGCGCACCCTGCCCTACCTCGGCGACGGCAGCGCCGGGATCGGCATGGTGCTGGACGACTTCCTCAGCCACGCGCCGCGGGCCGCCGGGGACTTCACCGCCGTACGCGACGGCGTGCTGACCGCCGCGACCTGCCGCTTCTACGCGCAGCCCGGCCTGTTCCAGGGCCGCGCCGGAATGATCCTGCACCTCAGCCGCACCGGGGCCGCGCCGGAGCGGCTGGCCGGCCAGATCAACGGGCTCGGCTGGTACGCGATGGCGTACCAGGGCCAGCTCGCCTTCCCCGGCCACCAGATGATGCGGCTCTCCATGGACCTCGCCACCGGAACGGCGGGCTGTCTGCTGGCGCTCGGCGCGGCCCTCGACGGCCCCGGCCCGGCACACCTGCCGTTCCTCCCGCCGCTCACGCGGCCCCACTAGACGCGGCCGCAGTCCCGCGGTCGTGACACCACCCCTGTCCCCATGACGGAAGGACGAATCATGGCACTGCTCGACCTGCAGACGCTGGAGTCCGAGGAGCACACCGACGGCGGCGGCGCCAGCACGGTGAGCCTGCTGTCCTGCATCAGCGCGGCGAGCGTTCTGCTCTGTCTGTGACGCCTCCCGCGTGACCACGGCTCCGGGTGTCCCCTCCCGCACGGGAGGGGACACCCGGGGCCCTCACTCTTCTGTGAAAGCGGCCGGCATGCCACGTCCACACCAGCGAGGCGACGCGGGAACCCGCGAGGGCGCGGTGCTGCTGCGCGACGCCGCCCGGCACAGCGCGGCCCGCCGGACGGCCCTGTCCCTGGCCGGCGTCGCCTCGGCCGGCGCCGGGCTGCTGCTGCCGGCGGCGCTCGGCCGGGCCCTGGACCTGCTGCTGGCGGGCGCGGACGCGACACGCTGGGTACTGCTGTGCGCGGCGCTCGTGCTGCTCGCGACGGTGCTCGACGCGGCCACGACGGTGCTCCACGGCACCCTCGACGCCCGCACCACCGCCTGGCTGCGCCACCGCGCGACCGGCCAGGTGCTCGCCCTCGGCCCGCGCGCCCAGGACCGCTTCCCGGCGGGTGAGCTGGTCGCCCGGCTGGTCGGCAACGCCGCGGCGGCCGGCACCGCACCCGCCGCGCGCGCCGGGCTGCCGGCCGCCGTCGCGGTGCCGGTCGGCGGAGTCGTCGCGCTGGCGCTGATCGACCCCTGGCTGGCGGTCGTCCTGCTCGCCGGGGCGCCGCCGCTCTGGTTCCTGCTGCGCGCCCTTTCCCGCGACACCGCCGCCTGCGTCGCCGACTACCAGCGGGTGCAGGGCCGGATGGCGGCGGCGCTGGCCGAGGCCGTCGCCGGGCGGCGCACCATCCGTGCCGCGGGCCTCCAGGAGCGGGAGACGGCCAGGATCCTGCGCCCGCTGCCCGCACTGTCCGAGGCGGGCCACCGGATGTGGCGGGTGCAGGGCCGCGCCGCCGCGCGGGCCGTGGCCGTCGCACCGCTGCTGCAGCTCGCGGTGGTGGCGGCGGCGGGCCTGCTGCTGGCACGGCACCGGCTGACGGCCGGCGAACTGCTCGCCGCTTCCCGGTACGCGGTGCTCGCCACCGGTGTCGGCGCGCTCGTCGGGCAGCTCACCTCCGTCGCCCGGGCCCGCGCCGCGGCCGGGCGGCTGGGCGAGCTGCACGCCGTGCCCGCGCCGGACCACGGCGACCGGCGGCTGCCCGAGGGCGGGCCCGGACGGCTTCAGCTGCGGGGCGTGACGGCGCGGCGCGGCGGGCGCACCGTGCTCGACGGCGTCGACCTGGTCGTTCCCGGCGGGAGCACGCTCGCCGTCGTCGGCCGCTCCGGCTCGGGCAAGTCGCTGCTCGCCGCGCTCGCCGCACGGCTCGCCGACCCGGACGCCGGGGAGGTCCTGCTGGACGGGGTGCCCCTGCGGGAGCTGTCCCGCGAGGAGCTGCGCACCGCGGTGGCCTGCGCGTTCGACCGCCCCGTGCTGCTGGGCACCACGGTGGAGGACGCGCTCGCCCTCGGCCTGCCGCACCCCTCCCCCGCCCGGGTCCGGGAGGCGGCCCGCACCGCGCACGCCGACGACTTCGTCCGCCGCCTGCCCGCCGGTTACGCCACCGTCTGCGCCGACGCCCCGCGCTCCGGCGGCGAGTCCCAGCGCCTAGGACTGGCCCGGGCCTTCGCCCGGGGCGGGCGGCTGCTCGTCCTGGACGACGCGCTGTCCAGCCTCGACACCGTCACCGAACACCGCATCACCGAGGCCCTGACCGCCCCCGGCGCGCACGGCACCCGCCTGCTGGTCGCCCACCGCGCCGCCACGGCCGCCCGCGCGGACGCCGTGGCCTGGCTGGACGGCGGCCGCGTGCGGGCCGTGGGACCGCACGCGGCGCTGTGGCACGACCCGGACTACCGCGCGGTCTTCGGCGGCGCGGACGACGAGGAGGAGGACCGGCGGTGAGCGACGGGCCGGCCACGGCGGAACGCGGCGCGGGGCGTGCGGACCCTGGACCGCCCACGGCCGGTACGGCCACGAGGAGCGGGCCGGGGCGCGCCGGACCGTACGCGCGGGCGCTGCGGTTCCTGCGCTGCCGGTGGGCGGTGCTGCTGCGGCTGGCCGGCTGGTCGGTGCTGGAGACCGGGCAGACCTTCGTGCTCGGGTACGCCCTCGCGCGCGCCCTCGACGACGGGTTCCTGGCCGGGCGTGCCGGGACGGGCCTGGTCTGGCTGGCGGTGGCCGGCGCGGGCGTGCTGGCCGGTGCCTGGGGCACCGGGCGGGTCTACGGCGCGGTCGCCGCGCTGGTGGAGCCGCTGCGGGACCACCTGGTGACGCGGGTGGTGGCGCGCGGGGTGCGCGAGGCGGACGACGGAGCGCTGTCCAAGCTAACCCAGCAGGTGGAGATCGCGCGGGACACCTTCGCCGGGCTGGTGATGGTGGCGCGCTCGTTCGTGTTCACGGCCGCCGGCGCCGTCGCCGGGCTGCTGGCCCTCGCCCCGCCGCTGCTGCTCGTCGTGGGCCCGCCGCTGGCCCTCGGGGTGGCGCTGTTCGCGGCGACGCTGCGCCCGCTGGCCCGGCGGCAGGAGGCCTGCCTGGTCGCCGACGAGGCGCTCGCCGCACGCCTCGGCGACGTCTGCCCCGGTCTGCGGGACATCACGGCGGCCGGGGCGGAGGAGCGGATCGCGGCGGACGTCGGGGCCGACGTCGAGGCGGAACTGCGGGCGGCGCGCTCCCTGGCTCGCTGCTCCGTGTGGCGCACGGCGGCCCTCGCCGTCGGCGGCCACCTCCCGGCCGTCCTGCTGCCGGCCGCGGCGCCCTGGCTGCTCGCCCGGGGCGTGACGCCGGGCGCCCTGGTCGGGGCACTCGCCTACGTCACCCAGTCCCTGCTCCCCGCGCTGCGCACGCTCGTCCACGGCCTCGGCACCAGCGGGGCGCGCCTGACGGTGGTGCTGCGGCGGCTGGTGCCGGAGACGGCCGGCGAACGGCCGAACCACGCCGGCAGCGTGCCGGACACGGCCGGCCCCCGGAGCGCGACGCCCCCGTCCGTGGTGCCCGCACCGCCGTCCGTGGTGCCCGCGCCCCCGCCGGCCGGGCCCGCCCTCCGCCTCGACGGCCTCACCTTCGCCTACGGCCCCGGGGCCGCCCCGGTGATCGACGGCCTCGACCTCACGCTCACGCCGGGCGCGCACCTGGTCGTCGTCGGGCCCAGCGGCATCGGGAAGTCGACGCTGACCGCGCTCGTCGCGGGCCTGCTGGAGCCCGTGCGCGGCGCCGTCCACGTGTACGGCGCGCCGGTGCCCTCCGCGCGGGCCGCCGCCCTGCGGGTGCTCGTCCCCCAGGAGGCGTACGTCCACGGCGGCACCGTCGCCGAGAACCTCGGCCTGCTGCGGCCGGATCCGGTACCCGGGTCCGAACTGCTCGCCGCGGCCGACGCGATCGGCCTCACCCCGCTGCTGGAGCGGCTGGGCGGCCCCGAGGCGCCGGTGGACCCGGCGGCGCTGTCGGCGGGCGAACGGCAGCTGATCGCGCTGACCCGGGCCTATCTGGCGTACGCGCCGCTCGTGCTGCTCGACGAGGCGACCTGTCACCTGGACCCGGAGGCGGAGGAACGCGCGGAACGGGCCTTCGCGCGGCGGCCGGGCGGCACGCTGGTCGTCGTCGCCCACCGCATCAGCTCGGCGCGGCGCGCCGACCGGGTGCTGGTGCTGGACGGGCCGCGCACGGCGTACGGCAAGCACCGCGAGCTCATGGCCGGCTCGCCGCTGTACCGCGACCTGGTCGGCCACTGGGGTGCCCGCTCACACCCAGCCCTGACCCTGGGAGATACGGATGGCGTCGACGCGGTTGCGGGCGCCGGTCTTGCGGGTGATGGCCGCCATGTAGTTGCGCACCGTCCCGTGGGACAGGTGCAGGCTCCCGGCGATCTCCGCGACGGAGGCGCCCCCGGCGGCCAGGGATAACACGCTCAGCTCACGGCTGGTCAGCGGCATCTGAGCGGCCTCCAGGAAGCCGAAGCCGAGCGAGTCGTCGACGAAACGTTCCCCCTCGGCGACGCGCCGGATGCCCTCCAGCAGGCGCTGGGGCGCGCCCCCCTTGCCGACATAGCCGAGCGCCCCCGCCTCCCGGGCTCTTCTCAGCAGCCCCGGCCGGTTCGCGTCGGCCAGCACCAGCAGCCGGGCCCCCGGCCGCCCTTCCCGCCCGCACAACTCGGCAAGGGGCGGCACGCCGGGTGCGTCGGAGCCTTCCAGGTCCGCCGCGCACACATCGGGCCGCAGCGAGCGCAGCCGGGCCGCGGCGGACCGCCACGAGGTGTCGTGGACGCGCAGGTCCTCCTCCCCCCGCAGCCAGTCCGCGAGGACGGACCGCACCAGAGACGCGTCATGGACCAGAAGAACCCGGATCACCGCTCCCCCTTCAGCTCGTTGCGCCGGCGACGTGTGCTGAACGCGTGCCCCATTGTTGGCGTTCGTGACAGCGGCCCGGGGGCGGAGATCCGGCCATCGGGATGCGCGGGGGCGCACGGGTGTGGTCCGTGCCCCGCCCCGCGCTCCGACTGCCCGGGCATGATCGCCGGGGGCGAGGGTAGGCGGGCGGGTTCGCCTCCGCACGGGGCGGCCGCACGGCCGCTCCGCACGGGGCGGCCGCACGGCCGGCGGACCCGCGGTCGCCGTGCGGCGCGACGCCTGCGGGGCGGGCAGGACGACGGACCGGCTTCACCGCGTCGGGTCTCCGCCGCGTTCGGGCCTTCGCCGCGTCCGGGCCTTCCCCGCGTCCTGGCCTCCGCCGCGGACGGGGCTTCGCCTCGGACGGGTCCTCACCGCGGGCCGACGTTCCCCTTGCTCGGGCGTTCGCCGTGCGCGGGCGGGCCCGGCGAGGCAGATTTGATCCCTGGGAGCTTTGCGCGGCGCTCCCGCGCGCCGCGGGACGGCCGCGCGGCACCGGGTCTGCGGCCCGGGCGGGCGGGCGAGGAGGTGGTCGGCGTGTCCGACGGGCAGCCCCCCGGTCAGTCTGCGCCGGCGCGCGAGGCGGGGGACAGCGGCGCCCGGGACGGCAGGATGCCGGACGGCACCGAACCCGCACGCTCCGAGCCTCACCGCTCTGCGCCGGACAGCGCCGAACCGGAGCACCCGGAGCGGGACCGCGCCGAATCAGAGCGCCCGGAGCGGGACGGCGTCGAGCCGGAGCGCCCGGAACCGGACCGCGCCGAACGGGAGCACCCCGAGCCGGACCGCGCCGAGCCGCCGCGCGCCGGTACCGGCAGGGCGCCCGAGGGCTCCGCGCCGGGCGCGGCGCCGCCGGCCTCCGGGGAGCAGGACGACGGGCCGATGCTGTCGCTGGCGCTGGCGCGGATGCTGGAGGACGTCGGCGCGCACTCCGGCGCGGTGTACCTGCGGGCCGCCGAGGAGCCGGTGCTGGAGATGGCGGTCATGGCGGGCATGCCGCGGGCGTTCGCCGCCCCCTGGCAACGAGTCGGGCTGAGCGCGCCCATCCCGGTCGCCGAGGCGGCCCGCGAGCGCCGCATGGTGTGGGTGGGCGGCGAGGAGGAGATGGCCCGCCGCTACCCCCGGATCTCCGTGGTCCTCCCCTACCCTTTCGCGCTGGCCGCGGTGCCGGTGGCCACCGACTCCACGGTGTACGGCGCGGTCTTCGTCACCTGGCCCGGCACCCGCCCCGCCGAACTCCCGGAGAAGGAGCGGGAGCGGCTCACCGCGGGCTGCGCGCGGCTCGCGCGGCAACTGGAGCGGGCCGTCGCCGAGGGCCGGCCGCTGCGCCCCGAGCCGGATGTGCTCGGCACCCCACCCCCGGAGGGCCTGACCGGCACGCTCGGCTCGGGCGAGGCGGCCCGGATGGTGGCGCGGCTGCCGTACGGGCTGGTCTCGCTGGATCTCAACGGACGGATCGGCTTCGCGAACGCGGCGGCGGCCGAACTGCTCGGCGCCGACGTCGACAGCCTGCTCGGCGCGCAGCCGTGGGTGGCGCTGCCCTGGCTGCACGATCCGATGTACGAGGACCGCTACCGGGCCGCGCTGATCAGCCAGCAGATCACCTCGTTCGTCGCGATGCGGCCGCCCGGGACCTGGCTGTCGTTCCGCCTGTATCCGAGCACGACCGGGCTGAGCGTGCGCATCTCGCGGGCCCGTGCCGTCTCCGAGCTGTACCGGGCCGGCCCGCGGCGCGGGGACGCCCCGTCCCGGCTGGTGACCATCTCGCAGGTGCTGAGCCTGGCCGGGGCGCTGACCGAGGCGGTGGGCGTGCAGGACGTGGTGCAGCTGGTCGCCGACGAGCTCGCCCCGGCGATCGGCAGCCAGGCCGTGGTGCTCCTGGGCACCCGCGCCGGCCGGATGCACGTGCTCGGCCACCGCGGCTACCCGGACGCGCGGGTCGTCGAACGGTTCGACGGGACCGCGCTGACCGCGTCCACGCCAGGGGTGCAGGCCCTCACCAGCGGGGTGCCGGGTTTCTTCGCCTCGCAGGCGGAGCTGGAGCGCGTCTACCCGGCCCGCAACGCCACCCCGGACGGCTTCGCCGCCTGGGCGTATCTGCCGCTGATCGCCTCCGGCCGCCCCGTGGGCACCTGCGTCCTCGCCTACGCCGAGCCGCACCCCTTCCCGGCCGACGAGCGCGCGGTCCTCACGAGCCTCGGCGGCCTGATCGCGCAGGCTCTGGAGCGGGCCCTGCTCTACGACGTCAAGCACCAGCTCGCGCACGGGCTGCAGGAGGCGCTGCTGCCGCACTCGCTGCCCCGGCTGCCCGGCATCGACGCGGCCGCGCGCTATCTGCCGGCGACCCGCGGCATGGACATCGGCGGCGACTTCTACGACCTGGTGGCCTCCCCGCCCCTGGCGGCGGCCGTGATCGGGGACGTGCAGGGGCACAACGTGACCGCCGCCGGGCTGATGGGGCAGATCCGCACAGCGGTCCGCGCGTACACGACCGTCGGGCACAGCCCCGGGGAGGTCATGGGCGCCACCAACCGGCTGCTGATCGACCTCGGCGCCGACCTGTTCGCCTCCTGCCTGTATCTGCGGCTGGACCCCGGACGCGGCCGCGCGGTGATGGCGCGGGCCGGGCATCCCCCGCCGCTGCTGCGCCTGCCGGACGGCCGGGTGAAGATCCTGGACCGGGCCGGCGGCCCGCTGCTCGGGATCGACGCGTCCGCGACGTACGCGACGACCGAGTTCGAACTGCTCCCGGGCGCACTGTTGCTGCTGTACACCGACGGGCTGATCGAGGCCCCCGGCGTCGACATCGAGGACGCGCTCACGCTCCTGCGCGAACGTCTCGCCGACTGCGGAGAGGCCTCCCTGGACGACCTGGCGGACCACCTCGTCGCCCACTACGCCGCCGGCGAGGAACGCCTCGACGACGTGGCGCTGCTGGTGCTGCGCGCACGCTGAGCGGTCCGGCCCTCCCGGTGGAGGACCGGACCGTCTCCCCTGCCGGCCGGGAACCGCGGTGGACCGGTCAGGGGGCCGGACGGCGGCGCGACGCCGCCGGGTCGGCGAGCCGGGTGGGGCGGCGATACGCCGCCGGCTCACCCCCGGGGGCGGGCGCGACGCGCCGCCGAGTCACGAGGTCACCGGGTCACCGGGCCACCGGGCCACCGGGCCACCGGGTCACCGGGTCACCGGGTCACCGGGTCGAGGTCAGCGCGGAGCCGTCCGCCGCGCCGGAACCGTCTGCGGCACCGGAGCCGTCGCCCGCACCCGAGCCGTTGTTGGCACCCGATCCGTCGTTCGCACCGGAGCCGTGGTTCGCCCCGCTCCCGGCCCCGGCGCCGTTGCCTGACTGGTCGCCACCGGCCTGCTGATCGCCACCGGCCTGCTGGTCACCGCCCGCCTGCTGATCGCCACCGGCCTGCTGGTCGCCACCCGCCTGCTGGTCCCCCGCGCCCTGTCCCGCTCCGGCCGCGCCCCCGGCGCCCTGCCCGGCGCCGAGTGTCGCCCCCGTCGCCTGCAGGGCCGTCGTGACCGGCTGGAAGAAGGTCTCGCCGCCGGAGGTGCAGTCGCCGCTGCCGCCGGAGGTGAGGCCGACGGCGAGGCCGTCCTGGGTGAACAGGGACCCTCCGCTGTCGCCGGGTTCGGCGCAGACATCGGTCTGGATGAGCCCGGTGACGGTGCCCTCGGGGTAGTTGACCGTGGCGTCGAGCCCGAGCACCTGCCCGTCGTGCAGCCCCGTCGTGCTGCCCATCCGGAAGACCTGCTGGCCCACGGTGGCCTCGGCGGCCTGGCTGATCTGCACGGTCTGCCCGCCGCCGACGTTCACCTCGCTGGGCGCCTGCGTGTTCGGGTCGTCGTACTTCACCAGGGAGAAGTCGCCGTTGCCGGGGAAGACGGCCTGGTCGACGGTGGCGACGGGCTGCCCGTTCTGCGTGTCGGACCACTGCTTGGCCGCGACCCCGCAGTGACCGGCCGTCAGGAACGCGGGCGAGCCGTCGGACGCGGTGACGTTGAAGCCGAGGGAGCAGCGGGCGCCGCCGCCGAAGATGGCGTCGCCGCCGGAGACGAACGTCTTGAAGGTGCCCGCGGACTTCTTGAGGGTGGCCATGCCGGAGCCGAGCCGCCGCACCGTGGACTGGAGCGTGTCCCACCGCTCGCCGGTGACCGTGCGGTCGGCGGTGACGAGGAGTTTGTCGGTGCGCGGGTCGATCGCCCAGGCGGTGCCGGGTATGGAGGCCTGGGCCTTGAGGGTGCGGGCACCGGACTTCAGCTCCGCGAGGCTGTTGGGCACCTCGCGGACGGCCGCGCCCGCCTTCTTGGCCTGGACGACGACGTTGTTGTTGTCGCCGGGCACCACGTTGACCACGAGCTGCCGCTTGGCGGCGTCGTAGTAGGAGCCGGCGAAGGAGTCGCCCAGCAGGCCGGCGAGCTGACCGGCCAGGCCCTGGGCGTCGGCCGCCTTGAGGGTTCTGGGGGCCGCGGTGCCCGAAGCGCCGTCCTGCGAGGCGTTGGCCTGGGGCAGCAGGATCGCCGCCGCGCCGAGCGCCGCCACGCCGCCCGCCGCCATCGCTGCCTTGCGTTTCGGGATTCGCTTGTGACTCAACCTTCTCGCCCTCCTGGGGGGTTGGGGGGTCGGGTCCTGTCGGACCCGGTGCTGCCGTGCGGCAGCCCGGTCAGCGGCGCCTGGATGGCCGTTGGTACGCAGGAGGCGGACGGAGTGTTCAATTCCGTGCGTCAACCGCCGTGGCACGGACGGCGATTCGGCCAGGACGCGGGCGTGGCGGGCGCGCGCCGGGAACAATCCCCCGTATGACGATGACCACCGCGGAAGCGGACAAGATCCTCGCGGGCAACTTCGCGCCCTGGGTGCTGGACCTGGGGTTGTCCGTGCAGGAGATTCACGAGGGCCGGGCGGTCCTGCGGCTGCCCTGGTCACAGCGGCTGGCCCGGGAGGGCGGGGCGCTGTCCGGGCAGGCGCTGATGGCGGCCGCCGACACCGCGACGGTGCTGGCCGTGTCGGCGGCGCGCGGCGCCTACGTCCCGATGACGACGGTCCAGCAGTCGACGTCCTTCCAGCGCGCGGTGACCGGTGCGGATGTCCTGATCACGGCGGTCCTGACGAAGCTGGGACGGCGGATGGCGTTCGCGGACATCGTCCTCACCGACGCGGACTCGGGAGAGCTGGCCGCGCACGCGACCACGGTGTACGCGCTGCTCGGCTGACACGATCGGTATCGGTCCGGAGACGGTCAGTTACGGACACGGAACGGAATTTCTGCTTCAGGGAATCTGCACATCGAATGCTCAACCAGGTCACCGGGCGCCGCGGATCTGCACAACCGCGCGGCGCCCGGTTCGCGTTTGGCGTCAAGTGCCCGATTCGGCCCCGCGGCGGCAAGCACCGGTGTGCGGCAATCCGGCGCGCGGTGTGAAGAAGTCGCCGACACGGCGTGCGCACTCCTGCACCTTTGGGCCCGGCGGTGAGCCAAGTGCCCAGGTGAGAGGGGTGGTTGATTGGAAGCGCCCGGTCGCCGCGTGCTTTCATCCATCGCACCGCGGGATCCCCTGTGGTCCCCGGTTCCCCCCTTGTGACATATCCATACGAAGGGAAGTTCCATCATGAACTCCACCCCCCAGGTCCAGACCGCTGAGATCTCCGACGCCGACCTCGACAACGTCTCCGGCGGTCTGTCCGTCAACGCCCTGAACACCGCCACCGGTGCCCTCAACGGCATCGCCCCGGTCTCCGGCGTGGTGGACACGGTCGTCGGCACGGTCGAGGGCGTCACCGGCCTGAACACCGCCCCGATCACCGGCCTGGTCGCCGGTCTCTGATCGCACCTTTCCGTGCCCCCGGGTCCCGGAGCCGCCCCCCGGCTCCGGGACCCACGGGTGTGCCCGGGGTGCCGTAGTCGATGTAGGTGACCGTGCAGTTCCGTCAACAGGCCCTCGCCAAGCTCCAGTCGCCGGAGGAACTCGACCTCCCGGTGCGCCTCGCCCGTCCCCAGGGCTGGCTCGTGCTGGCCGTGACGGTGGTCGCGCTCGCGGCCGCCTCCGTGTGGGCGGTGACCGGCTCGGTGGCCTCCACGGTCAGCGCGCCCGCGATCCTCACCCACGGGGAGGGCAGTTACCTCCTGCAGAGCCCGGTCGCCGGACAGGTGACGGCGGTCCTCGCCGAGGAGGGCGCGCGGCTGCCCGCGAACGCCCCGGTACTGAAGGTCCGTACGGCCGAGGGCGAGACGACGGTCCGCACGGTCGCGGCGGGCCGGATCACGGCACTCGCCGCCACCCTCGGGCAGATCATCTCGACCGGCGCGAACGTGGCGGCCGTGGAGAAGGTCGCGCACGCCGGCGACCCGCTGTACGCGACCGTGTACGTACCCGCCGAGAACGCCGCCTCCATCCCCGCGCACGCCGCGGTGGACCTCACCGTGCAGACCGTGCCGGCGCAGCGGTACGGCGTGCTGCGCGGCCATGTGAAGTCCGTGGACCGCGCCGCGCAGTCGGCGCAGGCGATCGGCGCGTTCCTCGGGGACAGCCAGCTCGGCGAGCAGTTCACCAGGAAGGGCCGGCCGGTGGCCGTCACGGTCGAGCTGGACACCTCCTCGCGCACGAAGAGCGGCTACCGCTGGTCGTCCGCCGACGGTCCGCCGTACACCCTGACCTCCATGACCCTGGCCACCGGCTCGATCCGGCTGGCCGACCAGCACCCCGTCGATTGGCTGCTGCCGTGACCACCGCCGCACCCGAGACCAGGGGCCGCCGCCGGGCCGCGCCGCCCCGGCGGTCCGTGCCGAAGGCGCGCGCCGGGACCGTGCGCACGCCGACCGTGCTGCAGATGGAGGCCGTGGAGTGCGGGGCCGCCTCCCTGGCGATGGTGCTCGGCCATTACGGCCGGCACGTCCCGCTGGAGGAGCTGCGCATCGCCTGCGGTGTCTCCCGCGACGGCTCACGCGCCTCCAACCTGCTGAAGGCGGCCCGCAGTTACGGCCTGACCGCCAAGGGCATGCAGATGGACCTGGCGGCGCTCGCCGAGGTCAAGGCGCCCGCGATCCTGTTCTGGGAGTTCAACCACTACGTCGTCTACGACGGCATGGGCCGCCGCTTCGGCCGCCGCGGGGTGTTCGTCAACGACCCCGCCAAGGGCCGCCGGTTCGTGCCGATGGAGGACTTCGACGGCAGCTTCACCGGTGTGGTGCTGGTGATGGAGCCGGGCGAGGGCTTCACCAAGGGCGGGCGCAGGCCCGGTGTGTGGGGTGCGATGCCCGCCCGGCTGAAGGGCACCGCGGGCACCCTGCCGGCCGCCGTGCTGGCGAGCCTGCTGCTGGTGCTGGTCGGCGCGGCCGTGCCCGCGCTCAGCCGCACCTACATCGACATGTTCCTGATCGGCGGGCAGACCTCGCTGCTGGGCGTGCTGTTCGCGTCCATGGCGGCCTGCGTCGCGCTGACGGTCGCGCTGACCTGGCTGCAGCAGGCGAACCTGCACCACGGCCGGATCATCTCCTCCACGCTCTCCAGCGCCCGCTTCCTGCGCCATCTGCTGCGGCTGCCGGTGACGTTCTTCGCCCAGCGCAGCCCGGCCGACCTGGTGCAGCGGCTGCAGTCCAACGACCAGGTGGCGGAGACCCTGGCCCGCGACCTGGCGGCGGCCGGCGTGGACGCGGTGGTCGTGGTGCTGTACGCGATCCTGCTGTACAGCTACGACCCGCAGCTGACGTTCGTCGGCATCGGCGTGGCCCTGCTGAACGTCGTCGCGATGCGGGTGGTCGTACGGCTGCGGGCGACGCGCACGGCGAAACTGCGCGCGGACACCGCGCGGCTCACCAACACCGCCTACAGCGGCCTGCAGCTGATCGAGACGATGAAGGCGACGGGCGGCGAGGACGGCTACTTCCGCAAGTGGGCGGGGCAGCACGCCACCACGCTGGAGGAGCAGCAGCGGCTCGGTGTGCCGAGCGCCTGGCTGGGTGTGGTCGCGCCGACGCTGGCCACGCTGAACAGCGCGCTGATCCTGTGGATCGGCGGCATGCGCGCCATCGAGGGACATGTCTCGGTCGGTCTGCTGGTGGCGTTCCAGGCACTGGTGACCCGCTTCACGGCCCCGCTGACCCGGCTCAACGGCGTCGCGGGCCGCATCCAGGACTTCGCCGCCGACGTGGCCCGCCTGAAGGACGTGGAGAACTTCCGGACCGACCCGCTCTACGACCGCAGGCAGGGCGCGGACTCCACGCGCCGGCTGCACGGCCATGTCGAGCTGCAGAACATCACCTTCGGCTACAGCCCGCTGGACAAGCCGCTGCTGACCGGCTTCGACCTGACCGTGGGACCGGGCCGGCAGGTGGCCCTGGTCGGCGGTTCGGGCAGCGGCAAGTCGACCGTGTCCCGGCTGATCGCGGGCCTGTACACACCGTGGGAGGGCGTGATCCGCATCGACGGGCAGCGCCTGGAGGACATCCCGCGCGGCGCGCTCGCCGCCTCCGTGTCCTTCGTCGACCAGGACGTGTTCCTGTTCGAGGGCACGGTGCGGGACAACGTGGCGCTGTGGGACCCGTCGATCCCCGACGACGCGGTGCTGGAGGCGCTGCGCGACGCGGCGCTGTACGACGTGGTGATGCGCCGGCCCGGCGGCATCCACAGCAAGGTCGAGCAGGACGGCCGCAACTTCTCCGGCGGACAGCGCCAGCGCCTGGAGATCGCGCGGGCCCTGGTGCGCCGCCCGAGCATCCTCGTGCTGGACGAGGTGACCAGCGCCCTGGACGCGGAGACCGAGCAGATCGTGATGGACAACCTGCGCCGACGGGGCTGCGCCTGCGTGGTGATCGCGCACCGGCTGAGCACCGTGCGCGACAGCGACGAGATCGTCGTGCTGCAGCACGGCCAGATCGTGGAGCGCGGCCGGCACGCGGAGCTGGTGGCGCTCGGCGGCGCGTACGCGTCGCTGGTCAGGGAGCGGTGAGATGACGGCCGTACACGAAGGCGACCTGGTGCTCGGCGCGTTCGGGCAGCTGGGCACGGCGCTGCCGTGCGCGGGGCTGGGCCGGCTGGACCTGGAGGGTCCACAGGTGCTGTGGCTGGTCGCGGCCGGAGCGCTGGACCTGTTCGCGGTGGACGCCGCCCAGCAGGGCCACTGGCACCACCTGGGCCGGCTGGAGGCGGGCTCGCTGCTGCTCGGCCCGGTCGCAGGGCCGCAGCACACGCTGGTGGCCCGCCCGGTGCGGGACTGCGTGGTGCACCGCATCGCGCTGCGCGAGCTGTACCAGCCCGCGCAGACCCAGACGTGGAGCTACGACGAGTACGGCACCCCGCAGTACGTGCCGCCGACGACGAGCCCGCTGGAGTACGCCCTCGCGCTCGGCGTGGGCCGCGGCCTGTCGGTCCTGTTCCAGGCGCCGATGGCGGCGGAACGGCCGGCGGAGATCACCGACGACGACGTGTTCTGGATGCAGGTGCCGCCCGGCAGCGTCCAGTACGGCTCCCTCTACGGCCAGGAGGCGGCCGCCGACCTGCTGATGGACCCGGCGGTGTGGCAGGGCATGGTCGACCAGCAGTACCGGCTGCTGGCCACCCTGGACCGCTGGATCGAGCAGCTGGAGCGCACCCACGAGACGCGGACCGCCGCCGGCATCAAGGCCGGTGAGGAGGTGCGCGCCCAGGCCGACCGCACCCTGCTCGCCTCCATCGGCCGCTCCGCCGCGAAACGGACGACGACCGCCGACGCGGACGCCACCTACGCGGCCTGCAAGCTGGCCGCCGAGGCCGCCGGGATCTCGCTGACCGCGCCGCCGCAGTCCGGCACGGGTGACGACCGCCTCGACCCGGTCGAGCGGATCGCGCTGGCCTCCCGGCTGCGCACGCGTGCGGTGCGCCTGGACGGGCGCTGGTGGCGGGAGAACGCCGGTCCGCTGGTCGGTCACCGGGCGCTGTCCGGGGCGCCGGTGGCGCTGTTGTGGCGGCGCGGCGGCTATGTCGCCGTGCACCCGACGACCGGGCGGGAGACGCCCGTGGAGAAGGCCAACGCCGGGGAGTTCGAGCCGCGCGCGGTGATGTTCTACCGGCCGCTGCCCGAGCGGCGGCTGTCCCCGCTGGGGCTGGTGCGGTTCACGCTGCGCGGCACGGGCCCGGATCTGGCGTGGCTGCTGCTGGCCGGGCTGGTCACGGTGGCGATCGGCGCGCTGGTGCCGGTCGCGACGGGCCGGGTGCTCGGCGAGTACGTGCCGAAGGCCCAGTCGGGGCTGATCGTGCAGGTGTGCCTGGCGGTGATGGTCTCCGGAGTGGTCGCGGCGGCGTTCATGCTGCTGCAGAACCTGACGATCCTGCGGCTGGAGGGCCGGGTCGAGGCCACGCTGCAGCCGGCCGTGTGGGACCGGCTGCTGCGGCTGCCGACGACGTTCTTCGCGCAGCGCTCCACGGGTGAGCTGGCGAGCGCGGCGATGGGCATCAGCGCGATCCGCCGGCTGCTGGCGGGTGTGGGCCCGTCGGTGGCGCAGGCGGTCACGGTCGGCGCGATGAACCTGGGGCTGCTGCTGTGGTTCAGCGTGCCGCTGGCGCTCGCGGCGATCGCGATGCTGGTGGTCATCGGGGGTGTCTTCACGGCGCTGGGGCTGTGGCAGGTGCGCTGGCAGCGCAAGCTGGTGGTGCTCACCAACAAGCTGAACAACCAGGCCTTCCAGACCCTGCGCGGGCTGCCGAAGCTGCGGGTGGCGGCGGCCGAGAACTACGCCTACGCGGCGTGGGCGGGCGAGTTCGCGCGCAGCCGTGAGCTGCAGCAGCGCCTCGGGCGGATCAAGAACCTGAACGCGGTGCTGGGCGCGGTGTACCTGCCGCTGTGCTCGCTGCTGATGTTCATGCTGCTGGCCGGTCCGGCGCGCGGCGCGCTGTCGGCGGCGGACTTCCTCACCTTCAACACGTCGGTGACGATGCTGCTCACCTCGGTCACCCAGCTCACCGGCGCGTTCGTCTCCGCGGTGGCGGCGCTGCCGCTGTTCGAGGAGATCAGGCCGGTGCTGGAGGCCGCGCCCGAGGTGCGGACGGCGAGCACCCGGCCGGGCCCGCTGTCCGGGGCGATCGAGGCGCGCCGGCTGTCCTTCCGCTACTCCGACGACGGCCCCCTGGTCCTGGACGACGTCTCCTTCGAGGTGCGGCCGGGCGAGTTCGTCGCGATCGTCGGCCCGAGCGGCTGCGGGAAGTCGACCCTGCTGCGCCTGCTGATCGGCTTCGACCGGCCGGTCTCCGGCAGCGTCCTGTACGACGGTCAGGACCTCGCCGCGCTCGACCAGTCGGCGGTGCGTCGGCAGTGCGGAGTCGTGCTGCAGCACGCGCAGCCGTTCACCGGCTCCATCCTGGACGTCATCTGCGGCACCGAGCCGTACACGCCCGAGGAGGCGATGGCGGCGGCCGAGATGGCGGGGCTCGCGGAGGACATCCGGCGGATGCCGATGGGCCTGCACACCATCGTCGCCGGCAACGGCGCGATCTCCGGCGGGCAGCGCCAGCGGCTGATGATCGCGCAGGCACTGATCCGCCGCCCGCGGATCCTGTTCTTCGACGAGGCGACCAGCGCACTGGACAACGAGACGCAGCGCACGGTGATCGAGTCCACGAAGGCGCTGAACGCCACCCGGATCGTCATCGCGCACCGGCTGTCGACCGTGCTGGACGCCGACCGCGTCATCGTGATGGAGAACGGCCGGGTCGCCCAGCAGGGGCCGCCCGCCCAGCTGCTCGCCGACACCGGCGGCCGGCTGCACGAGCTGGTACGACGGCAGCTGGCGTAGGCGGGCGGCGGCGACAGCCGGCGGTGGCCGGCACGGGAGAACACGGCGGCGCGGCGCCGCTGCCGGATCAGTCCACGCCGGGCACGGGGGCACCGGAGGGGACACCGGCGTCGATGTACGCGGAGTAGAGCTCCTTCCACTCGGCCGTGGGCCCGGCGTGCGGTCCTTCGAGCCGCTCGCCGCGCGCCGCCGCGTCCAGCGCGGCCAGGCAGACCTCCCAGCCGGCGCCGTTGCGGGCGGCGGAGTCCAGGGCGCCGAGGACGTCGGTGAGGGTGAATCGGGTGCCGCCGGCGGGAAGTTCCGTCAGGTCGAAGCGGAGTTCGTCCTCGCCCCAGGAGAAGGACAGGTGCCGGGGCGGGTCGACGGCGAGGACGCGGCCGGTGCTTAGCGGCATGTGCGGATCGCCGCTGAAGGCGACGGAGCCGCCGGGACGCAGGTCGAACTCGGCGCGGGAGGGGAACCAGCGGGCGTTCTCGTCGGGGTCGGTGAGGAAACGCCAGACGCGCTCGGCGGGATGGTCGTAGCTGCGGGTGAAGCGGACGGCGGGGCGGCCGTCGTCGAGGGCGAGGTAAGTGCCGGTGAGGTCGGCGGCCATGGCGGATCAGTCCTCCGTGAGCGGGTGTGGGGGTGCGTCCGGCGACTCGTCGAGGCGGCGGCCCAGGGCGTCCAGCCTCGCGTTCCACAGCCTGCGGTAGGGCGCGAGCCAGGCGTCCAGCGCGGCGATCGGCGCCGGTTCGAGGGCGTAGACACGGCGCTGCGCGTCCTGCCGGGCCCGGACCAGTCCGGCCTGCCGGAGCACCCGCAGATGCTTGGAGGTGCTGGGCTGGCTCAGTCCGCAGGCCTCGACGATCTCGCCGACGGAGCGCGGCCGTTGCAGCAGCAGCGCCACGATGGCGCGCCGGTGCGGGTCGGCGAGGGCGGTCCACAGCCCGGAGTCGTCGGACATGGCTCCAATATGCCTCGCTGGTTATATACTGGTCAAGGCATACATGCGCACGCTCCTCACGGCCCCCTCCACCGGGCCCCGTGCGCGACCACCGCCACCGGGCCCCCGTGCGCCCGGCTCCGCATCCGCTGCGTGCACGGCCGGTCGCGTATGGTCCGGCCGGGCTGGGTACTCGCCCGGCCATGCGGATCAGTGTGGTGGACGTCGGATCGAACACCGTCCGGCTGGTGGTGGCGGACGCGGAGGGCGGGGTGCCGCTGCCGGTGCACACCGCCAAGTGGCGATTGAGACTGTCGCAGGAGGTCAGACCGGGCGACCCGATCCCCGAGAGCTGCGTGGACCGGCTGGCCGAGGCGGTCGCCGCGGCGAACCGGACGGCGGTGAAGTGGGGCGCGGCCGGACCGCTGGCGTTCGCGACCGCGGTCGTACGGGCCGCGCCGAACCGTCTCGAGGTGCTGCGCGAGGTGCGGGCGCGCACCGGTGTGGACCTGTGCACGATGCCGGGCGAGCTGGAGGCGGAGCTGACCTTCCTCGCGGCGCGGCGCTGGATGGGGTGGCGGTCGGGCCCGCTGGCGCTGCTGGACATCGGCGGCGGCTCCCTGGAGGTGGCCTTCGGGCGCGGCCGGCTGCCGGATTTCGTCGCCTCGCTGCCGCTCGGGGCGGGGCGGCTGACCCACGAGTACCTCGCCGGCGGCCAGGACCCGCCGGCGGCGGAGAGCGTGAAGGCGCTGCGCCGGCGGGTGCGCCACCAGCTGCGGGACGTGGCGGCGCGCATCCGCTGGGAGGGGCCGCGCACCGCGGCGGCCACCTCGCGCACCTTCCAGCAGCTGGGGCGGCTGTGCGGGGCGGCGCCCGGCCGGCACGGCCCGTTCGTGGAGCGGGAGCTGCACCGCGCGGACCTGGGCCGGGCCGCCGCCCGGCTGGCCGAGCTGCCGGCCTCGGAGCGGGCCCGGCTGCCCGGCATCTCCGCGCCGCGCGCGGCGCAGAGCCTTGCCGGCGCGGTCGTCGGGCACACGGCGATGAAACTGGCGGGGCTGAGGACGGTCGCGATCTGCCCCTGGGCGATCCGGGAGGGCGTCATGCTGCGGCATGTCGAGGACGGGCCGTCCTGGTGGGCGGAGGTCTGCCGCCGCGCCGAGGAGACCGCGCCGCCGGAGCCGGTGCCGCTGCGGATCGCGGCCTTGACGAAGTGAACGCTACGACCGAGGAGGACGACGACATGTCCAAGGACGACGGCCGCCGCCCGGAGACGGCTCTGGAGGAGATCCTGACCGAGGTCCGTGACGCCCAGAACCGCGTCACCGACGAGGAGCGGGACGAACGCCGACCGCGGGGCGAGGCCGCGGAGGCCATCACCCCGAACGCCCGGGCGGAGGAGGAGTCCGAGGGCGACTGAGCCCCGCGCACCCGGCCTCCCACCCAGGTGACCTGCGTGCCTTCCGGGAGGCCGGGTACCCGAGGGCGCATGGAGAACGACCGCGAAGAGCCACGGCTGCCCTCCCCCCGCGGCCCCCTGTCGGGGGCCGTCCTCGATCATCTGCGCGGTACCGGCCCGCTGCCCGAGGAGCACGCGGTCGCGGGCGCGGACCCGTACGGCGACGACCTGCAGCTCGCCCTCTACCTGTGCTACGAGCTGCACTACCGCGGTTTCGCCGGGGTGAGCGCCGACCGGGAGTGGGACCCCGACCTGCTGCGCACGCGCGCCGCGCTGGAGCGCCGCTTCCTGACGGCGCTGCGCGCCGACACGCCCGTGCACGACAGCGTGGACGCCGCCGTCGGCGACCTGCTGGTGGAACCGGCCGACGGGGAGGGCGTCAGCCACCACCTGTGCGAGAAGGGTGAGCTGTGGCAGCTGCGCGAGTACGCCGCGCACCGCTCGCTGTACCACCTGAAGGAAGCCGACCCGCACGCCTGGGTGCTGCCCCGGCTGACGGGACGGGCCAAGGCGGCGATGGCCGCGGTGGAGTTCGACGAGTTCGGCGGCGGCCGCGCCGACCGGGTGCACGCCCGCCTGTTCGCCGACCTGATGACGGACCTGGGCCTGGACACCACCTACGGCCGCTACCTGGACGCGGCCTGCGCCGAGGCGCTGGCGATCGTGAACATGATGTCGCTGCTGGGGCTGCACCGGGAGACGCGCGGCGCCCTGGTGGGCCACTTCGCGGCGGTGGAGATCACCTCCTCCCCCGGCTCCCGGCGGCTGGCGGAGGCCATGCGCCGGGCGGGCGCGGGACCGGCCGCCGCCTTCTTCTACGACGAGCACGTCGAGGCGGACGCCGTGCACGAGCAGATCGTTCGGCACGAGGTGATCGGCGGACTGCTGGCCGACGAACCGCACCTCGCCCCCGACATCGCCTTCGGCATCGACGTCACGGAGTTCCTGGAGGGCCGGCTGGCCACCCGGCTGCTGGACGCCTGGCGGGCGGGCGCCTCCTCCCTGCGGACGCCGCTCGACGCACCGACGGCCACAGAAGTCCCTCATATTTCCTGATCGAGGGGGAACTCGGCGGCCGTGACTCCTCTGGTACTTCCGGGCGTGTACGCCCCACAGGACGACACCCGGCTGCTGGCCGGGGCCCTCTCCGACGAGCCGCTCCCACCGGGGTCGGCGGTGCTGGACGTGGGGACCGGCAGCGGTGCGCTGGCCCTGGAGGCCGCACGCCGGGGTATGCGGGTGACGGCCGTCGACGTGTCGCGGCGGGCGGTGTGGAGCGCGAGGCTCAACGCCCGGCGCTGCGGACTGCGGCTGCGGATCCGGCGCGGCAACCTCTTCGAGCCGGTGCGCGGCCAGACCTTCGACCTGATCGTGGCCAACCCGCCCTACGTCCCGGCTCCGGACGGCCTCCGGGCACGGCGGGGCGCGGCCCGCGCCTGGGACGCCGGGCAGGACGGCCGGCTGCTGCTGGACCGGATCTGCCGGGAGGGCCCCGACCTGCTGCGCCCCGGAGGGGTGCTGCTGATCGTCCACTCCGCGCTGAGCGATCCCGGCCGGACGGTGACGTGCCTGCGCGAGGCCGGGCTGAAGGCGTCGGTGACCCGGCGCCACCGGATCGGCTTCGGGCCGGTGCTGCGCGAGCGGCAGGGGTGGCTGCGGGCGCGGGGGCTGCTGTCCGCCGAGGACACGAGTGAGGAACTGGTGGTGGTCCGTGCCGAACTCCCCGTCTGACCGGTCCGTGCCGGACTCCCCCTCCGGCCCGGCCCGAAGGATCAAGGTGCAGCGCCGGGGTCCGCTGCTGGTGGAGGGCCCGGTGGAGGTGGAGCTGGAGGACGGCACCACCGTCTCCTCCGACCGCTTCCGCGTCGCGCTGTGCACCTGCCGCCGCAGCCGCCGCTACCCGTGGTGCGACACGAGCCACCGCAGGACGGCGCGGCCCGCCGGGCCCCGGGAGAACGAGGCGTCGGCCAGGCCCGGGGAGGACAAGGCGTCGGCCAGGCCCGGGGAGGACAAGGCGTCAGGCGGGTCCCGGGGGGACAAGGCGTCAGGCGGGTCCTAGGCGCCGTAGGCCACCGCGGGCAGATCCGGCCCCCGGCCCCGGCTCCGGCTCCGGCTCCGGCCCCGCGGCGAACACGCGGGCAGGCCCCGACCGTGTGGTCGGGGCCTGCCCATGTGCGATGCCGGGGGCCGGCGGGCGGCCCCACTCCGCCCTGCCGGCCCCCGGTGCGGAATCACACGGCGCCCCGCGGTTGGGGCTCGCACTCCCCACCTGCGAGCCTCGCGCGGCGTTTCACGGGGTCCGTGCGATTCCGGTCCCTCAGAACGCGAAGACGGCCGACCCGTGGGCGGTCTTCACGCACTCGTTGGCAAAGGTCCGTTCGTAGGAGACGCGCTTGCCCTGCCAGACCCCGTCGACGGTGACGACGACCGGGTCGTACTGCTTGGTGCACAGCACGTCGGTGCCGGCGCTCAGCGCGTCGAGGTCGCCGCCGGCGCGGCGCAGTTCGGCGCAGGCCGCGGCGGGGTCCGGGTGGGTGCCGGAGGCGGTGGGCGCGCAGGAGAGGGTGACCGCGCGGGCCGGGGTGGCGCTCGTCGCGCTCTCTCCGTGGCCGGTGGTCAGCACGAGCGCCGAGGGGGCGTACAGCGAGGCCGGGGCGGCGTGGGCGGCACCGGTCAGGGGGCCGCAGACGGCGGTGGCCGTCAGGGTCAGAGCCGCTGCCCAGCGCGCGGGGTTCCGCATTGTGTGCATCCTTCCGCTTCGATTCGGGGGTGAGCCGGCGGGCCCTGTCGTGGGGGCCGCGACGGCGAGCGCCACTCTGCCGAGTCCGCCGCCGAAACACACATCGACCCCATGGGTTTCAGTAACCTTGCGTATTGAATCAGTGGCGTGAAGTGACAGGATTCGAACGTTCCAACGCCGATTCCAAGCGCTTTCGATCATGAGATCCGGTCAAACGGCGTGATTCACCTGCTCAGTTAATCGTCCGGAAACATTCCGCTTCCGCACCCGGCGGCCCCCTGAACGACCCGTTCCGTTCACCTCTCCCCTGCCGTCGCGGCCGTACCGGTCGGTATGGTCGGCGCACCACGGTCCCGGCGACGAGAGGCGGATCCGGCATGGCCAAGCACTGGGCGGACTTCCAGTACGAGATCTATCTGAACGGCATGACGGGCGCGGTGCCCCGGCTGCCCACGGATCTGACCCGGCTGGAGGAACTCACCGAGCAGCGGCTCGGCCCCGGCCCGGTCGGCTATGTGGCGGGCAGCGCGGGCAACGGCAGCACGGCCCGCGCCAACCGGGCCGCCCTGGAGCGCCGCCGGATCGTGCCGCGCATGCTGCGCGACGTGCGCGAGCGGGACCTGTCGGTGCGGGTGCTGGGTCGCTCGCTGCCCGCTCCCCTCGCGCTCGCCCCGGTCGGCGTGCTGTCGATCATGCACCCGGACGCGGAGCCGGCCGCCGCCCGGGCCGCGGCGGCGCAGGGCGTGCCGTTCATCCTGTCCTCGGCCTCCAGCACCCCGATGGAGCAGGTCGCCGAGGCGATGGGCGACGCCGAACGCTGGTTCCAGCTGTACTGGCCCCGCGACCCCGAGGTGGCCCGCAGCTTCCTCGGCCGGGCGAAGGCGAGCGGGTTCAGCGTGCTCGTCGTCACGCTGGACACACCGATGCTCGCCTGGCGGCCGCGCGACCTCGACCAGGCGTACCTGCCCTTCCTGCACGGCGTGGGCACCGCCAACTACTTCACCGACCCGGCCTTCCAGGCGGGCCTGGCCAAGCCGGTGCACGAGGACCCGAACGCGGCCGTCATGCACTTCGTCGGCATGTTCTCCGATCCGGGCAAGACCTGGCCGGACCTGGAGTTCCTGCGCGAGCAGTGGGACGGGCCGATCGTGCTGAAGGGGATCCTGCACCCGGACGACGCGCGCCGGGCCGCGAGCGCCGGGATGGACGGTGTGGTGGTCTCCAACCACGGCGGCCGCCAGGTGGCCGGCTCCGTCGCCGCCGCCGATGCGCTGCCACGGGTGGCCGAGGCGGTCGGCGACCGGCTCACGGTGCTCTTCGACAGCGGGGTGCGCACGGGCGACGACGTCTTCAAGGCGCTCGCACTGGGCGCGCAGGCCGTGCTGCTGGGCCGGCCGTACGTGTACGGACTGGGCCTGGACGGCCAGGCCGGCGTGGAGCACGTGATCCGCTGCCTGCTGGGCGAACTGGACCTCACCCTCGCCCTGTCCGGACACGCCACGCCCGCCACCGTCGGCGCCGGCGACCTCGTCGAGGAGGGCGTGTGAGCACCCGGCGCCACGTCCTCGCGATCGTCCCCGCGCACGTCGGCGGCCGTGCCGCGGGCACCGCGCTCGCCGCCACGTTCCCCGGCGACGCGCACGTCACCGTGGTGGAGAGCGCCGGCGAGGACCCGGCCGCCCTGCGCGAGGCGCACGCGATCGTCACCGCCCTCGCGGCGGTGGACGCCGGCCACCTCGCCGCCGCCCCGCGGCTGGAGCTGGTGCAGTGCGCCAGCCACGGCTACGACTACGTGGACACCGCGGCGGCACGCGCCCGGGGCGTCACCGTGTGCACCATCGGCTCCACGGGCGCCGAGGCGCAGAACGTCGCCGAGCAGACCTTCGCCCTCATGCTGGCGCTCGCCAAGCAGCTGGTCCCCGCGCACACCGCGCTCAGGGAGGCGGACTGGGCGCTGCCGCGGCTGCAGCGGTCGCTGACGGAGCTGTCCGGCAAGACGCTCGGCATCGTCGGACTCGGCCAGATCGGCCGTGAGGTCGCGCGCCGGGCCGCCGCCTTCGACCTGCGCATCCTCTACACGGCCCGCCGCCGGGTGCCCGCGGAGACGGAGGAGCGGCTCGGCGCCCGCCACGTCCCGCTCGACGAGCTCCTCGCCGCCTCCGACTACGTCACCCTGCACGCGCCGCTCACCGAGGAGACCCGGCACCTGCTCGACGCCCGCCGGCTCGCCCTGCTCAAGCCCACGGCGTTCGTGATCAACACCGCGCGCGGCGCCCTGATCGACCAGGACGCCCTCGCGGACGCCCTGGAGCGGGGCGCCCTGGCCGGCGCGGGCCTCGACGTCTTCGATCCGGAGCCCCCGACGCCGTCCCTGCGCCTGCTGAAGGCCCCGAACGTGGTGCTCTCCCCGCACGTCGGCGGCGTCACCCGGGAAACGGTCGTCCGCATCGGGCTGGCCGCGGTGCGCAACGCGGCGGACTTCCTCGCGGGCCGGCCGCCGCGGGACGTGGTGAACTGACCCGGCACCGCGCGGGGGCGGCGGCCCGGCGAGGCCCGTGTCGCGCTGCCGTCCGCCCCCGCGCGGCGGTTAGGCTCGCGCCGCCCACGGTTTCGGCACGGCGTGGAGGGCAGGACGGCCAGGATCAACCGCGAGCGCGTGACCAGGACCCTCACCTTCTGGCTGCGTCCCGACTTCGCGCTGCGCGTCCTCAACCGCTTTCAGAAGGTCATCGGCTTCGACCGCTCGATGGCCCTGGCCTCGAGCGCCTTCACCGCCCTGGTCCCGCTGTCCGTCCTGCTCAGCGCCCTCCTGAGCTCCGTCGTCCACGTCGACGCCGCCCAGCGGATCATCCAGCGCTACGGCCTGACCGGGGCGGGCGCGCAGGCGGTGCACCTCCTCTTCTCCCCCGGGGAGAGCGCGAGCCCGAGCACCGGCGTCTTCGGCGCGCTCTTCCTGGCCGTGTCGGCGCTGAGCTTCGCCCGCGCCGCGCAGCGGCTGTTCGAGCAGAGCTGGGAGCTGCGCCCGCTCAGCGTGCGCAACTCCCGCAACGGCCTGTGGTGGCTGTTCTGGCTGGCCGGCTACACCCTGGTCAGCGGGTGGCTCTCCACGCTGTCCGGGGGGCACGCGGTGAGGCTGCTGACCGCGGTGGGTGAGGCGCTGGTGACCGGGGTGTTCCTGGTCTTCAGCGGCTGGGTCCTGTCGGCGAAGCGGATCGCCTGGCGCGACCTGATCCCCTTCGGGGTCACCGCGGCCGTGCTGACCACGCTCTACTCCTGGGGCGCCTCCCTGTACCTGCCGCGCCTGTTCAACACCTACGCCGATCGCTACGGCGCGGTCGGCGCCGTCTTCGCCATGCTCTCGGCGCTCTTCGCCGTCATGTTCGTCCTGGTGGCGTCCGCCGCGCTGGGCCGGGAGGTACGGGACGAACTGGTCCGCATTCGCCAGGGAACGCGCCCCTCCGAGCACGAGGTGCGCCGGCAGTGGGACAGCCTCGTCGAGCAGACCCGGTCGCACTGGCGCGGCATCCGGCGGGACGTCCACCGCCGGCGCAAAGGCCCGGCGGAGTGAGGCCGGCGCGCGATCGAGGGGCTGCGGCCGCGCCGGCCCGCGACCGGCTCGCACCGGTGGCTGCGCCCGGCATCACCCGGTGCGGGTGAGGCGCAGCCCCGTCTCAAGACCTGCGGAACGACACGGACGGTGAGGGGCGAGATCCTCGTGCCCACCCCTTGCCCGTACTCGAACGGCCAGCTCACCGGCCCTGTCCGGGACGTCCGGGACCCCGGTCGGGGACCTTCGGCCCTGCTCGACGGGCGTCCCGCCGGGCAGAGTGTGAGGGTGATGTAGGGACGGCAGCCGCATCCCTGTGGGTGGTGAGTGGCGTGGAATCCGAGCAGGAGACTCCGCACGACGAGGGCGCACCGGACGTCGATCCGCTCGGCGATCCGTTCCTTCGGACCCGGTTCGCCCGGCCGGCCCGCCCGGTGACGTTCCTGCGCCGCGAGCGGCTGCTGGCCCGTCTCGGCCCGTCGCCACGGACCCCCCTGGTGATGGTCAACGGATCCGCGGGCGCCGGCAAGACCCTGCTGGTCGCCGACTGGGCCGCGGAACTCACCCAGCCGGTCGCCTGGCTCACCCTCGACGACATGGTCCGCGAGCCCGACATGTTCTGGGCCCATCTGCTGCGGGCCCTGCGCATCAGCGGCACCGACCTGCCCGCCGACCTCGTGTTCCCGCCGGGCGCCGACCGGGCCGACCACACCCTGCTGAACCGGCTCGCGGCACGGCTCAGCGGCAGCGGCCGGACCGTGACCGTCGTCCTCGACGAGTACGACCGCGCCCACCCGGAGGTCTCGCAGCAGCTGGCGTTCGTGCTGCGCCACGCCGGGCCGGGACTGCGGCTGGTCCTGGTCACCCGCACCGAACCGCTGCTGCCGCTGCACCGGTACCGCGCCGCCGGCGAACTGACCGAGATCAGGGACGCCGAGCTGGCCTTCACCCCTGAGGAGACCGTCACGCTGCTGCGGCTGCACGGGCTGGACCTGAGCCTGCCGGCCGCGCTCGCGCTGGTGGAGCGCACCCGGGGCTGGGCGGCCGGTCTGCGGCTGTGCGCCCTGGCCGCGCAGCAGAGCCCGGACCCGGAGGTGTACCTGAAGGAGTTCGAGGCGGGCCACAGCCCCGTGGCCGACTTCCTGCTCGCCGAGGTGCTCGGACGGCAGCCGCCCGGGACGCAGGACCTGCTGCTGCGGGTCAGCGTCCTGGAACGGTTCTGCGCCGAACTGGCCGACGTCCTCACCGGACGGTCCGACGCCGCGCCCCTCCTGGCCGGACTGCACCGCGAGAACGCCTTCGTCGAGGACCTCGGGCACGACTGGTACCGCCTGCATCCGCTGTTCCGGGAGATCCTCCGCGTGCACCTGCGTGAGCGCTCCCTCGCCCTGGAGCCGGAACTGCACCGGCGGGCCGCGCACTGGCTGCGGCGGTCCGGGACGCTCGCGGAGACGGTCGCGCACGGCGCGGCCGCGGGCGACTGGGACTTCACCGCGCACGCCGTGGTCGACGACCTGGCCATCGGGCAGCTCTTCACGGGGGTGCGCTCCGACGACCTGGACGCGGTCTTCGCCGCCATGGAACCCGCGGCGTCCAGCCCGGCGACGGACCTGGTCCGCGCCGCCCGCGACCTGTCCCGGCACGACCTCGGCCACGGCCTGCTGCATCTGGAGCAGGCCGAGAAACAGCTCACCGCCGACGACTCCGAACCGGCGGCGGCGCAGCTGAGCTGCGCGCTGCTCGAGGCCCTGGCCGCCCGGCTGTCCGGTTCGCCCGACCGCGCGGAGGAGGCGGCCCGGGCGGCCCGGGAGCTGCGGCCCCAGGTCCCGGTCCACCTGCTGGACCAGCATCCGGAGCTCCCCGCGCTGCTGCTGACCCACGTGGGCTCGGCGCGGGTGTGGGCCGGGCGCTTCGACGAGGCCCGCACCGCCCTCACCACCGTGGCCGACGGCGACGACGGTGTCTCCACCGCCGTCGCGCGGCAGGAGTCCCTGGGGCATCTCGCGCTGATCGACTACCTCGACGGCTGGCCGGGCCCGGCCGAGCGCCATGCCTCCGCCGCGCTGACCGAGTCGGAGCGGTTCAGCCTGCACCAGCCCGCCGGCGCGGGCCTGGGACGACTGGTGCTGGCCGCGGTGGCCGTCGACCGCGACGAACTGGCCCAGGCCGAGGCCCTGATCGACCAGACCGACGACACGGAGGCACCCGACCCGGTGACGGCCGCGGGCCGGTCCCTGGTGACCGCACGGCTGCTCCTGGCCCGGGGCCGGGCCGACGCGGCGGTGGCGGCGGCGCGGACGGCCGTGCCCGAGGCCGACGTGGCCTCCCCGTGGGCGCGCAGCCACGCCGCGCTGGTCGCCTCGGCCGCCCATCTGGCCGAGGGCCGCCCCGACGAGGCCGCCGAGGTGCTGCGGGACGTGGCCGAGGAGCAGCCCGCCTGCGCCGTGGGCGAGGCACGGGCCCGGCTCGCGGCCGGGGACCGCGCGGCGGCCCTCACGGTGCTCGACGAGCTGGCCCCGGACCTGCGGGCCGGACCGGCGGTGCGGGTCCGCGCCACGCTCGTGCGCGCGCAGGCCGCGCACGCCGAGGGACACCTCTCCGCGGCCCGGCGGCTGCTCGCGGACGCGCTGGCGGAGGCGCGGCGGGACCGGCTGCGCCGGCCCTTCGTGGAGGCCGGGCCGTGGGTGGAACCCTTCCTCGCGGCGGAGCCGCTGCGGCAGCTGGCCGTCGGCTGGCTCACCCCGGACCGCCCCGCGCCCGCCCCGGCGAGCGAACCCCCGCCCCTGCTGGTGGAACGGCTGAGCGGGCGGGAGCGCGAGGTGCTGGCCCGGCTCGCCGAGATGATGTCGACCGAGGAGATCGCCGCCGACCTGTACGTGTCGGTGAACACGGTCAAGACCCACGTCAAGAACGTCTACCGCAAGCTGATGGTGAACCGGCGGCAGGACGCGGTGCGCCGGGCCCGCGGGCTGGGACTGCTGTAGACGTCGCGGCGGCCCGGGCCGGGCCCGCTCCCCCGCCGCGGGTGAGGCGCCGGGCGGCCGTCTCGGCTGGCATGGGAACCGGCGGCGGGGATGCCGGCCGCCGCCCGGGCGCGGGTGCCGCGGCCCGGGCCGACTCGGCGAGGTGGTCACCGTGGCGCGTTGGCGGCCGCTGATGGTGCTCGGAACGGCCCAGTTCCTGATGGTCCTGGACACCTCCGTCATGAACGTCTCGATCAGCCGGCTGGTCGAGGACTTCGACACCGAGGTCACCGCCATCCAGGCGGTCATCACCCTCTACTCCCTGGTCATGGCCGCGTTCATGATCATCGGCGGCCGGGTCGGGGACCTGCTGGGACGCCGGCGCATGTTCCTGATCGGGATGGCCGTGTACGGCGTCGGATCGGCCCTGACCGCCGTCTCCCCGACCCTGTGGGTGCTGGCCGTGGGCTGGTCGGTGATCGAGGGGCTCGGCGCCGCCATGGTGCTGCCGTCCATGGCGGCGCTCGTCGCGGAGGCGTATCACGGACGCGACCGGGCCGTCGCCTACGGCGTCATCGGCGGGCTCGCGGGCGCGGGCATCGCGGTGGGCCCGCTGCTCGGCGGCTGGGTGACGACCTACCTGACCTGGCGCCTCGTCTTCGCCGGCGAGGTCGTCGTCGTGCTCGCCGTGCTGGCCTTCCGGCGGGTGATCACCGAGGCGCCGCGCACCGGGCCGCGTCCCCGCCTGGACGTGGTCGGTGGCGTGCTCTCGGCGGCGGGCCTCGCGCTGTGCGTCCTCGGCGTGCTGCAGAGCAGCTCCTGGGGCTGGGTGCAGCCCCGCAACGCCCCCTTCACCGTCTTCGGTTTCGCGCCGACGCTGTTCGTCATCGGTGCCGGGACGGCGGTGCTGGCCCTGTTCGTCCGCTGGCAGCACCGGCGGGAGGCCACCGGGGCCGAGCCCCTGGTGCACCTGCGCCTGCTGCACAAGCCCGCGCTGCGGTCGGGGCTGTCGGCGCTGCTGAGCCAGAACCTGATCCTGCTCGGCCTGTTCTTCGCGATACCGCTGTACCTCCAGGTGGTGCAGGGCTTCGACGCCTTCGAGACGGGGCTGCGGCTGCTCCCCGTCTCCGCGACCATGCTGGTGGCCTCGCTGCTCGGCTCGCGTCTTGGGCGGACGGCGGGGCCGCGCCGGGTGGTCCGGTTCGCCCTGCTGACCCTGCTGGCGGCCATCGTGTGGCTGCTGGCCACGATCGACCCGGTCATCGACGACGCCCAGTTCGCCGGGGCCATGGCCGTCCTGGGCCTGGGCATGGGACTGCTCGCCTCCCAGCTCGGCAACGTCGTGCAGTCCAGCGTCGGCGAGGAGGAGCGCAGCGAGGTCGGGGGCCTGCAGTTCACGGCGCAGAACCTGGGCTCGGCGCTGGGGACCGCACTCATCGGCTCGCTGCTCATCGGTGCGCTGACCCACGCCTTCACCACCCAGGTGGAGAACAACCCGGCGCTGTCGCAGGAGGCCCGGGCGCAGACCGGCGTCGCCCTCGAAGCGGGCATCTCGTTCGTCTCCACCGACCAGGTGCGCACAGCGGCCGAACACGCCGGGCTGCCACCGTCCGACGTCGCCGCCGTCACGGACTCCTACGCCACCGCGCAGCTCAACGGGCTCAAGGCGGCGATCCTCGCCACCGGCGGCATCACCCTGGCGAGCTTCCTGGTCACCCCGAACCTGCCCACGGGCCGCGCCCGGCAGGCCGAGCGCCCGGACACCGGCGTCCTCGGTCCGGTGCGCTGAACGGAGACCCTCGTGCTCACATCCGCCCCCACCGACGCGCGCGCACGGCGCAAGGCGCGCCGCAGGGAGCGGCGGGCCCACGCCGATTACACCAGTGGCGTCTACGGCTCGCTGCTCGCCGCCTCCGTCGTGGCCGGCGCCGGGACCCTCGGCTCCCTGCCCCGGCTGGAGCTGGTCCTCCTGCTGCTGCTCAGCGCGGTGGCCTTCTGGGTGGCGCATGTGCACGCCCAGCTGTTCGGCGCCCGGCTGGCACAGCACGCCCTGGACCGGAGCACCGTCCTGCACGTGTGCCGGGACGAGTGGACCATCGTGAAGGCCGCCCTGCCGCCGGCCCTGGCGGTGGCCGTGAGCCCGCTGTTCGGGCTGGACGTGTCCGGGGCGGCGTGGCTGGCGCTCGGCGTGGCCGTGGCCGGGCAGGTGGGGTGGTCGGTGGCCGCGGCACAGCGGGCCGGAGCGTCGGCACGCCTGACAGTCCTCACAGCCTCGGTCAACCTGGTGCTCGGCCTGCTGATCGTCTGCTTCAAGCTGGTCCTGAAGCACTGAGCGTCCCACCGGCCCGGAGGTCACCTGTCCCGGGTGAGGCCCGTGCCCCTTCCGGGGCGGGACGATGGGACGCGGAGCTCCACCAAGACTGCCACCGGCCGTCGGCAGGAGAGAGCAGCCCATGCGCTATGAGATCCGCGTCGAGGGACATGTGTCGGAAACACTGACCAGGGTCTTCCCCGAGCTGGAGCATGTGGTGATCTCCGGCCAGACGCTGCTGTACGGCCCCGTCGTCGACGAGGCGCACCTGTACGGTCTGCTGGCCCGTTTCCGGTCCCTGGGCCTGCGGGTGGTGGAGATGCGGCAACTGCCGGACTGAGCCGGACGCCGGGGCGGCGGACCGGCTGCGGCGGGCCTCACGGGCCGGCCGCCCGCACGGTCGGCGCGCCTCACGGGCCGGCCGCGTCGCACGGTCGGCGCGCGCCTGGCGGCGCAGGGACTCACGCGCCGCCCGGTCGCCGGAGCCCCCGACCGCCTGGCTGCTCCGCGCACCCGGCGCCTCCGGCCTCTCGCACCCCGCCCCGGCTGCTTCCCGCCCCGGCTCCCTCCGGCTCCTCGCCCCCCGAGGCCCCGGCGGACGCCGGCCACTCGACGCGCCCGGCCGCTGGGCCGCTCGACACGCCCGGCCGCCGGGCCGGCTCCTCGCACGCGTCGACAGCCGCGCCCCTGTATCCCTGGTGCTTCACGGCGCCGGTCGCCGGACCGGTGGCCGGGAACCCAGCCCGCAGGGGCGGCCGCGCCCAGGCGGCTGCCCGGCTGCCTCACTGCCCCCGTCACCGGACCAGCCCCCGGCACCTCGCCCGCCCCCGGACACCACGGCCGGGACACGTCGGTGCCGCCGCGGTGGGCAGGTCGCGGCGGCACGTGCGGCGGGTCCGGTCGCCCCTGGGCGGACGACCGGTCCGGTTCACCCCCGGGGCGCGACCCTCACCTCTCCCGTGCGCCCCGGGGCGTCCTCCTCACAGCGAGGCCACCTGGACGCGGCCCGAGCGGGCCGCCGCCGCGAGGGCCTCGGCGTCGCGTTCGTTCTGGTCGGCGTAGGCCTGCGCGAACCGGATCAGGGCGCGGTCGAAGCGGTCGCCGCCGCCCAGGTAGGCCGCGATGGCGATGGGGTCGCCGGAGCGGGCGTGGGCCCGCGCCAGGCTGGCCCCGCACAGCTGGGCGAAGAGGTTCAGCAGGCCCGGGTCCATCGAGTCCGGCTGGGCGATGCCCTTCCAGTCCCGCAGCTGGCGCACGTAGAAGTCCCGGCCGCGGTGGTCGAGTCCGTTCGCGCGGGTCCAGCCGAGGAAGATGTCGCTGGTCGTCTGGATCAGGCGCTGTCCCGCCACCACCCGCCGGCCCTGGTTGTCGTAGGGCGTGCCGCCGGTGTGCGCGGCCAGCACCGACTCCTGTGCCTCCTTGGCCTGGAGCAGCAGGGGGTCCTCGTCGTCGTTGCCGAGCAGCAGCAGGATCCAGCAGCGTGTGCCGACGCTGCCGACGCCCACCACCTTGCGGGCGATGTCCACCAGCCGGAAGCGGCCGAGCAGGTGCCGGCGCTCGGACGACAGGGTCCGCGCGTACGCCTCCAGCACGGTCCGCAGCTCTTTCTCCTGGGCGTCCTCGGAGGTGTCGGACAGGTCGCGCAGGGGGGTGATCAGCGGGGGGTCGGGCGCGATGCGCCGGCCGGCGGCGGTGACCCGGGTGAGCTTGGCGAAGGCCTGCAGGTCGGTGTGGCTGCGGGCCCGGGACGTCGCCCGGTCGGCGCGCCGCCTGGCCTCCTTGCTCAACGACGAGGCCATCAGCTCGCGCATCCGGTCCGCGTCGTCCTGGGCGTACCAGATGTCCAGCGTGCGCATGCCGGCGAACTCCCGCATCCGCGTCCGGTACGCCCGCACGCACTTCTGTACGGCGCCGTCCTGTTCCGCGGTGGAGAAGCCGTTGTGCCGGCCCGCGATCGCGAAACTCGCCGCGAGCCGTTTCACATCCCATTCGAACGGGCCCGCCAGGGTCTCGTCGAAGTCGTTGATGTCGAAGACCAGATGCCGCTCGGGCGAGGCCAGCAGCCGGAAGTTCAGCAGGTGGGCGTCTCCGCACAGCTGGACCAGCAGCCCGGTGTTGGGGATCTCCCCGAGGTCCATGGCCATGAGGGACGCGGCACCCCGATAGAAGCGGAACGGTGACTCCAGCATGCGGGCGTAGCGGATCGGCACCAGCTCGGGCACCCGGGTGGCGGACTGGGCCTCCAGCACCGCGACCGGGTCCGGACGCTGGTCTCCCGTCTCGAACCAGGCGTGGCAGGACCGTGAGGCACGCTTGCGGGCGTCCCGGCCGTAGGCCGCTCGGCCGGCCGGCGAGGCGGGGGCGTGCGCGTTGATCGGCGTCGTCATGGCTTGCTCTCCGTTTCCCTCCGGGCGGGGTCCTGTTCCTGCGCCCGCTCGCCCTTGCGCCGCAGCCCCGCCTCGACCGCTGCCGCCAGCACCCGTGCGGCGACGCCGAAGAGCACCAGTCCGCCGGCCATCTGCAGCATCGTCACCACGCGTCCGACCTGGGAGCGGGCGGTGATGTCCCCGAACCCGACGGTGGTGAACGTGGTCAGGGTGAAGTACAGGGCGTCGGTCCGGGTCAGCGGTTCGCTGTAGGAGCCGGGCTGGTGCCGCTCCAGCAGGTAGTAGGTGCAGGAGAAGAGGACCAGGAACAGCACCACGGTCGCGGCGAGCGCCTCGACGGCCCTCAATCGCGGGTAGGGCGACCGGACGATGGTCCGCACCTCCCAGGCGAACACCCCCGCCACCGCGAGCAGCCCGCACACGAGCACCGTCGAAGTGAGCGCCGTGCTGTCCTGGTCCAGCGGGAGCAGGTAGTAGGCGGCGAGCAGGGTCGCCGCGATGAGCGCGGGACGGACGAGGGCGACGGTCGCCGCGAGGCGTCCCGCGTGCACCGACGGGTCCGTCCGCGCGGCCGCTTCCCCGTCCGCGGGAGCCCGGGTCCGGTCGGTGACTGGATCACTACTCATGGCGTGGCACGTCGTCCCTCCGCGACCGATGGCGGTGTCCGGCATCCAGCCCACCGCGTCGGGCGGGGCGCGCGGATCACCCACCGGGGGTGACCCGGCGTGCGGGCGCGCACGGAACGCTGGACGGTGTGCGGGCACCGCACACCGTCCCGTCGGCGGTCCGGTGGTGGTTGACCGCGTCACGCGAGGAGGAGCCATGACCGTATCGCGTGGTCCGGCACCCCACACCGGACCCGAACCGCTGACCGACGGGGCGCTGCCCGCCTCGGACGGGGACGCCGCGGTACCGACCGACGCGGCGGGCCCCGCCCGGGGTGATCCCGAACGGCAGCTGGCCGATCTGGGCGGCCGCTGGACCTGGCTGCTGGGTTCGGCGGTGACGACGCTGGTGCCGGGCATCCTGATCCTGGCCTGGCCGGACGAGACACTGCACGTGCTGGCGGTGCTGATCGGGCTGTACCTGGTCGTCACGGGCGCCTTCCGGTTCGTCGCGGCCTTCGCCCGGGAGCACGGCGACCGGGTCGCGGGCGTCCTGATCGCGGTGCTGTACGTCCTGGCCGGGGTGCTGTGCCTGCGCCATCCGCTGCAGACGATCGCCGCGCTGTCGCTGATCACCGGGGCCGTGTGGCTGGTGACCGGCATGCTGACCGGGTGGGCGGCGCTGGCCGCCAAGGGCATGCCGCACCGCGGCTTCGTCGTCGGCGCCGCGGCCCTCGCCGTGGTCGCGGGTGTGGTGGTGCTGGCCCTGCCCTCCGAGTCCGCGGTCGCTCTGACCCGGCTGCTCGGGCTGTGGCTGGTGCTGCTGGGGGTGGCCGAACTGGGGCTCGCGCTGGCGCTGCGGGCCGCCCTGCACAAGGCGCGCTCCGGGCCAGGTCCCGGCCCGTCGCCGGCGTAGGGCCCGACCTCCGAGGAGTCCCCCATGGCCTCGAAGACAACCCCTCCGACCCCGGACCCCGGCCCCCACACCGGCGAGCACGTGGTGCTGAGCGCCGACGAACACGCCGACTACAAGCGGCTGCGCCGGGCCGCCGCCGTACGCCACCGCAAGACGCGGTACGCCGGGGCGTCGCTGCTGCTGATCATCACCCTGCTGCTCGCCCCGCTGGCCGTGGTCGCGGCGTGGGTGGACTCCACGGTGACCGACACCGACCGCTATGTGCAGACCGTCGCGCCGCTGGCGAAGAACCCGGCCGTGCAGAGCGTCGTCACCGACCGTCTGACCACCCGCGTCGTGGACAACGTGGACGTCGACGCGGTGACGGCGTCGCTGAGCAAGGCGCTGGCGAACGCGGGGGCGCCGCCCGCCGTCGTGAGCCAGTCCGCCGCTCTGGCCGCGCCGCTGCGCAGCGCCTTGACGAGCGCCGTGCACGACGTGGTGAACCGGGTGGTCACCAGCGACGTCTTCCAGCAGGCGTGGGTGGGCGCCAACCGGCGCGCCCAGTCGGCCGTCGTGGGCATGCTGACCGGGGACCAGAGCAAGGCCGTGCAGGCGCACGGCGACAAGATCACGCTGGACCTCGGGACCGTCGTCGACCAGGTCAAGCAGCGCCTCGTCGACCGGGGCTTCCAGAAGGCCTCCGCCATCCCGACCCCGGACCGGCAGATCACCCTGTTCGAGACCGCCAAGCTCTCCAAGGCGCAGGACGCGATCCGGCTGCTGGACATCATGGGTGTCTGGCTGCCCGTGATCACCATCGTCCTCGCCGCGCTCACCGTGTGGATCGCTCCCGCGCACCGCATGATGCTGCTGGTCACGGCGTCCGGGGTCGGCGTGATGATGATCGTGCTGCTGGTCGGGCTGGCCGTCGTCCGCCGGGTCTACCTCGACTCGGTGCCCTCCTCGGCGCTGCCACCGGACGCCGCAGCGGCGGTCTACGACACCTTCATCCGCTTCCTGCGCAACAGCACCCGCACCCTGCTGGTGGTCGCCGTGATCACGGCGCTTGCCGCGTTCCTGTACGGCCCGAGCCGGGTGGCCCGGGGGACGCGCTCCCTGGCCGGGCGCGGTACCGGAGCGGCCGGCCATGCGCTGCGGGACGCCGGGATGAACACCGGCGCGACCGGCCGCTGGCTGGCGGGACACCGGGCGTGGACCACGGGTGTCGTCATCGGCGGCGGGGCGCTGGCCCTGATCCTGTGGAACTACCCCACGGTCGGAGCCGTGGTCCTCGTCGTCGGCCTGGTCCTGCTGGTCCTGATCCTCCTCGCCGTGCTGGCCGCGGCGGCGGGGCAGGCCCGGGCGGCGGCCCATCCGGACGGGGCGGGGCCGTGAGCGGCCGGGACTTCACCCGCCCGGGGTGAGGCCCCCCGGGCCCCGGCGTGTGCACGCTGAGAACAACCGGGGACGGCGGCAGGACGCCCGCCCGGAACCGAGAAGAGAGATGAGCACCCCATGGAACTGGCCTACGACTACCCGCTCCTGAGCATGTTCTGGACCATGCTGTGGTTCTTCCTGTGGATCATGTGGTTCATACTGCTCTTCCGGATCATCGGCGACATCATCCGTGACGACGAGCTGAGCGGCTGGGGCAAGACCGGCTGGATGGTCTTCGTCATCCTCCTGCCCTTCCTCGGCGTCTTCGTCTACGTCATCGCCCGCGGCAAGAGCATGGGGCACCGGGAGATCGCCCACGCCCGTGCGCAGCAGGCGGAGCTCGATGCGTACATCAAGAAGACGGCGGGCGAGAGCACCCGTGCGAGCAGCGCCGACGAGCTCGCCAAGCTGTCCGACATGCGCGCTCGCGGCGACATCACCGACGAGGAGTTCCGCCGGGCCAAGGCCGTCGTGCTGAGCGATGCCCACACCCCGGACGGTGCGGGCGCGACCCCCGTCTCCACCCCGCGCTGAGCGCCGGCCACCGAGCGAGGCAGAAACATGACCGCCACCCACGCGCCCCGAGCGCAGCACAGTACGACGACCTACGCATGGGCCGCCGGCCTGATGACCTTCGCCGCCGTCATGCTCGCCCTCGTGGGGATCCTCGACATCTTCCGCGGCATCATGGGGATCGCCGAGGACGACGTGTTCCTCACCACGCGCAACTACGTCTTCCAGTTCGACCTCACCGGCTGGGGCTGGCTCCACCTGGCCCTGGGCGTGGTCGCCGTGATCGTCAGCATCGGGCTGTTCCAGGCGGCGACGTGGGCGAGGGTCGTCGGCGTGGCCATCGCGGGCTTCGTCGTCATCGCCAACTTCCTGTCCCTGCCGTACTACCCGGTGTGGTCGGTGATCATGATCGCGATGTCGGGGTTCGTCATCTGGGCCCTGTGCGTCGCGCGGAAGGAGGACTTCGGCGATCCCTTCGACACCGTGCCGCGCGGCGACAGGTGAGAGCCGCCGTGTGAGGCACGGGGCGCGGGACGCCGGCCCCGGGGCACCGGCGAGACGACGGAGGTCTCGCCGGTGCCCGCTCATGCGCGCTCGGGCGGCACAGCCCCGCGGTCCCCGGGGCCGCCCGGCCGGGCGATCGACAGGGAGCCCGGGGTGGCCGCCGGGGTGTCGGTGCGCCAGCGGCGGGCGTCGGACCCGTCGCGGACCTGGACGACGACGTCGGCACCGGGGTCCGGGGACACCGTGGCCAGGGCCAGGGTCTCGTCCCAGCGCGGCAGCAGCTCGCCGCGCACGGTGAGGTCGTAGCGCACGTCGTCGGCGCGCCCGTCGCCGGGGGCCGCGCAGGCGCCGAGGATGACCACGCCCGCGTCGGCGTGCGAGTCCAGGCACAGCCGCGGCGCGGCCACGCTGCGCAGCAGCCCGTCGTCCTCGTACGACCACTGCTGGGTCCAGGCCGAGGAGCACACCCCGAGCTGGACCTGGGCCCCGGCGACGGCCTGGCCGCGGATGTCGAGGCACAGGTCGGCGGCCACGTTGCGCAGGCGCGTGCGCCGGGGCCCGGTCGGCAACCGGTCCGCGCCGGGCGGGGCGCTGGAGACGGCGGGCGGCAGCGAGGCGCCGGCGGCGGGCGAGCGGGTGGTGGTGGCCGCGGCGGAGGCGGCGGGTCCGGTGCCGTGTCCGTCGTCGGACCACACCCCGGCGGCGAGCAGCGTCGTCAGGACGCCGGCGGAGGCGAGCCCGACGGTGAGCAGGGTGCGCGGGGAGCGGGCGCCGGGCAGCGGGCGGCGCCCGGGACGCCGGCCGCGGTGCCGGGCGGCGGCCCGGGAGCGGCCCGTGCGGCCGGGGCGGGAGTCGAGGTAGCGGCGGGCGCCCCAGCCGAGCACGGCCTCGGCGAGCAGGGTGCCCAACGCGCCGTCGAAGTGGCCCAGTTGGTCGGCGGCCGCGCGGCAGTGCCGGCACTGCGCGAGGTGCCGGCGCACCTCCGGGAGCAGGCCGCCGCCGCGGCGGATGGGGACGTCGAGGAGACGGTTGTGGTGGCGGCACTCCGGGGTCGGGGCGAGTTCGCGATGGGCGCGCACACAGCCCTCGCGGAGTTTTTCCCGGGCGTCCTGGTAAGCGGCCGCCGCGGCTTCCTCGGTCATGCCGAGCAGGGCGGCGGGAACCGTTGCCGGCTCGGCCTCGACGTCGATGTGCCACAGCAGGCACTGGGCCTCGGCGGGAAGGACGTGGAATGCCCGTTCGGCCAGCCGGCGGTTTTCGGGTGTCATGTACTTGGCGACGCGCATTCCGCGGCCGCCCGCGGGTTTGTCCAACTGCGGCAGAACGCCGGTTATTCGCTCGGCCGCCGCCCACTGCCGCACCGTGCCCCGCACGGCCAGCAGCAGTCGCGGGCGCAGCGCGGCGGCCGGCTCGCCCAGCGTGAGCCGGTCGAGCACCTGGTGGAACGCGGCCGCCGTCACCATCGCCGCGACCTGCGCGGACGTGGCCAGGCAGATGACGGCGTAGTCGTGCACCGGCTGCCAGTGCCGCGCCATCAGCAGCGCCGTGGCCTGGGCGACGTCGTCGTCGGGGCCGCCGCGGGCCCGGAGGGCGAGCGCCTCGTCGGATTCGTCCGGGGCATCACCGCCAGGAGGCGGAAAGAGCGGACGAGAGGGGTGGGGGGTGGGCACGGTGAGCGGATTCCTTCCCACGCGCTGGGAGCAACACATCGATCGCCGCGCGCCGCAAAAGAGCGCGCACCTGGCCTGCCCTTTCCGGCGCGCGCGGGAAGCGCTCAGCCTTGCATACCCGACTTGCGGGCAACAAGCCGCGCGGAGTCGGCTCCCCGCCTTTGAAAGAAAGTCAGATCGGGGCGTGTGCCGAAGCGTTTCCGGCAGCAAGCGTTTTCGGCCGCGGACGGGAGCCGCACACGGAATTGCGCCGTTTTCCGGAGAACCGCGCCCCGTGTGAATCCCGCGCACAGTCCCGTACGGCACGCACGCTCCCGCCCCACCACGCGCCGTAGTCCACTGGTCACGGCCCTTCCTCGGAGGCCCCGCGCAGGACGGCGGCTCTCCTGCGCGAGACGGCCGCCGGCCTTGCTCCTCCCGCCCTCGGCCGGCGGCCCGGAGGGTCAGATCTGCCAGGCGCGCAGGCGGTCGGCGGCGCGGTAGACATCGGCCTTGCCGGACATCAGGTCGCGGGCGAGGTCGACCAGCGCGCCGTAGGGCGGATCGATGCCGGCACCGCTGACGAACATGTAGGCGACGGCCGTGGCGCAGGCGAAACGGGCGTTGGCCGAGGGCAGCGGCTTGAGCACGGCGAGGGTGTGCAGCAGGGCGGCCGCCCGCCACGCGGCGTCGGAGTCGACGCCCAGCCGCGGCGGGTCGACCCGGTGCCGGGCGACGGCGGCGACGAGCGCGGAGAAGTCGTTGATGGTGGGCTGCTCGGGGAGGACTTCCTCGTGCCGTTGCAGCAGCCAGGGGACGTCGATGTGGACGACGGATGCCATCGCTCAGGCGACCCGCCCCTCGCCCGCCGGCGGTTCGTCGTCGGGGAAGGCGGTGGCGAACTCCTCGGCATGGGTGGTGAAGAACCTCCGGAAGGCCTCCGCGCCCTCCTTGAGCGCGCGGTGCCGGGCGATGTCGGCGGCGGCCGCCTCCCGCACGAGCGCCTTCATCGACGTACCGCGCTCCTTGGCGATCTGCCGCAGGTCCTCTAGCTCGCGCTCGCTGAACTCCACATTCAGAGCTGGCATGCCCTCACGGTACCGCCCGGGTACTCACGCGTAAATATCCGCAGGTGGGAGGGGAGGCGTGCTGGTACCGGCAGGAGACGCGGCGTGCGCCCGGCCGGGCGCACGCCGCACTCCGGGGCACCGCCCGCCGCCTACACCACCCCCGGCACCGCGAGCCGGCTGATCCGTACCGCTCCGGAGGGCTCCCCAGGGTGGGCGCTGGTCAGCGTCAGCCGGAGGCGGGAGGCGCGGACGGGGTCGAAGGCGACGACGGTCGGGGCGTCGGCGCCGCCGGACCGGTCGACGCGCAGGCCCGTGACGGGCCGCCAGCGCCGCCCGTCGAAGACGTCGGCCGTCACAGCGCCCGGCAGGCTGTGCGTGGCGTCGACGGTGAAGGACACCTCCACGCGGTCGACGGTCCGCGGGCGCCCCCAGTCCACCGACACCCAGTCCTCGGCGCGGGCCCCGCCGAACGCGGGCAGCAGGGCGGTGGCGGCCTTGCTGAAGCCGTTGGACCAGCCGGTCGCCGGGTCGCCGTCGAGCATCGCGGCGGGCAGCGTGTCGGGGCGCCCGGAGTAGCTCGCGTCCGCGGACGGGTAGGCGGGCGGCGCCGGGAAGTCCGGTGCGAAGGCGGCGGGCGGGGTGGTGGCCGCCGAGCGGGCCGGCGTGGCGCGCACGGTGGCGGTACCGGTGCGCAGTCCGTCCACGCGGGCGGTGACCTTCAGGGCGCCGGGCTCGGTGCCCGCGCGGACGATGGCGAGTGCCTTGCCGTGGAAGGCGGTGCGGGTGCTTGCCTGGTAGCGCTCGGCGCTCTCCTGACGGCCGTTGTCCAGGCCGGCCAGGGAGCCCCCGGCGACCTCGAAGGAGATCAGGTGCCCGGCGTCGGGCACGACCACCCCGCGGGCGTCGACGATCTCGGCGGTGACGAACACCAGGGACCGGCCGTCTGCGGCCAGGGACGTGCGGTCGGCGGTCAGCCGCACCGCGTGCGGCTCCCCCGCGGTGCGCAGCACGTCCGTGGCGACGACGCGGCCGTCCCGGCGGGCGACCGCCTTCAGCTCACCCGGCCTGAAGGGCACCTTCCAGGTGAGGTGGAGCTTGCCCGCGCTGCCGTTGGGGCTGGTGTAACTGCCCGGGAAGGGGCCGCCGGTGACGGTCTTGTCGTCGCCGGTGGGCTCGGTCGTCTCCAGGTACTCCCGGCCGTCGACGGTCTTCTTCCGGTCGAACTTCCGCACGCCCAGGGACTCGCCGTTCAGGAACAGCTCGACGGTGTCGACATTGGCGTAGGCCCACACCTCGACCGTCTCCCCCGCCCGGTGGTTCCAGCTCATCGGGAGCAGATGGACCATCGGCTCGCTCGTCCACTGGCTGCGGAAGAGGTGGTACATGTCCTTCGGGAAGCCGGCCGTGTCGACCGCGCCGAAGAAGGACGCCTTGACCGGGAAGACGTCGTACGGCGTCGGCTCGCCGATGTAGTCGATGCCGGACCACAGGAACTGCCCCGCGAACCACTTGCGGTCGCGGTCCTTCTTGTGGCCGTACTCGCCGCTCATCGTCCAGGAGGCGAGGTTGTTGTCGTAGGAGGAGGTCGCCCGCTTCCCCGGCGTGTGGTTCTCGCCGGTGTTGAGGTGCTCCGGCTCCTGGTACGCGCCGCGGGTGGAGGTCTCCGACGACGATTCGGACTCGAAGAGGAACAGGTGCGGGTAGGCGGCGTGCAGGGCGTCCACCGACTGGGCCGTGTTGTAGTTCAGGCCGAGCCCGTCGAGCTTGGCCAGCATCAGGTCGGCGGCGGAGCCCTTGGCGGGCAGCCGGCGGTACTTGTCGGAGCCGATGACCAGCGGGCGCGTGGCGTCGGCGGCGCGGATCGCGGCGATGATCCGGTCGGCCATCGCGAGGCCGGCGGTGGAGGTGGAGTCGGGGATCTCGTTGCCGATGGACCACAGCACCACGGCGGGCGAGTTGCGCGCCGCGCGGACCATCTCGGCGGCGTCCCTCTCGCACCACTCGTCGAAGAACCGGCCGTAGTCGTAGCGGTTCTTGCCGGTGCGCCAGCAGTCGAACGCCTCCACCATCATCACGATGCCCAGTTCCTCGCAGACCCGGATCACCTCGGGCGCGGGCGGGTTGTGCGAGGTGCGCAGGGCGTTGACGCCCATCGACTTCATGATCGTCAGCTGCCGGCGGATCGCGTCGATGTGCACGGCAGCGCCGAGCGCGCCGAGGTCGTGGTGGAGGTCGACGCCCTTGATCTTGGTGTGGACGCCGTTGAGGTGGAAGCCCTCGTCCGGGTCGAAGCGGAACGTGCGGATGCCGAAGGGGGTGCGGCAGATGTCCGTCGTACGGCCCGCGACCCGCAGCTCGGTGTGCAGGGCGTAGCGGTGCCCGGGGGTGGCGAAGTCCCACAACAGCGGTGCGGGGACGGTCAGTTCATGCGTCTCGGTGTGTTCTGCCGTCACGTGGGCGGTGGACGCCGTACGGGCGACGGTGCGGCCGTGCGGGTCGGTGATGCGGGAGACCACCTCGACCTCGGCGGGGGCGCCGGAGGCGTTCACCACGTCCGTGGCCACCCGCACCAGGGCGTGCCCGGCGGTGACCTCCGGGGTGGTGACGTACGTGCCCCAGCGGGCGACGTGCACCGGCTCGGTGACGACCAGGCGGGCCTCGCGGTAGACGCCGCTGCCGGAGTACCAGCGACTGCTGGGCAACTGGTTGCGCACCTCGACGGCGAGGACGTTCGGCGTCCGGCCGTCGGTGTGCACCAGGTCGGTGAGGTCGCACGCGAAACCCGTGTAGCCGTAGGGGTGGCAGCCCACCTCGGTGCCGTTGCAGTACACGCGGGAGTCCATGTAGACGCCGTCGAACTCGACCGCGATCCTGCGGCCCGCATATGCCGCGGGCAGGGTGAAGGGCAGGCGGTACCAGCCGAGTCCGCCGGGCAGGAAGCCGGTGCCGCTGGTGGTGCCGTGTTCGGTGGTGGGCGTCTGCTCGATGCTCCAGTCGTGCGGTACGGCCACCCGGCGCCACCCCGAGTCGTCGTATCCGGGGTCGGCCGCGGCGGCGTAGGCGCCGGTCGGGTCGGTGAGGCCGCCCGGGTTCACCAGCGCGAAGCGCCAGCCGTCCCTCAGCGGGACGATGGCCCGGCCGGCCGCGTCCGGGGCCGCCGCCAGGGCCGGTGCCGGGCCCGCGCCCAGCAGCGCCCCGGTCGCGGGCACGCCCGCGGAGGCGATCAGGACCGATCTCCGAGTGACCGACACGACGGCTCCTCCCTCATAGTGCCCCACGAGTACACACAACTACGCGGGATCGAACAGATTCTGACGGCGCGCCACAGGCGGGCGTCAAGAGTTCGGCAACCGCTTTCCATTCCGGACGTCCCACCGTCCGATCTCGGCCGGATTCGCCCTTGCCCTCGGCCCGCCGGCGACAGAAAGCGCCGGGGGTTCCCGACCACCGGAAGCGGGGACGCACTACTCTGGAACCGAGTGACACACCGTTCACTGTGAGTGTGCGCAATGGAGTGGCGAGGATGAGCCCGGACTACCCGTTCGACGATGCCGCGACGGCCCGGGCCGTCATCGCCGACGACGGCACGCTGACCGGGTGGAACGCCGGTGCGGCCCGGCTGCTGGGCTGGCCCGCCGGGGACGTCGTGGGCCGGCCCGCGGCCAGGCTGCTGGCGGACGCGGCGGGCGTCTCCCTGCCCGCGGAGGGTTCCCGTCGGCACGGGACGGTCACTTTGCGCCACCGCGACGGCCGTACGGTCGAGGTGTGGGTGCTGGCCCACCACCAGCAGCCCCGGGAGGACGCGCCCGGCCACTGGCTGGTGGTAGCTCCGCTGGACGCCGCCGGGCCCCGCTCCCCCGGCGATCCGCTGGACTCGGCGGCGCTCGTGCAGTCCCCGTGCGCGCTCGCGCTGTTCGACGAGCGGCTGCTGCTGCACCGGATGAACGACGCCATGGCCGAGCTGGTCGGGCTGCCCGAGGAGCGGGTGCGCGGCCTCAGACTCGCCGAGCTCGGCGGCACCCCGCCGACCGAGGAGCTGGAACGCCAGCTCGTGGAGGTGCTCACCACCGGCCGCCCGCGTGACGTCCAGACCCGGCTGCGCCTGCGCGGGACGGGCCGCCCCCGCGCCTGGCTCGCCCGGATGGCCCCGGTCACCGACGCCGAGGACCGGGTGCGCGGGGTGTGCGTGACCGCCCACGACTTCTCCGACCAGTACCAGGCCCGCGAGCGGCTGCAACTGGTCAACGAGGCCAGCGTGCGCATCGGCACCACCCTCGACGTCTCCCGCACGGCGCAGGAACTGGCGGCCGTGTGCGTGCCCGTGCTCGCCGACTTCGTCAGCGTCGACCTGCTCGACCCGGACCAGTACGGCGGGGAGGCCCCGGCCCGGCTGACCCCGCCGGTCGTGCTGCGCCGCGCCGCGCACCACTCGGTGAACCCCGGCACCCCCGGCGCGGTGACCATGGCCGGTGCCACGGAGGAGTACCCGGCGCCCTCGCCGCAGGCCGCGGCGCTGCTCGCGGGCCAGGCCATCGTCGTCTCGGCGCCCTCCGGCGACCTGGAGCGGTGGCTGTCCTGGGACGAACGCCGCCACCGCGCCTTCCACGAGTACGGCGTGCACTCCACGATGGCCGTGCCGCTGCAGGCCCGCGGCTCCACCCTCGGGGTCGCCGTCTTCCACCGCTTCCGTCACCCGGACCCCTTCAGCGCGGACGACGCGCTGCTCGCGGAGGAGATCACCGCCCGCGCCGCCGTCTGCATCGACAACGCCCGCCGCTACTCCCGCGAACGCGAGACCGCCCTCGCCCTGCAGCGCAGCCTGCTGCCGCGCTCCCTGCCGCGCAGCGCCGCCGTGACCGCGGCCTCCCGCTATCTGCCGGCGGCCCGCTCCGGCGTGGGCGGCGACTGGTTCGACGTGATCCCGCTGTCCGGGCTGCGGGTCGCCCTGGTCGTCGGGGACGTCGTCGGGCACGGGGTGCAGGCCTCCGCGACCATGGGGCGGCTGCGCACCGCCGTGCGCACGCTCGCCGACATCGACCTGCCGCCGGACGAACTGCTCACCCACCTCGACGACCTCGTGCTGCGGCTGTCGGAGGAGGCGGGCGGCGAGGGCAGCCCCGGCGAGGTCGGCGCGACCTGCCTGTACGCCGTGTACGACCCAGTCTCACGGCGCTGCACCCTGGCCCGCGCCGGGCATCCGCCGCCCGTGCTGATCCCGCCGGGCGGCCCCGCGCGGCGGGTGCACCTGCCCTCCGGTCCCCCGCTGGGCGTGGGCGGGCTGCCGTTCGAGTGCACGGAGCTGGACCTCGTGGAAGGCAGCGTGCTGGCGTTCTACACGGACGGGCTGATCGAGTCGCGGGAGCGGGACGCCGACGCCGGGCACCGGCTGCTGTGCGACGCGCTGGAGGCCGAGGCGGCCTCCCTCGACCAGGCCTGCGACCACGTGCTGCACTCGCTGCTGCCGCCGGGCGGGGCCGCCGACGACGTGGCGCTGCTGCTGGCGCGCACCCAGGGACTGCCGGCGTCCCAGGTGGCCACCTGGGACATCCCCGCCGACCCGTCGCTGGTCGCCCCGATCCGCAAGCAGGTCGTCGACCAGCTGGCGGCCTGGTCGATGAGCGACACGACCTTCACCGCCGAACTGGTGGTCAGCGAGCTGGTCACCAACGCCATCCGGTACGGCGCCCCGCCCATCCGGCTGCGGCTGATCCACGACGACACCACCTTGATCTGCGAGGTGTCCGACACCAACCACAGCGCACCGCACCTGCGCCGGGCGAAGACCTGGGACGAGGGCGGGCGCGGGCTGCTGCTGGTCGCCCAGCTCACCCAGCGCTGGGGCAGTCGGCACACCGCCGAAGGCAAGACGATCTGGGCGGAGTTGGCGCTGCTGGAGGCGGGACCGACCGAGTGAAGCCGCGCGGGCCCCGCATCGCGGCCGCGCGGCCCGGGCAGACGTCCGGCATGGCCTCGTACACGCGTTGTCCCGTTCTGCTCCTGAGCGCGCTCGCCGCGGCCGGCGCGCTGACCGCCTGCGGCGGCGGTGACGGCGGCACGGTCGCGACCACCGCGTCCCCGCCGCCGACGGCGTCAGCCGCTCCGACCGCCGGCACCACCGCGACGACCGGACCGGGGGCCGCGGACCCGGGCGGACCGACGGGTCCGGGAGCGACGGCGTCCGGCGGGGCGACCCGCGCGGGCTCCGCCGCGCCCAGGGAGCCGGGCGGCACGTCCGCGCGGCCCGCGGCCTCCTCCCGCTGCCACACCGCCGACCTGCGGGCCTCCGTCGGCCGGGAGAACCCGGGAGCCGGGCAGGAGAACTTCCCCGTCGTCCTGACCAACGTCTCCTCGCACACCTGCACGGTGTACGGCTTCCCGGGCGCCGCGTTCGTCGACGCCTCCGGCAAGCAGCTCGGCCCGGACCCGCGGCGCGCCGACGGCACCACCCCGGCGCGGGTCACCCTGGCCCCGGGCCGCAGCGCCTGGGCGGGGCTGAGCTTCTCCAACCCCGAGGTCAGCGAGGCCCGTACGGCGACCCCGGCCGCCCTGCTGGTCACCCCGCCGGACGAGCGGCAGCCGCTGCGTGTGGCGTGGCAGGGCGGCGAGGTACCGGTCGGCGGCAACGCCTCCACGGTGTCCCTCACGGCCCTCGCCCCGGGCACCGGCGCGTAGCGGACGCCGCGTCCGGCGGGTCGGCGTCCGGGGTTCAGTGACCGGCGGGTCAGTGACCGGCGACCGGGTGCGGCTGGTACGGCGCCTGGAGTTCCTCGATCTCCTTGTCCGTCAGCCGCAGTTCGACGGCGGCCACCGCGTCGTCGAGGTGCTGCGGCTTGGACGCGCCGATGATCGGCGCGGTCACCGTGTCCTGGTGGAGCAGCCAGGCGAGGGCCACTTGGGCGCGCGGCACGCCCCGCTCCCCGGCGATACGGGTGACGGCCTCGACGACGGCACGGTCGCCCTCCTGGTAGAGGGTGCTGCCGAAGTTGTCGGTGGTGCTGCGGCCGGTGACCGTCCCCCAGTCACGGGTGAGCCGGCCGCGGGCCAGCGGGCTCCACGGCAGCACGCCCACGCCCTGGTCGGCGCAGAGCGGCAGCATCTCGCGCTCCTCCTCGCGGTAGAGGAGGTTGTAGTGGTTCTGCATCGACACGAACCTGGTCCAGCCGTGCCGTTCGGCCGTGTACTGGGCCTTGGAGAACTGCCAGGCGTACATCGAACTCGCCCCGATGTAGCGCGCCTTGCCCGCCTTGACGACGTCGTGCAGCGCCTCCATCGTCTCCTCGATCGGCGTGTGCGGGTCCCAGCGGTGGATCTGGTACAGGTCGACGTAGTCGGTGCCGAGACGGCTGAGGCTGTGGTCGATCTCGGTCATGATCGCCTTGCGGGAGAGCCCGCCGCCGTTCGGGCCGGGGCGCATCCGGCCGTGCACCTTGGTGGCGAGGACGATCTCGTCGCGGCGGGCGAAGTCCTTCAGCGCCCGGCCGACGATCTCCTCGCTGGTGCCGTCGGAGTAGACGTTCGCGGTGTCGAAGAAGGTGATCCCGGCGTCCAGGGCCTGACGGATCAGCGGCCGGGAGGCCTCCTCGTCCAGGGTCCATTCGTGCGTGCCCCGGTCGGGCACGCCGTAGGTCATGCAGCCCAGGCAGATCCGGGAGACGTCCAGACCTGTGGAACCGAGCTTCACGTACTGCATCGTTGCTGCTCCTGCCTTGGTCGGCGGCTGACGGCCCGAGCCTAGGCGTTCGTGCGCACTCGAAGATCGGTTCGTCCGGGTGGCGAACACGGGGCGGCCGGCCCGCTCCCGGCGAAGAGGGGGGTCAGCGCAGCGGGAAGCCGGCGCCCCGCTCGCCGTGCGGGCGGGGGCCGTGGATGCGCCGCTCGTGCTCCTCGATCGGCACGTCGTTGATGCTCGCCTCGCGCCGGGTCATCAGGCCGTGCTCGTCGAACTCCCACAGCTCGTTGCCGTAGGAGCGCCACCACTGGCCGCCGGCGTCGTGGCACTCGTACTGGAAGCGGACGGCGATGCGGTTGCCGTCGAAGGCCCACAGGTCCTTGCGCAGGGCGTAGTCCCGTTCGCGCTGCCACTTGGCGGTGAGGAACGCGACGATCTCCTCCCGGCCGGTGAGGAAGGTGTCGCGGTTGCGCCAGACGGAGTCCTCGGAGTAGGCGAGGGCGACCTTGTGCGGGTCCCGGGTGTTCCAGGCGTCCTCGGCGGCCTGCACCTTCCGGGCGGCGCTCTCGCGGGTGAAGGGCGGCAGGGGCGGGCGCTCGGCCATGGTCTCTCCTCGGCGGGACGACACCGGAGAACGGGCGTTCTCCATCTGGTCGGCTAACCTAGAGAACGATCGTTCTCAGGTCAACGTCCGTGGTGGTGCGGCCCTTTGCCGTGTCGTGCCGTCCGCCGCCACGGCGTTCGACGCCTTGTCGTCCCAAGGAGGGGGGCCGGTGCCCGTGGACAGCGAGAGTGCCCGCGCGCGGGTCCTGGACGCCGCGGAGGAGCTGTTCTACCGGCGGGGTGTGCGGGCCGTCGGCATGGACGACGTCCGCGGCGACTCCGGGGTGTCGCTCAAGCGGCTCTACCAGCTCTTCCCGGCCAAGGAGCGGCTGGTGGAGGCGTATCTGGAGCGGCGCGACGCGCGCTGGCGCGGCCGGCTCGCCGCGTACGTGGCACGGCACGAGGACCCGCGGGAGCGGATCCTGGCCGTCTTCGACTGGCTGCGCGGCTGGTTCGCCGAGGAGGGCTTCCGCGGCTGCGCCTGGATCAACGCCCACGGCGAGCTGGGGGCCACCTCGGAGGCGGTGGCGGAGCAGGTGCGGGCGCACCAGCAGGCGTTCCGGGCGTATCTCGGGGAGCTGGTGGCCGCGGCGGGGCTGGCACCGGCGCTGACCGGGCAGCTGTTCCTGCTCGCCGAGGGCGCGATGGTGACGGCGGGTGTCACCGGCTCCGCCGAGCCTGCCGACGAGGCCCGCGAGGCGGCGCGCACGCTCGTCGGGGCGCGGTGAGGCCGCACGAGCGCTCGGGCTCCGCCGCCCTCGGGCGAGGGAGGCCGGGCGGCGGTGGTCTTCGCCGCCCGGCCGGGTGCGTCAGGACGCCGGCAGGCGGACCTTGATCGCGTTCACGGGGCAGGCGCGGGCCGCCTCGCGGGCCATCGGGTCGGAGGTGGCCGTCTCGTGGCCGGGCAGCAGGGTGCTGAAGCCGTCGTCGTCCTGGGTGAAGACGCGGGGGGCGGCGAGGGCGCACTGGCCGGCGCCGATGCAGACGTCCTTGTCGATGTCGATGTGCATGCGCATGGTGCGTCAGCCTCTTACCAGGTCACGGGGAGTTCCAGCATCCCCTGGATGGTGTCGCCGGGCTTGAAGGGGATCTCCTCGGCCGGGACCGCGAGGCGCAGTCCGGGCAGCCGTTCGAAGAGGGTGCGCAGGGCGATCTCCAGCTCGGCGCGGGCCAGGTTCTGCCCCAGGCATTGGTGGATGCCGAAGCCGAAGGCCACGTGGTGGCGGGCCGAGCGGCCGAAGTCCAGGCGGTCGGGGTCGGCGTAGACCGTCTCGTCGCGGTTGATGACGGACGTCGCGAACAGCACGCCCTCGCCCGCCCGGATCGTCGTCCCGGCCACCTCGATGTCCTCGGTGGCCAGCCGCACCAGGCCGTCGGCGATGGACAGCATGCGCAGCAGTTCCTCGACCACGGTGGGCAGCAGCCCGGGGTCGGCGCGCAGCTCGGCCAGCCGGTCGGGGTGGCGCAGCAGGGTGAACGTGCCCAGGGAGATCATGTTGGCGGTCGTCTCGTGCCCCGCGACGAGCAGGATGATCGCCAGTGAGACCAGCTCCGCGCGGTCCACCTCGCCGGTGCGCAGCCGCTGGTGGACCAGTTCGTCGAGGACGCCGTCGCCGGGCCGTTCCTCCTTGGCCTTGCGGTCGATCAGGTCGCCGAGGTACTCCTCCAGCCGGTCGCGGGCCTGGAGCACGTCCTCGACGCCCGGCCCGCGCAGCAGCCGCCGCGACTGCTCCTCGAAGAACTCGTGGTCGGCGTAGGGCACGCCGAGCAGCGCGCAGATGACCATCGACGGCACGGGCAGCGCGAAGGCGCTCACCAGCTCGGCGGGCGGGCCCTGCGCGATCATGGCGTCCAGCAGGCCGTCCACGACGCGCTGGATGTCGGGCCGTAACTCGTTGGCCCGTTTGAGGGTGAAGCGGGGCACCAGCATCCGGCGCTGGACGTGGTGCTCGGGGTCGTCCACGCCCAGCAGCGCGGCCCTGCGGTGCCGGCCGGCCGCGAAGCGGGGCGACGGCGTCGGGAAGCCGGGGCGGGTGCGGTCGGTGGACAGCCGCGGGTCGGCGAGGAGCTCGCGGGCGACGGCGTGACCGGTGACCAGCCACGCGGTCCGGCCGTCGTGGAGGGTGACCCGGGCCAGGGGCCGGGTGGCGCGCAGCGGTGCGTAGGCGGTGGGCGGGTGGTAGGGGCAGGTGCGGTCCTGGGGGAAGGCCACGGGTTCCGGCCGTTGCGTCACGTCCGTCATGGAAGACCTCGCAGACGAAGGGTGCTCCGTTCCGATCTTCATTAGATGCCTCGGGCACCTATGCGGCGACGCGAAGTTCGGCCACATCGCCGCAGGGGACGATCTGGCCGGAACCCTTCGCTCCGGCGCCCTCGGGCGAACCACCGTCCCGGCGTTTCGGCCCCGGCTTTCCCCCGGATGGTGCAATCGGTGCGCAGGGTGGAAAGGAACCACGCGGCACCGGTGTTGCACCGGGCACGAGCACGCCGTACGACGCGACGAAGGGACCGAGTCCATGCCACTGGACGGCGAGTACGAACCCAGTCCGACGCAGTGGGTGCGCGAGCAGGTCGAGCTCTACGAGAGCTCCGGCGGGACGAAGGGGACGACGCTGCGCGACACCGGCCTGCCGGTGGTCCTCCTCACCAGCCGGGGCGCGAAGAGCGGCAAGCTCCGCAAGACCCCGCTGATGCGCGTGGAGCACGAGGGACGCTACGCGCTCGTCGCCTCCCAGGGCGGCGCCCCGAAGCACCCCGTCTGGTACCACAACCTCAAGGCCGACCCGCACGTCGAGCTGCGCGACGGCCCGGACGTGTGGGACATGACGGCACGTGAGGTCACCGGCGAGGAGAAGGCCGAGTGGTGGCGGCGGGCCGTCGCCGCCTATCCCCCGTACGCCGACTACCAGGAGCGCACGGACCGCGAGATCCCCGTGTTCGTGCTGGAGCCGGCCGGGTGACGCCTGCCGCCGGTCCCCGCGCGCCGCGTTCCCGCGTGGTCGGCACACCCCGCACTCCGCGTGGTCCGCGAAGTCCGCGGAAAAATCCCCGCGCGGCGCGCATGGACCGGCGCCGGCCGGGCACCTGACTGTCAGGCCCCGCCGCGCTCCCCCGTCGCGGCGGGGCTTTCGTACGACTCGCGGGCGGCCCGGTCGGTGACGTCGAGGAAGATCTGCGTCGCCTCGGGCACCGCGTCGGCGATGGACCGCTTGATGCGGACCGCGACCTCCTCCACCCGCTCGCTGTCCAGCCCCGGCACCAGGTCGATCCGCGCGGCCACCAGCGCCGTGTCCAGCCCCGTCTTCATGCTGAACAGGGCTTCCACGCTGTCGATCTCCGGCTGCCCGGCGAGCAGCCGCCGGATCCGCTCGCTCGCCGCCGGGTCCGCGGCCTCCCCGATCAGCTGGTCGCGTGCCTCGCGGCCCAGGCGGTAGGCGACCCAGACGAGCAGCGCGCCGATGGCGAGGGAGGCGGCGGCCTCGTAGACGACCTGCCCGGTGACCATGTGCAGCGCCATCCCGACGAGGGCCAGCGTCACGCCGAGCACCGCCGTGCCGTCCTCGGCGACCACCGTGCGCAGCGCCGGGTCGCGCATGCCCGCGCCGAGGCCGCCCTGCCGGCGCACCTGGTGCAGGGCCCGCAGCAGCGAGACGCCCTCGGCGACGAGGGCCACGCCCAGCACGATCATTCCGGCGACATAGCCGCCGAACGTCTCCTCCGCGCCGTTGCGCAGCGCCTCGACGCCCTGGAAGAAGGAGAAGCAGCCGCCCATCACGAAGATCCCGACAGCCGCCAGCAGCGACCAGAAGAAGCGTTCCTTGCCGTAGCCGAAAGGGTGGCGCCGGTCGGCGGGGCGGCGGCTGCGGCGCAGGGCGGCCAGCAGGAAGACCTCGTTCAGGCTGTCGGCGACGGAGTGCGCCGCCTCCGACAGCAGGGCCGGCGAGCCCGCCAGCAGACCGCCGACGGCCTTGGCGACCGCGATGACGAGGTTGGCGGCGAGCGCCACGAGGACGGTGACCCGCGTCCTGCGGTCCGCCGTGGGCTCCGTGTCACGTTGCGTGGGTGTACCGCTCACAGTGGGCCGACTGCCCCGGTCGTGGGGGATCACACCGTGCCGGAGCCGCGATTCGGGGAACCCGGGGAAGGGTCAGGGACGAGACCGCCTCCCGGCGGCAGCGAGAGGGCAGAGAGAGGAGCGGATCATGGGGCGGGACGGCGACGGGAACAGCGCGTACGGCCACAAGGCCTTCCGCCGGTCGCGGAGCCACTTCGCGGACCGGATCACCGCGGACGGCCGTGACGGCTGGCCGGTGGAGGCGGGACGCTACCGCCTGGTGGTCAGCCGGGCCTGCCCGTGGGCGAGCCGCGCGGTGATCTCGCGGCGCCTGCTCGGCCTGGAGGACGCCCTGTCGATGGCGATCGCCGATCCGATCCAGGACGACCGCAGCTGGCGCTTCACGCTCGACAAGGGCGGCCGCGACCCGGTGCTGGGCATCCGCTACCTGAGCGAGGCCTACGACCGGCGCGAGACCGGCTACCCCGGCGGGGTGAGCGTGCCCGCGATCGTGGACGTGCCCAGCGGGCGGCTGGTCACCAACGACTACCAGCAGATCACGCTGGACCTGGCCACCGAGTGGCGGGCACTGCACCGCCCGGGGGCGCCGGACCTGTACCCGCAGAAGCTGCGGCGCGAGATCGACACGGTGATGGCGGAGGTGTACGAGGACGTCAACAACGGCGTCTACCGGGCCGGCTTCGCCACCGGGCAGGACGAGTACGAGGCGGCCTGCACGGCCGTGTTCCAGCGGCTGGAGAAGCTCGCCTCGCGGCTGGAGCGGCAGCGGTACCTGGTCGGCGACACGATCACCGAGGCCGACATCCGGCTGTTCACCACGCTGGTGCGTTTCGACCCCGTCTACCACGGCCACTTCAAGTGCAACCGCTTCAAGCTGGCCGAGAACGAGGTGCTGTGGGCGTACGCCCGGGACCTGTTCCAGACCCCCGGGTTCGGCGACACCGTGGACTTCGACCACATCAAGCGGCACTACTACCAGGTGCACTCCGGCATCAACCCGACCGGCATCGTGCCGCTCGGCCCCGATCTGGAGGGCTGGCTGGCGCCCCATCACCGCGAGCGCCTGGGCGGGCGGCCCTTCGGGGACGGCACGCCGCCCGGGCCGGTGCGCCCCGGGGAGGAGGTGCCGGCGCGCGGCCGCCCCTGACGCCCGACGACCTCGATCCTGCCGTCCCCCGACGCGTATCCCCTTCAAGGAGACCCCGTGGCCAAGACGAAGAAGAAGAAACTCCCCCTCGCCTACAAGCCGGTCGGCTTCGTGCTCGGCTGGGCCGGCGGTGCGCTGGCCGGGCTCGCGTTCCAGAAGACGTGGAAGCTGATCCGGCACGAGGACGACGCGCCGGACGCGCTGGACCCGGATCGCGGCTGGGGCGAGATCCTGCTCGCCGCCGCGGTCCAGGGAGCGATCTTCGCGGCGGTGCGCAGCGCCGTGGACCGCACGGGCGCCAAGGCCATCGAGCGCTCCACCGGCGTCTGGCCGGTCCAGGACAAGGGCGGCCGCGACTGACGACGTCCCCGCCCGCCGGGCGCGAGTGACCGGACGCCCGCGACGCCTGACGCGTCGCGGGCGTCGGCGTTGAGCGCTGTGTTGAGCGCTGCCGAGGCGGGATCGCCGGCGTCGGCCCTGTCCGGGCGTGACCCCCTCGCTCAGCCCTGACCGGACCCGCCCACGCTCAGCCCTGACCGGGCCGGACCGCCCTCGCTCGGCCCTGTCCGGGCGGGACCACCGTGCTCGGTCCTGTCCCCGCGGGCTCGCGGCCGCTCGGCCCCGGCCGGCCGGGGCCGCCTCCGCTCAGCCCTGTTTCGGTGCCGTGGGCACCACGCGGCGCAACGTGAAGGAGTGGCCTGCCGGGTCGGCGTAGCCGCGTTCTTCGTAGCGGCCGGAGGCGTCCTTGGTCTCCAGGGGGCGCCCGCCCAGGCCGACGATCCGGCGCTCGGCCTCGTCGAGGTCCTCGACCAGGAAGTCGAGGTGCAGTTGCAGGGAGTTCTCGGGCCGCGGCCAGCTGGGCGGGGTCGCGTTCATGTCGCGGCGGAAGGCGAGCCGGGTGTCCGCGCCGCGGATCTCCACCCGGTTGGCGGTCGCCTCCACCTGCTCCGCGTCCAGCAACGCCGTGTAGAACTCGGCGAGTTTCTCGGGTTCGGCGCAGTCGAGCACCACCACGCCGGCCGTGAACAGGGCCATCTCTCTCCTCCGCGGGTCCGGGCGGGACGGCGGCGGGCCGCCCCTCGACCCTGCGGATACCCCGGTTTCAGTCCGTCACCAGCCACCGCCCGGCGCTCATCAGCTCCCGCCCGTCGAGTTCACCGGCCTCGCGCCAGGCCTGGATCCGGCGCGGAAGGACCCTGAAGTACCGGTAGGGCGTGTCCAGTTCGCGCGGGTCGAAGCCGGTCTTGGCCGCGAAGATCTCGGCGTCCTCCTCGGGCAGGTCGTACGGTTCGACGGCCGTGACGGTGCCCTCGACGAGGACGACGTCCCGGGTCGGGCCGATGCCGAGGCGGGCGACGCCGGTGGCGGCCAGGTTGCGCCCGGTGCGGCTCGCGGCGGCGGTGGCGAGCAGCAGGGTGGCGCCGTCCCACACGAAGGACAGCGGGACCAGGTGCGGCCCCGAGCCGTCCTCGCCGGCCGTCGCGACCCAGGCGTCCACGTCGTGTTCCAAGCGGTGCAGGGTGTCGCGCTTGCGCTGCTGTGCGGTGCGGGGGGCTGCTCGGCTCATGCCACCAGTGTTCGGCCGTCACCGCCCGCCCCGCACCCGCACCTGCGCCGGCCGGGCGGCCCGGCCCCCGGCGGCCAGGGCTAGACCGAGTCTCGGGTGACCTCCGCCAGGCGGGCCGCAGCCGCGGTCAGCAGCAGGTCCAGGGCCGCCGGGTACGAGCTGTGCCGCATCGTCGCGATCAGCCGCCCGGCGGTGGCGGCGATGTTCGGGTGGGTGGCGGACGGCAGCCGGGTGTAGGTCGAGCGCCAGACCTCGGCCTCCGCCTCGCGCGCCGACGCGGGCAGGGAGGTGCCCGCGGAGTCCAGGGCGCCGAAGGCGAGAGCCTGGTCGACGAAGGCGTGGTAGACGCGCACGGCGTCGGCGTCGGGGAAGCCGGCGCCGCGCAGCACGCCGAGCACGGCCTCCACCGCGGCGATCTCGTGGACGGGCCCGGTGACGCGGTGGGCGCTGAGGACGGCCGCCCGCGGATGGGCGAGGGCGCCGGCGTGCATGCGCAGGCCGAGCTCGCGCAGGTCGGCCCGCCAGTCGCCGGTGGGCCGCCAACTGCGCAGGGTACGGCCGATGAGCTCGTCGGCGACCGCGAGCATCAGGTCGTCGGTGTGCCGGAAGTAGCGGTACAGGGAGCTGGGGTCGGCGCCCAGCGCGCGGCCGAGGCGGCGCACCGACAGGGCGTCGGCGCCGTGTTCCTCGATCAGCCGCAGCGCGGTGGCGACGATCAGCTCCTCGGACAGGACGACGCCCCCTTTGGTGGGGCGCCGGCGCCGGCGGGCGCCGGGCGGGACGACACGGTCGGTCATGGCGGGGTCTCCGGGTGCCGGGCCGCCCCGGCCGCGGTGCCGCCGCCGAGGCGCGGTGCTGGGTCCCGGGGCGCCGTACGGCCGGTGGCACCTCCGGGTGCCGGTGACCTTATGACAACACCGTTGACCTGTGAAGGGCCGCGACGGTTCCATGACGGCTCACCGGGGCCCGTCCGGGCCCCCTGGTGCGAGGAGAGTGCCGGCATGTCGAACCAGCCACCCCCGCTGCGCAGATCCCTCGGTGTGCTCGACGGCGTCGCCATCGCCGCCTCCAGTACGGCGGCCACGACCAGCATCGGCATCGGGCTGGGCGTCACGGCCGGCGTCGTCGGGCTGCACCTGCCGGCGATCATGCTGCTGGCGTTCCTGCCGGTGCTGGGCATCGCGGGCGCGTACGCGCGCCTGAACCGGGTGGAGCCCAACGCGGGCAACGGCTATGTGTGGGTGGGCCGTTCGCTCTCGCCGTGGCTGGGATTCCTGGTGGGGTGGGTGAACATCGTCGCGACGGTGGCCTTCCTCGCCTACACGACGGCCGTCACCGGCTCGGCACTGCTCCAGCTCGCCGGGGACGCCGGGCTGCGCCGGGCCGGCGGGCTCGCCCTCGATCCCGGGTCGACCGCGCAGACCACGGCCGTCGGCATCGTCGTCCTGGCCGCCGTCACCCTCACCGCGGTCACCGGCGCGCGCACCGCGGCACGGCTGCAGACCGGGCTGCTGGTCTTCGAGTACGCGGTGCTGCTGGCCTTCTGCGGCTACGGCATCGCCGTCGGCCCGCACCCGCTGCGCTGGGAGTGGTTCGATCCGTTCGCCCTGCCCTCTCCCGAGGCGCTCGCGCAGGGACTGCTGCTGTCGGTGTTCTGCTACTGGGGCTTCGAGTCCGCGTTCAGCGTGAACGAGGAGGTCCGTGAGCCGCGGGACGCCGCACGGGCCGGGTTCATCACCCTGGCGACGATGCTGGCGCTGTTCCTGCTCGGCTCGATCGCCTTCCAGCGGGTGCTGAGCGAGGACGAGTTGGTGGGGCACGGCGCGCAGGGGCTGGCGTTCTTCGGCGACCGGCTGGCCGACCGGCCGCTGGCGGTGCTGCCGCTGGTGGCGCTGATGTTCTCGGCGGTGGCCTCTCTGCAGGCCGGGGTGATCCCGACGGCCCGCGCGATGTTCGCCATGGGGCGGGACCGCACGCTCGGCCCGGTGTGGTCACGGGTCAGCCCGCGCTACGGCACCCCGGCCGCCGGGACCCTCCTCATCGGCGCGCTGGCGATGGCGGTGGCCGCGCTGTCGCTCGTCATCCCGCGCCTGGCGGACATGATCATGGCGACCGTGAACGCCGTCGGGATCGTCGTCGCCCTCTCCTACGCGCTGACCGCGCTGGCCGCCGCCGTGCGCTTCCGCGGGCTGCTGCGCACCGATCGGCGGCAGGGGGTGCGGGCGGTGGTGCTGCCCGCGCTGAGCGCCGCCGCGCTGCTCGGGCTCGGCGGCTACCTCGGCTGGTCCTTCCTCACCTCCGCCGACCACTTCGCGCTGCGCGCGGACAACGGCTGGTTCCTGCTGCTCATGCCGCTGCTGATGATCGCGTCCGGCTGCGTGGCCGCCGCGTGGGCGAAGTGGGGCCGCAGGTCGCCGTACTTCCGCACCGGCGCCGGCACCGACGCGGACGCGCCCGAGCTGCTGACCACTCTTCCGTGACCCCGCCCCGCCCCCGTCCGACGAAAGGAACCCATGCACGCCGACCTGCTCTTCCTCAACGGCCCCGTCCTCACGCCCGAGGGCCGCACCGCCACCGCCGTGGCCGTCACCGGTGACCGGATCATCGCGGTGGGCGGCGACGAGCTGCGCGAGCTGGCCGGGCCGCGCACGGAGGTCGTCGACCTCGCCGGGCGGCTGTTGCTGCCCGGCTTCCAGGACGCGCATGTGCATCCGGTCCCGGCGGGCCTGGAGCTGACCCAGTGCGACCTGACCGGTGCGCGCACCGCCGAGGAGACCGTCGCGGCGGTGCGCGCGTACGCCGCCGCCCATCCCGAGCGGGAGTGGATCACCGGCGGCGGCTGGTCGATGGAGGCCTTCGCGGGCGGCACGCCTTCGAAGGAGCTGCTGGACGCCGTCGTACCGGACCGGCCGGTGTACCTGCCCAACCGGGACCACCACGGCGCCTGGGTGAACAGCCGCGCCCTGGAGCGCGCCGGGGTCACCCGGCACACGCCCGACCCGGCCGACGGGCGGATCGAGCGGGACGCGTCCGGGGAGCCGAGCGGCACGCTGCAGGAGGGGGCGATGCAGCTGGTCGGCCGGCTCACCCCGCCGCCCTCGCCGGCCGACCTGCGCGCGGCGCTGCTGCACGCGCAGCGCACCCTGCACGCCCTCGGGATCACCGCCTGGCAGGACGCGCTCGTCGGGAACTTCCTCGGCATGCCCGACCCCTCGGTCGCCTACCGGGACGCCGCCCGGGACGGCTCGCTGACCGCCCGGGTGCGCGGCGCGCTGTGGTGGGACCGGGAGCGCGGGGCCGAGCAGATCCCCGAACTGGTGGAGAAGCGGCACGAGTCGAGCGCGGGCCGGTTCCGGGCGGGCAGCGTGAAGCTGATGCTGGACGGCGTCGCGGAGAACGGCACGGCGGCGCTGCTGGAGCCGTACCTGGACGCCTGCGGGTGCGTCACCGCCAACCGCGGCACGAGCTTCGTGGACCCGGGGCAGCTGCCGAAGTACGTCACCGAGCTGGACGCGCTCGGCTTCCAGTGCCACTTCCACGCGCTCGGCGACCGCGCCGTACGGGACGCGCTGGACGCGGTCGAGGCGGCGCGGGCGGCGAACGGGCCGCGCGACACCCGCCCGCACCTGGCGCATCTGCAGGTGGTGCACCCGGACGACGTGCCCCGCTTCGCGCGGCTGGGCGCGGTGGCGAACATCCAGCCGCTCTGGGCCGCGCACGAACCGCAGATGGACGAGCTGACGATCCCCTTCCTCGGGCCCGAACGCGCGGCGTGGCAGTACCCGTTCGCGTCGCTGCTGCGCTCGGGCGCGCGGCTCGCCGCGGGCAGCGACTGGCCGGTCAGCAGCCCCGACCCGCTGCAGGGCATCCATGTGGCGGTGAACCGGGTGGAACCGGGCGCCGGTGGGCCCGTCTTCCTGCCGGGCGAGCGTCTCCCGCTCGCGGCCGCGCTCACCGCCTACACCGCGGACTCGGCGTTCGTGAACCATCTGGACGACACCGGTGAGGTCCGCGTGGGCGCCCTGGCCGACCTGGTGGTGCTCGACGGCGACCCGTTCGCCGTCGCGCCGGAGACGCTCGGCCGGATGCGGGTGGCGCTGACCTATGTCGGAGGGACGCGGGTCCACGCGGCCGCCGACGCCTGACCGGCACCTTCAGCCACCACCCGATCAAACTCGGTCGCAATTCGACGACATATGTCAATCGAACATGCTCAAATAGCGTCGGCCGAGGGTAACTTGCAGTGCGGGGGCCCCACTTGGGGCTCCCGCCCACGCAGCGGGTTGGAGGCGATGCCGTCGTGCAGCAGGACCCTGCTCCGCCCACGCGCCATGTGCGTGTCCGCGCCGACCGGGGTCACACGGTGCTGGAGTTCCACGGCGAGATCGACATCGCCGCGGCGGCCGAGATCATCCCGCACCTCGACCGCGCCACCGCCGGCCCCCGGCCGCGCGTGGTGATCGACCTGAGCGGGGTGGAGTTCTTCGACGCCTCGGGACTGCGCCTGCTGTACCGGGCCCGGCGCCGGGTGCTGGAGCGGGACGGGCGGATCCTGCTCGTGTGCACCCACCCGCTGACCCTGCGGGTGCTGCGGGTGACCGGCCTCGCCAGGCTGCTGCCGCCCCGGCCGACCCGGGAAGCGGCCCTCGGCCGGCCCGGGGCCACGTCCGGCTCCCTGTGACCGTCACGGTGTGGCGCGCGGCGCGTCGAACAGGGCGCTGACCGACTCGCCGTTGTGGATGCGCCGCACGGCCTCGGCGAGGGCCGGGGCGACGGTGAGGACGCGCAGCTTGCCGGTGCGCTCCCCGGGCGGCACCGGCACGGTGTTGGTGCACACGATCTCCAGTACGTCCGGCTGCTCGCTGAGCCGCTTGAGCGAGCCCGCAGCGAACAGCCCGTGCGTGCACGCCACCCGCACCGAGCGCGGCCCGGCCTCCCGCAGCCGCGCCAGCAGTTCCAGGACGGTGCTGCCCTTGGCTATCTCGTCGTCGAGGACGATCACGTCCCGTCCGGCGACGTCGCCGATGACCGCGCTGATGCTGACCCGGTCGTCGGCGTAGCGCTGCTTGGCCCCGGCGGCCACCTGCGCGCCGATCATCCGGGCGAAGGCGGCGGCCTCCTTTGCGTTGCCGAGGTCCGGCGAGACGACCGTGGTGCGGCTGAGGTCGTACTGCCCGAAGTGCGCGGCCAACTCCCGCCGGGCGTGCAGATGGTCCACCGGCACGGAGAAGAAGCCGTGCACCTGCGGCGAGTGCAGCGTCATCGCCAGCACCCGGCCTGCCCCGGCCGCCACCAGCAGGTCCGCGACCAGCCGGCCGCCGAGCGAGATGCGCGGCGCGTCCTTCTTGTCGGAGCGGGCGTAGGAGTAGTGCGGCAGGACCACGGTGATCCGCGCCGCCGAGGCGCCGCGCGCGGCGTCGCACATCAGCAGCAGCTCCACCAGGTGCTCCTGGACCGGCCGGACCAGCGGCTGGATCAGGAACACGTCCCGCTCCCGGCAGTTGGCCCGCAGCTGGACCTCCAGGCAGTCGTTGGCGAACCGGCTCACCCGGGTCGGGCTGAGCGGGACCCCGAGCTGGGCGCAGACCTCCTCGGCCAGCTCGGGATGGGCACTTCCGCTGAAGACGGCGATGTCGCGCACTGGGGCTCCTCGTGGGCAGGTCGGCCGGTGGTCCCGCCGACTGGTGTACCCGCCGGGCACCCGGGCTCCCCGCCGCCGAACTCCGGGGCCTGACAACGGCTTTGGCGGGCAGGTGGATGTCAGGAAGGAGGGCCGTCGCCATGACGACGTCTGCCACGGATGCCCCCGCCCCCGCCCGCCCGTCCCGCCGCCTGCCCGGCTGGGCGAAGGTCCTGCTGTCGGTGGTGCTGGTGATCGCCGTGTTCTTCGCGGGCTTGCGCCTCAGCGTGCTGCCGGGGCTGCGGGACCTGTTCGGCACCGACACCCACGACCGCTCCGGACCGGCCCTGCTGAAGTCGGTCCGGGACCTCAGCCGCTTCGACGCCGCCTCCGGCACCTTCCAGGTCGTCGTCGACCTGGAGAAGGACGCCCGGTTCCTGCCCGACGCGATCCGCGGCACCCGCACGCTGTACGTCGGCACGGGCACCGTCGACGCCTACGTCGACCTCGGGCAGGTCGGCGAGCGGGACGTGACGGTGAACGGCGACCGCACCGCGGCGACCCTGCGGCTGCCGCACGCGCGACTGGGCCGGCCGGCCCTCGACGCCGACCACTCCTACGCGGTGTCGAAGCAGCGGGGCCTGCTCGACCGGCTCGGCGACCTGTTCTCGGACAACCCCAACAGCGAGCAGGCCGTGCAGAAGCTCGCCGTCCGGCACATCGGCCAGGCCGCGCAGGGCAGCGGGCTGACCGCGCGCGCCGAGAGCAACACCACGGCCATGCTGCAGGGCCTGCTGCGCTCCCTGGGCTTCACCCAGGTGCGCGTCTCCTACGGCTGATCAGCCGCCGAGGACACCGGGCAGGACGAGCGCCCCGAGCAGCGTCGTGCCCACCAGGATCCAGGCCACGTAGTCGCCGATGTGCCCGGACTGCAGCCGGCGCAGGGGCAGGGCCCAGCCGGGTGCGGCGAGGAGGTGCGGGCGGGTGACGGCGACCGAGGCCAGGGCCACGGCGAGCCCCGCGGACAGCAGGCCCAGCAGCACCCCGGGCAGGGTCCAGTGCACCTCGGCGCGCACCCCGCCGGAGCCGGCGGTGTTCACCGCGTCGGCGACCACGCCGGCGAAGCCGGGCACCGTGCCGACGGCGAGCGAGGCGGCCAGCAGCACCGCCGGCACCACGGTCATCGTGTCGGGGATCCGGGTGAGCCGGCGCCCGGTCTCCGGCTCCTCGTCGGCGCCGGTCGTCTCGTACTCCGCGCTCTCCGGCGGCCGCGGCCCGAGCCCGAGGAAGATCCGCGCGGTCAGCCGCAGCACCGCGCCCGCCGTGATCGCCGAGACGGCGACGTACAGCACGGTGAGCGGGCCGCCCGCCGCCTCCTCGCCGACCGCCTTGCCGAGGGCGGTGCCGAACGGCGGCAGCCCGGCCAGGGCGAGCCCGCCGGCCGCGAACATCACCGCGACCGGCCGCATCCCGCGGCCCCGGCCGTGCAGCACGTGCTCGTCGAGGCAGCCGAAGCGGTCGAGGAGGATGCCCGCGCACGCGAACAGCGCCGCCTTCACCCCGGCGTGCCCGAGGAGGTACAGGGCGACCCCGTCGTCGCCCTCCGGGGTGAGCTGCCCGACGCCGAGCAGGAACAGGCCGGTGTGGGCGACGGTGGAGTAGGCCAGCAGCCGCTTGACGTGCCGCTGGTACCAGCACATCACCGCCCCGATCACGGCGCTCAGCGCGCCCGGCACCACCATCGCGTGCGCGGCGTCCGCCACCGGGATCCCGCCGGGGCCGGAGAACACCGTGGAGTACACGCGCCACACGCCGTAGACGCCGAGTTCGACCATGACCCCGGACAGCAGCATGCACACCGGGGTCGGGGCGACGGCGTGCGCATCGGGCAGCCAGAAGTGGAAGGGCACGGCGGCCGCCTTGACCAGCAGTCCGGTCATCACGAGCACGAACGCGGTGAGCACCAGGGCGTCCGGCGGGCCGTGCGCGTCCAGGCCGCGGCCGATGCCGGTCAGGGACAGCTCCCCGGTGCGCCCGTACAGCAGTCCGATGCCCATGAGCATCGCGTACGCGCCGAGCGAGGTGATCACGGCGAAGGTCAGGGCGCCCTGGACGGCGCTGGGTTCGTCGATGCGGTAGCCGGTCAGGGCGTAGGCGACCACGCTCATCAGCTCGAAGAACACGAAGGCGTTGAACAGGTCGCCGGCGATCGCGAAGCCGCACATGCCGGCCTGGAAGAGCAGCATCAGCGCGGGGAAGGACCCGGCATGCCGGCGCGGCGGTTCGTCGAAGTAGTGCCAGGAGTACACCAGGGCGCTGAGCGTGAGCAGCGAGGCGAGCGCGGCCAGGCCGAGGCCCGGACCGTCGCCGACGAGGACGATGCCGACGCTCTCCCCGTTCACCGGCAGCCATCCGCCGACCCACTCGACCATGGGCGGCGCGGAGTCGAGCAGCAGGACGAGAGCCAGGGCCGCGGTCCCGCCGGAGACCAGGCAGCCGACGGTCTCGGCGATCGGGCGCGGCATCCGCCGGCCGCCCGCGACGAGCAACCCCGCGCCGAGCAGCGGGACGGCGACGAGCAGCGGGATGAGGTGGTGCATCAGCCGCGCAGCTCGGACAGCTCGTCGGGGTCGACCGTGCCGTGCCGCTTGGCGATCTGCACGATCAACGCCAGCAGCAGGGCGGTGACCGTGGCACCGACGACGACGTCGGTCAGTGCGAGGGCCTGCACGACCGGGTCGACGACGGGCCGCGAGCCGGGCTCGATGTCGGAGAACACCGGCGCGGTGGCGCCGTCGCGGTAGCCGACAGCCAGCAGCAGGACGTAGGTGCCGGCCTGGCAGACGGACAGACAGCCGACGGCGTGGATCAGGTTGCGGCTGGTGGCCAGGCCGCAGACGCCGGCCAGGAACACCCAGGCGGCGACGAGATACGGCAGGACGTGCAGCACGCCGGTCACCCCTTCCCTCTCCCTTGCCCGTTCGCGGGCTCCTCCACGATCTCCACGGCCTGGTCCAGGAAGCCGGCCAGCAGGACGACGACGGCGCAGGAGACCTCCATGCCGATGGCCGCGTTCAGCAGGGGGACGGTGCCGGCGGAGGAGAGCGTGTTGAACGTGCCGTACGGCAGCAGCGTGTTGGCGAGGAACGCGGTGCCCGCGAGGACCCCGGCGAGCCCGGTGACGACGTAGGCCGAGGCGGCGAGCGCGTCGCCCGCCTCGTACGGGCCGAGCGGGCGGACGCGTTCCAGGGCGCGGTAGTCGGCGCCGAGGTACAGCACGTGCAGGGCGGTCGCGGTGACGACGCCGCCCTGGAAGCCGCCGCCGGGGCTGAGCTGGCCGTGGGCGATCACGTACAGGCCGGTGACCACGGCGACGGGCAGCACGACGAGCGCGTAACGGCGCACCGGGCGGGCGACCTCGGCGGGCCGGGGCGCGGCGCGGTGCTCGTCGCGGGCCTGGCGCAGCAGGACCGCGCAGCCGAGCACCGAGGCGAACAGGATGCTCATCTCGCCGAGCGTGTCGAAGGCGCGCAGGTCGAAGTTGACGGAGGCGACGGTGTTGGCGGTGTGCCGGGCGAGGGCGGCGCGCACGGCCCGGTAGCCGTAGGGGTGCTGGGCGCCGCCGAACGACGGCAGATCCAGGCAGGCGGCGACGAGGAGCGCGGTCAGGCCCGCGCCGCCCAGCGCGACGAGCCACAGGCGGGCCCGCCGGCTCACCGGGTGCTCCCCTCGCCGTCCGTGTCCCGGGCGCGGCGGCGGACCTTGCGGACCGTCAGCAGCAGGAGCAGCGGGGTGACGGCGGCGCCCACGGCCAGCTGCGACAGGCCGACGTCGGGTGCCTGCAACACGGTGAACAGTACGGCGAGCACGACGCCCAGCACCGACAGCACCAGGGACTGGCGCGCGGGATCGCGGGTGACCACGGCGGCGGTCGCGGCGACGGCCACGAGCAGCAGCGCGACGACGATGACGGCGTCGGTCATCGCCCGGCCTCCTTCCGTACGGCGGTCACGGCAAAGGGCCCTTGGCGCACGTCGGTCACCGCAGAGGGCTGTGGGCGCACTTTGGTCACCGCAGAGGGCCCTTGGCGCACGTCGGTCACCGCAGAGGGCTGCTGGCGCACGTCGGTCACCGCGGCGCCTCTGCGCGTGCCGGTCGCCGTGCGGTCGTCTTCCCGCACGTCGGGCACCGGCCATGTCGTGCCGGGGGTGTCAGCCACCGCGCACCCCGCCGATCCCGCCGGACAGGGCGCGGGAGGCGACCAGGTTGCCGCCGACCAGCAGCGCCCCGATCACCAGCAGTTTCACCATCGCGCGGCCCGGACCGGTGGCCACGCACAGCGCGAGGACGGTCACCGCGCCGACTCCGGCGGCCGCCCAGGTCGCGGCCCGGGCGCGCGGCGGGTCGTCGGCGAGTTCGTCGGCGAGCAGCCGGGCGAAGACGAGGGTGCCGACCGGGCCCAGCAGCGCGAGCAGCAGGGCGAGGTCGACGTAGGAGGTGCGCTGGTAGCCCTGGGCGAGCAGGAGCAGGCCGGGGCAGACCAGGGCGGTGGAGAGGTTCTGGGCGATCGCCCGGCGGCGCAGCGGCCCGGTCGCCACGCCCCACACCGTCGCCCCGGCCCCGCCGGCCAGGACCACGGCCGCCGCGAGCAGCCAGCCGTTCACCGGTTCGTCACCGCCCGCCGGGCGGCCCGGGCGGCGAGCGCGCCGACCGCCGCGACGGCGCCGCCCACGGCGTACTCCAGCGGGTAGACGCTGCTGATCAGCACCAGCCACAGCACGGCCAGCGCGACCCACCAGGCGAGGAGTTCACCCACGGCGCGCAGTGCCGTCCGCCCGTCCACGCGCCACCTCCTCGCCGCCCGCCGTCGCCCGGTCCCGGTCTCCCGGTCCCGGTCCTGGTCCTGGTCCTGGTCCTGGTCCTGGTCCCGGTCCCGGTCCTGGTCCCGGTCCCGGTCCCGGTCCTGCGGGCATCCAAGCACCGCGCGTGTCCCGCCGGGCGGCGGCACGCGCGGGTCTTCACCCACAGTGCCCCGGGCGACCGAACGGAAACCGCCCCCGAGCGCGCGGCCCGGTGGCAGCGGCGGCGGAGTGGCCCGGCGGATCGCGGGTAACCGCCGTGCCATGCAGGGAAGTTGGAGGGAATCGACCATCGCCCGGCTGCCGTTCGCGCGGCGCGGGCCCCGTGCCCGCAAGCAGGAGACGTCGCAGGGTCCGCTGCGGCTGGCCGTACGACTGCTCGTCATGGCCTGCGCGTTCGTCCTGATGGTGGCGTTCGCCGTGGTGCTGGCGAAGCTGACACTGCGCCCGTCCCCCGCCTCGGCGGCCTTCACGCACACCAATCTGCATCCCGGACGCTCGTTGAAGGCGTATCTGGACCAGCCCTCGCTGCGCGACGCGGTGAAGCAGATCGGCGGCAACCTGCTGCTCGGTGTGCCGTTCGGGGTGCTGGTGCCGCTGGTCGCGCCCCGGGCCCGGAGGCTGCTGCGGGTGCTGCTGCTCACGGCGGTGGTGATGCTGCTGGTGGAGCTGGCACAGGGGGCGATGATCACGGGGCGGGCCTTCGACATCGACGACGTGATCCTCAACACGACCGGGGCGCTGGTGGGTTACGTGCTGCTGGGGCGGCGGCTGGGACGGGCCGTGCACGCGCGGGCCGGGCGCAGCTGACCGACGAGTGGTCCGTACCAAGGTCTTGACGACCCCTTAGTTCATGCCTTGAATCAAGAGGCGACACGATCCCCGCCCCCCACTGGATCCGGCGCCCCGCCCACCGGGAGCGCCGGACGGAAGGGAGAGCCGTGCCCCGTCCGCGCACGCTCCGCAGATGTCTCCTCGCCGCCGCCTCCGCCCTGCTCGCCGCGTCCGCCGCGGTCGTTCCGGCTCGGGCGCAGAGCACCGGCACGACGGCCCCGAACACCGACGCGGCGGCCGCCGCGGTGATGTTCTCCGACACCTTCGACGGGCCCGCCGGCGCGCCGGTGGACTCCTCGAAGTGGCAGCTGGAGACCGGCGACAACGTCAACAACCACGAACGGCAGTACTACACGTCCGGCACGCACAACGCCGCCCTCGACGGACAGGGCCATCTGGTCATCACGGCCCGCCGCGAGAACCCGGCCGGCTACCAGTGCTGGTACGGCACCTGCCAGTACACCTCCGCGCGGCTGAACACCGCGGGCAAGTTCACCGCGCAGTACGGGCACGTCGAGGCGCGGATGAAGATCCCGCGCGGGCAGGGCATGTGGCCGGCGTTCTGGATGCTCGGCACCCCGGTGAACTGGCCGGACTCCGGCGAGATCGACGTGATGGAGAACGTCGGCTACGAACCCTCCACCGTGCACGGCACGATCCACGGCCCCGGCTACTCCGGCTCCGGCGGCATCGGCGCCCCCTACACCCTGCCCGGCGGGCAGGCCTTCGCCGACGCCTTCCACACCTTCGCCGTGGACTGGGCCCCCGACTCGATCACCTGGTCCGTGGACGGCACGGTCTACCAGCGGCGCACGCCCGCCGACCTGGGCGGCAAGACCTGGGTGTTCAACAAGCCGTTCTTCCTCATCCTGAACCTGGCGGTGGGCGGCTACTGGCCCGGCGACCCGGACGGCTCCACGGTCTTCCCGCAGCAGCTCGTCGTCGACCACGTCTCGGTGACGACCGGCGACTCGGCGGCGGCCGTGCCGATCCGGGGCCTGGCCGGCAAGTGCGTGGACGTGGCCGGCGCGAACCCCGCCAACGGCACCCCGGTCCAGCTCTACGACTGCAACGGCACCGCCGCGCAGGCGTGGACGGCCGGCGCGGACGGCACGCTGCGCGCGCTCGGCAAGTGCCTGGACGTCACCGACCGCGGGACGGCGGACGGCTCGACGGTACAGCTGTGGGACTGCACGGGCGGCGCCAACCAGAGGTGGACGGTCACCGCGGCGCACGACATCGTCAACCCGCAGGCGGACAAGTGCCTGGACGTCACCGGCAACAACTCCGCCAACGGCACCCGGCTGCAGATCTGGACCTGCACGGGCGGCGCCAACCAGAAGTGGACCCTGGGCTGAGCCGCCGCCCGGCGGTTCAGTGCAGGGCCCAGGTGAACTTGCCTCCGCCCACCCAGCGGACGACGTCCGGATCGTCCAGGTCGTGGACCGTGATCCCGAACGCGGCGGCCGCCTCCAGGACGCCGATCACACTCGTCGCCTCACCGACGACCTGACCGTCGATTTCCACGATGCGGAACGGTGGCGTGCCCGGCTGCACCCCGAGCACCGTGATCCGCGGTTGGGAGATGTGAGGGCTCGCGACTTCGGTCATGTCATCGAGAGTAGAGCGGAACCCGGACGAACGGGTCATCCAGGGCGTCCGTCCAGCAGCTCCAGCACCGCCGCCTCCACGGCGCCCTGGGTGGCCGGACGCCCGAACGCCCCGTGTTCGCCCAGCCGGGTGAGCGCGGGGGCGATCGTCCGGCCCTGCTCGAAGAGTTCGAAGACACGCGGGTCGATGTAGGAGGCGCGGCACACCGCGGGCGTGTTGCCCAGATAGCGGCTGACCTCCTTGACCGCCCGCACGGTCTGGCGGTGCCGGGCCGTCTGCGTGGCGCGGCCGGCTTCTGCGGTCACGGCCACCGCGACCGCCGCGAGGACCGTGGCGTGCCAGGTGCGGAAGTCCTTCGCGGTGATCTCCGCGCCCGACAGCCGGCGCAGCGCCTCGTTCAGATCGGGGCCGTGCAGGTCGTGCCAGGCGCCCCCCTCCCAGTACGTCAGCAGCCGCTCGCCACCGCGCCGACGCCGCAACAGGGCCCGTACGACGGCGTGGGCCTCCTCGTCGACCAGGGCGCGTACGAGCTCGATGCCGCCCTTCGCGGGGAAGCGGAAGGAGATCTCGCCGCGCCCGCAGCCGACGTGCTCGCGCAACATGGTCGTCAGGCCGTAGGTCTCGCTGTTCTTCGTGTGCCGGTCGCTGCCGATGCGGAAGAAGCCGAGGTCCAGCAGGCGTACCGCGCAGGCGGTGACGCGGGCGCGGCTCAGGCCCCGGCCGGCGAGGTCGGCGCGGACCCGGCGGCGCAGTTCGGGCAGGGTGCGGGCGACCTCGCGGACGTGCTCGTGCTTGGCCTGCTCCTGCCGGGCGCGGAACTCCTCGTGGTACAGGTACTGGCGGCGCCCGGCGTCGTCGGTGCCCACGGCCTGGAGGTGGCCGTTGGGCCAGGGGCAGATCCACACGTCCCGCCAGGCGGGCGGGATGGTCAGGGCCCGGATGCGGGCCAGCTGCCCGGGGTCGGTCAGGGGGCGCCCCTGCTGGTCGAGGTAGCGGAACCCGCGGCCGTGACGGACGCGCCGGTAGCCGGGCCGGTCGCAGGAGACGGTACGCAGACGCATGGCCGGCCGATCAGGGCCGGCGCCAGTCGTCGCCGGTCAGATGCGATCCGGCCTGCGGTCCCATGCGCAGCATGCCGCCGTCCACGCTCCAGGAGGCGCCGGTGACGTACGAGGCGTCCGGTCCGGCCAGGAAGGCGATCACGGCGGCGACCTCGCGGGCGTCGCCGGGGCGGCCGAGGGGGATGCCGGGCCGGGACTCCCCGTGCACGTCGATGTCCTCCTGCCCGGTCATCGGGGTGGCGATCTCGCCGGGGGCGACCGCGTTGACGGTGATGCCGTGCTCGGCCAGCTCCAGCGCCATCACCTGGGTGAGCAGGCCGAGTCCGCCCTTGGCCGCGCAGTAGGGGGCGGCGCCGACACGGGGCTGGTGCTCGTGCACGGACGTGACGTTGACGATCCGGCCGCCGTCGCCCTGCCGGACCATGTGCCGGGCGGCCCGCTGCCCGCACAGGAACGGGCCGACCAGATCGACCTCCAGCACCTCGCGGACCGTGTCCGGCTCCAGGTCGAGGAAGGGGGTCATGGTGCCCGTGCCGGCGTTGTTGACCAGCACGTCGATGCGGCCGAGCCGCTCGCACAGCGCGTCGACGGCGTCGGCGGCCTCCGGCAGCCGGGTGAGGTCCATCCGCTCCACCTCGGCGCGCTGCCCGTGCGCGCGGACCTCCTCGGCGGTCTCCTCGGCGCCCTTGAGGTCCTCGTGCCAGGTGATCCCGACGTCCAGTCCGGCCCGGGCCAGCCGTACGGCGGTGGCCCGGCCGATGCCCGAGTCGGCACCGGTGATCACGGCGACCTTGCGGCGGGTCGGGGTCGGGCCGGCCATGGCGAGCCTCCTCGTCTGGGTGAACACGCGGTCGAGCCATCGCAGTACCCGGCCCCACCGGGCACAAACAGCCACCACCCGCACGCACGCGGTCGCCACCCCGGGCCGCCACGGACGCCCCGCCTTGCGGCGCCTCGCACGTCACGCGGCCGCACCCGGCGCCCGACGGCAGTGGGCCCGCACGACACGCCCTCCCCCGGCGGATGCCGGCGGCCGGGCAGCTCACGCGTCTCGCGTCGCCACCCCCGTGCCGCCGGCGGAACACGCGGCGCCGCGCCCGGCGTCCCGTCGTCGTGCGGTGCGCGGGGTGCTGGGGAACCCTGGGGGCAGGAGGTGGCGATGGATCCCGTGGCGGCTCTGGAGCGGATCGCGTTCCTGTTGGAGCGGGCCCAGGAACCGACGTACCGGGTGCGGGCCTTCCGTACTGCCGCACGCGTGGTGCGCGAACTGCCCGAGGAGGAGCTGCGGGAGCGGGCGCCGGCGCTGGAGTCCCTCAAGGGCGTCGGGCCGAAGACCGCGCAGGTGGTGCGGGAGGCGCTGGCCGGCGAGGTCCCCGGATACCTGCGCAAGCTGGAGGAGGCGGCGGAGCTGGCCCCGGCCGTACGCGGCGGTGAGGGGCTGCGGGCGCTGCTGCGCGGCGACTGCCATCTGCACTCGGACTGGTCAGACGGCGGCAGCCCGATCGAGGAGATGGGCCGGGCCGCGGCCGCGCTCGGCCACGAGTGGGCCGTCCTGACCGACCATTCCCCGCGGCTGACGGTGGCCCGCGGCCTCTCCCCCGAGCGGCTGCGCGAGCAACTGGCCGTGGTGGCGGAGCTGAACCGGACCTGGGCGCCGTTCCGGCTGCTCACCGGCATCGAGTGCGACATCCTCGACGACGGCTCCCTCGACCAGGAGCCCGAACTGCTGGCCCAGCTGGACGTCGTGGTCGTCTCCGTGCACTCCAAGCTGCGCATGGACGCCGGCGCCATGACCCGCCGCATGGTGGCCGCCGTCCGCAACCCGCACGCCGACATCCTCGGCCACTGCACCGGGCGCCTGGTCACCGGCCGGGGCCGGCCGGAGTCGCAGTTCGACGCCGAGGAGGTCTTCGCCGCGTGCGCCGAGTCCGGCACCGCCGTGGAGATCAACAGCCGGCCCGAACGGCTCGACCCGCCCCGCCGGCTGCTGCGCCGCGCGGTCGAGGCGGGCGTGCTGTTCTCGATCGACACCGACGCCCACGCGCCGGGCCAGCTGGACTGGCAGATCAACGGGTGCGCCCGCGCCGAGGAGTGCGGGGTGGACCCCGCACGCGTCGTCACCACCTGGTCCGCCGACGACCTGCTCGCCTGGACCCGTACCCGCCGGGTGCCGTCCGGCGTGACGGACGGCTGACGTGGTACCCGGGCGGGCCGTGAGAGAAGGGATGACCGCATGGAGCGAGCCGCCGTGTTCGACGTCGACGGAACCCTCGTCGACACCAACCACCTGCACGTCGTCACCTGGTGGGAGGCCCTGCGCCAGGCGGGCCACCGGGTGCCCATGCACGCCGTGCACCGGGCGGTCGGCCTCGGCTCCGACGATCTGATCGCCCACCTGCTGGGCGAGGACCGGGACAAGGACCAGGACGACCAGCTGAGCGCCGCGCACACCGCGCTGTACGGCCAGTACTTCGACCGGCTGCCCGCCTTCGCGGAGGCCGGCGCGCTGCTGAAGCGGCTGCACGGCGACGGCTGGGCCGTGGTGCTGGCGACCTCCGCGAGCGGCCCCGAACTGGAGGCCCTGCGCCGCGCCATCGACGCCGACGACGCCATCACGGCGACCGCGAGCTCCGACGACGTGGAGCAGGGCAAGCCCGCGCCGGAGCCCGTCGAGCACGCGCTGGAGCTGGCCGGGGTGCCGGCCGAGCGGGCCGTGTTCGTCGGCGACACGGTGTGGGACATGCGGGCGGGACGCCGCGCCGGGGTGCGCTGTGTGGGCGTGCTGTGCGGGGGCATCCCGCGCGCCGACCTGGAGGAGGCGGGCGCGCAGGAGGTCTATGCCGACCCCGCCGATCTGCTGGCCCGGCTGGAGGACAGCCCGCTGGGGTGATCGGAACGCCCCGCCGGGATACCCGTCGCGCATGACACGAGCGACGGACGCCCTGCGGGGTGAGGTACGGGCTGTCGGCCAAGCGGCCGGCGCGGCCGTACGGGGCCCGGGACGAGAGCGCGATCTGGTGGTGCAGTCGCTGAAGGCGGCGGGGGCCGGGCTGCTGGCGTGGGTGGTGGCCCGGCTGTGGCTGAACGACCCGATGGCGCTGATGGCGCCCTGGGTGGCCGTCGTCCTGGTGCAGGCGACGGTCTACAGCTCGCTGCGGCGCGGCACCCAGCAGTTCGCCGCGATCTGCGCGGGCGCGCTGATCGCGTCGGCGGCGCAGGCGGTGACCGACGACACGACGGGCGCGCTCGCCCTGTCGCTGCCGCTGCTGATGCTGCTCGCGAACTGGCCGCGCTTCGGCGACCAGGGTGTGTACGCGGCCACCACGGCGATCTTCACGCTGACGGCGGGCTCGGTGTCGGCCTCCACGGTCGGTCACCGCATCGGCCAGGCCGCCCTCGGCGCGGTGATCGGGGTCGGGGTGAACGCGCTGGTGCTGCCGCCGGTGCATCTGCGGGACGTACGGGAGAACCTGTCGGCCCTGGCCCGGGAGGCGGGCGACACACTGCACCTGGTCGCGTCGGGACTGCGTGAGGGCGACTGGGACGCCTCGGTGACCGCCGAGTGGTCGCGCGCCGCCGACCGGCTGCAGCGGCGGTGCCGGGCCCTGGGCTCGGCCCGGGCGTGGAGCGAGGAGAGCCTGCGGCTGACCTCCGCCCCGCTGCGGGCGCTGCACCGGGTGCCGCAGGGGGTGCCGCCGACGACGGAGGACGAGCGGTTCGGCCGGGTCGCCGGGCATGTCACGGCGCTCACCCGCGCGCTCGCCGTCGCCGCCGACGACACGCGCACCCCCGCCCCGCCGCAGGGCGAGGCGCTGCGGCTGTACGCGGACCTGCTGGAGCTGATCGGGGACGCCTGCCACGCGGAGGCGGACCGGTTCGGCGACCCTCATGCCGGGCCGGCGGTGGGCGACGCGCGCCGCGAGGCGGAGATGGAGGAGCTGCGCGCGCGGCTCCAGAAGAGCCTGGAGGAACACGTGGGGCTGGGCGCCTCGGTCGCCACGGTCCTCGGGACGCTGCTGCTGCAGGCGGAGAACATCTGGGCGGAGGCCGTACCTGGGCAGGACGACCCGGGCGACGGGGGCGATTCCGCGCGCGTGACGCAGATCACCTCAAACAGCGACAAGCCGGGGAACACCCGCAGGTAGTCACCCGTTGAACCAACCGTGGGTGCGGATGGGACAGTGTCCCCGGGCCTCACCTTTTGCCCACAGGGACGATCGTTCGGCTGAAGCCCTGTGGAGCCTTTCGCCGAGAGGCGACCGCCATCCGCGCCCACACCTAGGACCGCCCCGACCGAGATCCCCCCGTCCGGTCGGGGCTTTTTCGTTCCGCCGCGAGCGGCGCGTCCCGTCCTGCCGCGAGTGGCGCTTGACTTGGAGTGCACTCCACTTCATAGCGTGCCGGGCATGAGCGACAGCGTGATCACCGCACAGCACAAGATCGGCTCCGGCTTCGGCGCCCGTTCCACCGCGGACGACGTCCTGGCCGGCCTCGACCTCACCGGGAAGCTCGCCCTCGTCACCGGCGGCTACTCGGGCCTCGGCCTGGAGACCACCCGGGCCCTCGCCAAGGCGGGCGCCCGGGTCGTGGTCCCGGCGCGACGGCCCGCCGCCGCGCAGGAGAACCTGGCCGGCATCGACGGCGTCGAGGTCGACGACCTGGACCTCGGCGACCTGGACAGCGTGCGCGGCTTCGCCGAGCGCTTCCTCGCCTCGGGCCGCACCCTCGACTACGTCATCGACAACGCCGGCATCATGGCCTGCCCCGAGACCCGGGTCGGGCCCGGCTGGGAGGCGCAGTTCGCCACCAACCACCTCGGTCACTTCGCGCTGGTCAACCGGCTGTGGCCGGCCATCGAGCCGGGCGGCGCCCGGGTCGTCTCGGTCTCCTCGCGCGCCCACCACTTCTCCGGCATCCGCTGGGACGACCTGCACTGGCAGCGGGGCTACGACAAGTGGCAGGCCTACGGCCAGGCGAAGACGGCAAACGTGCTGTTCGCCGTCCACCTCGACCGGCTCGGCCGGGACCGGGGCGTGCGGGCCTTCTCCCTGCACCCCGGCGGCATCCTCACCCCGCTCCAGCGGCACCTCCCCAAGGAGGAGATGATCGAGCGCGGCTGGATCGACGAGCACGGCACGGTGCTCAACCCGGAGGGCTTCAAGACCCCGGAGCAGGGCGCGGCCACCCAGGTGTGGGCGGCGACCTCGCCGCAGCTGGACGGCATGGGCGGCGTCTACCTGGAGGACTGCGACATCGCCGAGCCGGCCGCCGAGGGCGGCACCACCGGCGTCAAGCCCTGGGCCACCGATCCGGAGCAGGCGGCCCGCCTGTGGGACGTCTCGGCGCAGCTGACCGGCGTGAACGCCTTCGCCGCCTGAACCGTCCGCACCCCGGGCCTTTGGCGGACCTCGCCGGCCCGAGGGGGGCGGCCGGCGAGGTCCGGTTCCCGGGCCGGCCGGTCCCGCCCGCGGCGGGCCGTTCAGGCGGTCGTCGCGAACGCGCGCAGATCCGCGAGGAGTTGCGCGGCGTGGGTGGCGAACAGGCCGTGGCCGCCGTTGTCGTACACCTTCAGGGTCGCGTCGGGGGCCAGGGCGGCCGCGCGGCGGCCGGTGAGCTCCAGGGGCGCCGAGGTGTCGTGGGTGCCGTGGATCACCAGGACCGGCAGATCGAGCTTGGCGACCTCCGGGGCCACGTTCAGCTCGGCGATCAGCTCGCGCAGCGCGATGCCCGCGCGGGGCGTGGAGACGTGGCAGGCGCGGACCATCGACTGCACGTACGCCTCGGAGAGCTCGTTGCCGGGCAGGTCGCGGGCGAAGAAGGAGTCCGCGCCGGTGGCGAAGAAGGCGGACCGGTCGCGGCGGACGGTGTCGTTGGCCGCCCGCATGCCCTCCGGGTCGAAGCCCTCGGGGAGGTCGGCGCAGCGGACGAGGCCGGGCGCGACACCGGCGACGAGGGCGAGCCGGGCGATCCGCGCGGTGCCGTGCCGGGTCAGGCAGCGGACGCACTCGACGGTGCCGACCGAGTGGCCGACGAGGGTGACCGCGCGCAGGTCGAGGTGGTCGAGCAGTCCGTGCACGTCGTCGGCGAGGCCGTCCAGGTCGAAGCCGCCCCACACGTCGTCCGAGCGGCCGTGCCCGCGCCGGTCCAGGGCGACGCAGCGGAAGCCCTCCTCGGCCAGCGGGATCATCTGCGCCTCCCACATCTCCGTACCGAAGTAGGCGCTGTTGACGAAGACGATCACGGGTCCGTCGGCGGGGCCGTAGTCGACGAAGTGCAGCCGGGTGCCGTCGACGGGGCTGGCGAAGTACGGCATGGGACGTCCTCCTGCGGTGCGGTGGGCGGGTACGTCCCTCATCCTTCCGGCGGTGCGGACGCGGGTCGATTACCCCGGAGGTCATGGCCGTCCGCCCGGTGGCGAAGGGCCCGGCGCGGTGGTGTGCTGGAAAGGTCCCCTGGAGTCGTCATGGGCCACCTCTCCCCCATCCGCCCCTCGCCTGCCGGACCGAACGGTGCGGCCAGGCCGTTGCCGCCCGCGCGGGACCTCGCGTTCGCCTGGTCCCTGATCGTGCTGATCGCGGCGCTCGCCTGGGTGCTCACCGTCGGCCAGGCCCGCGACATGGGCGTCGAGCCCGGCACCATGGGCATGGCGCTGCCGCTGTTCCTGCTGCTGTGGCTGACGATGATGGCGGCGATGATGCTGCCGTCGATGGCCCCGGTCGCCATCACCTGGGCGCGGTCGATCAGCCGCCGTTCCTCCGGCTGGGCGCGCACGGCACGCACGACGGAGTTCGTGTGCGGCTATCTGCTGATCTGGACGGCGTTCGGCCTGCTCGCCTACGGGGCACTGGCGTGGACCGGCAGCCTGGTCGACGGCCATCCCGACGCCGGGCGCTGGATCGGCGCCGCCGCGTTCGCCCTGGCCGGGATCTACCAGCTCTCCCCGTTGAAGAGCCTGTGCCTGCGGCACTGCCGCAACCCGATGAGCCAGCTGATGCGCTACGCGGCCTTCCGGCCTCCGGCCCGCGATCTGCGGGTGGGCCTGCACCACGGCGCGTACTGCGTCGGCTGCTGCGCGGGCCTGATGGTCGTCCTGGTCCCGCTGGGCGTGATGAACGTGGCCGCGATGGCGGGCCTGGCCGTGGTGATCTTCGCGGAGAAGCTGTGGCCGGGCGGCGTCCTGCTCGGCCGGGCGCTGGGCGTGGCCTTCCTCGTCCTGGCGGTGCTGGCGCCGTTCCACCGGTGGCTGCTGCCCGGGCTGCAGCAGGCGGCACCGTCGATGGGCGGGATGTGACAGGTGCCGCGCCGGTCGGCGGGCCGGATGTGACGGGTGCCGCCCGGTCGGCGGGCCGGATTGTGAGGGGTGCCCCCCGGTCGGCGGGCGGGCGGTGACGCGTTGCGTCACGCGCGGCCCTTGGTGGCCGCCCCCTCGCCCTCCTCGCTGCTGAACACATAGTGGGCCGACTCGCCGTACGACGCCTCGTAGCGCAGCCCGAAGGCGTCCGAGGTGCCCGTCGTGGTGCCGACCCCGAATTCGGGCGCGAAGCCGAACATCGCGTTGCGGACGGTGGTGGGCGTGCCGTCGGGACCCTTCAGCGGCTCGTACGACAACTCGGTGTGGCCCTCGACCTTCACCACGGGCTTTCCGTCCTCCTGCACGGACACCGCGGCCCGCTCCATGCCCAGGTACTCGCCGTAGAACTCCGACAGCGCGCCGAACGGGCCGCCCTCACGGCCGGACAGGATGCGCTCCAGGGCCTGCGCCTGCTCGTCGCCGGCGCCGCTGTCCACGATCAGCCCCACCTTCCAGCCGCCGGAGCTGAGGTTGGAGGGGAACTCGTTGTAGAACGCGAAGTCCACGCCCGCCAGGTCGACGTCGTCCAGGTGCCCCTCCGCCACGTGGAACACCGCCGAGCCCAGGCATCCGATGTTGCCGTGCTTGTCCATGGGCGGCCCGTCGTAGGGGCAGCCGCACAGCACCGCACAGGAACACCCCGCCACGTAGTTCCCGGAGATCGTCCATCCCATGGCTCCTCCGCCTCCTCGTTCCCACGGCGGCGGGCGCACGCGTGTCCGCTGTGTCCGCTGTGTCTGCTGTGTCCTTCCAGGTTAAGTCGGTCAATTGACGCTGTAAACGGCCGCTCGGCCGGGAGCCCGGCCACCGCCCCTTCCTCGCTGCGTGTCCGGCCGGGCGGAGGGTACCCGGACCGTCCGGCCGCAGCGAGGAAGGGAGCCGAAGGTGAGCAGCACCTCGGGCAGCAGGGTCGTCGTCACGGGCGCCACCGGCAACGTCGGCACCAGCGTGGTGCGGCTGTTGTCGGAGGACCCCCAGGTCGGGTCGGTGCTGGGGCTGGCCCGCAGGGTGCCGCAGTGGGCGCCGCCGAAGACCGAGTGGGAGGCGGTGGACCTGGCGTCGGAGCGGGCGGGGCTGGCGGAGCGGTTCGCCGGCGCGGACGCGGTGGTGCACCTGGCGTGGGCGTTCCAGCCGACACACGATCCGGCGACGACGTGGCGGACGAACGTGCTCGGCAGCATCAAGGTGTTCGAAGCCGTGGCGGCCGCGGGGGTGCCGGCGCTGGTGCACGCCTCCTCCGTGGGGGCGTACTCGCCGGGCCCCAAGGACCACGCGGTGGACGAGTCCTGGCCCACGCACGGCTGGCCGGACGCCGCGTACTGCCGGGAGAAGGCGTATCTGGAGCGGGCGCTGGACACCTTCGAGCGGGAGCATCCCGAGACGCGGGTGGTGCGGATGCGGCCGGCGTTCCTGTTCAAGCGGGAGTCGGCGAGCGAGCAGCGGCGGATCTTCGGCGGGCGTTTCCTGCCCGGCCCGCTGGCCCGGCCCGACCTGCTGCCGTTCCTGCCGGACGTCCCGGGACTGCGGGTGCAGGCGCTGCACACGGACGACGCGGCGCGGGCGTACCAGCTGGCGGTGGCCTCGGACGCGCGCGGCGCGTTCAACCTGGCCGCCGAGCCCCCGCTGGACGCGCGGGTGCTCGGTGAGCTGCTCGGCGCTCGCACGGTACGGCTGCCGCGCACGGCGGCCCGCTCGGCGATCGCCGCGGCGTGGGGGCTGCATCTGCTGCCGGCCTCCCCGCACCTGTTCGACGCGGTGCTGCGGCTGCCGCTCATGGACTGCACCCGCGCCCGGGTGGAACTGGGCTGGCGCCCGGAGCGCTCCGCGACGGACGTGATCCAGGAGTTCCTGGAGGGCCTGCAGCAGGGCGCGGGCGCGAAGACGGCCCCGATGGCGGGGCGCAAGGTGGGGTGAGCGGCTGCCTGCCGCCCTGTCGCGGGGCCGGGCCGCGCGGCAGGCAGCGGCGGCTCGGCGAGGGCCGAGCCCTGCACGGTGGATCAGGAGAAGGGCCGGGCCCCCGACGGTGTGTCGGGGGCCCGGCCCTTCTCCTTGGGGCGGCGGCCCTTCTCCTTGGGGCGGCCCTTCTCCTCGGGGCTTGTTCCCGCAGGTCAGCCCGACGGCTCGTCCGGCGTCGGCTGGTCGGGGTTGGCGGCGGCCGTCCGCGGAGTGCCGTCGCGGCCGGTGCCGGCCTCGTCGGTGTCGGGCACGTCGGTGTCGTCCCCGCTGCCCGTCTCCTCGTCGGTGTCCCGGCCGGCCGCGGGAGTGGGGACCTCCCACGGGTCCTCGCCCGCGTCGGCCTGCTGGTCGGGCAGGTCGCGCGGGACCGGGTCGCCGTTCCCGCCGGGTGTCTCGGCACGATGTGCGGCCACGACATGCTCCCTTCCGTGCTCGTCCGGCCCCGCCGAGTACCTCCCCGGGGAGCGGCGAAACCCGGCGCGATCAAGGAAGCGACCGGCTTGCGGGTACGGCGGTCAGCGCGGCGTCCGCTCCTGCAGGGCCGTGCGCCAGGCCGGCGCCGGGGTCGGGGCCTCCCGCTCGGGGCGGCGGCCGCCGCGGGCGAAGAAGCCGGCCAGCGGGAGGATCGCCGCGCCGACGGTCACCGCGTCGGGGCCGAGCCGCCCCAGCTCGATGCGGACCTTCTCGGCGGGGTGCCGCAGCGCGTAGGCGGCGGCGTGGCGGCGGACCGCCGGCAGGAAGCGGGCGCCGAGCTGGAGGCCGGCCCAGCCGCCGATCAGGATGCGTTCGGGCTGGAAGAGGTTGATCAGGTCGGACAGGCCGGCGCCCAGGTACTCGGCGGTCTCCTCCAGCACGGCGAGCGCCACGGGGTCCGCCTCGGTGCCCTCGGGCGGGTAGGCGGCGGCGAGCATCGCGGTGAGGGCGGCCTCCTCGTCGGTGCCCGACGGGGGCCTGCCGCCCTCCTCCGCCCAGCGGGCGAGCAGCGACTCGGCACCGGCGTACGCCTCCAGGCAGCCGAGGGCACCGCACCGGCAGCGCCGGCCCCGCACGCGTACGGTCAGATGCCCCCACTCGACGGCCCGCCCGTGCTCGACGTCGGGCGTGACCAGGCAGGCGCCGACGCCGGAGCCGAAGAGGACGACGACGGCGTTGCGGGCGCCGCGGCCGCCGCCGAACCACATCTCGGCCTGGCCGAGGGTCTTGGCGCCGTTGTCGATGACGTAGGGGACGGTCTCGGGCAGCGGGGAGCCGGCGCGCAGCAGCGCCTCCAGCGGGGCGGCGTCCCAGCCGATGGTCTGGCCGTGCACCACGGCCCCCTGCTCCGGGGTGTGTTCCACGATGCCGGGGACGCCGATGCCGACGCCGAGCAGCCGTTGCGCGTCGATGCCGGAGGCGCCGAGCACGTCCGCGATGCCGTCGCGGATGTGGCCGACGATCTCCTCGACGGCGTATCCCCGCTGTTCCAGCGGCCGCTCGGCGCGGGCCAGTTCGGTGAGGGTGAGGTCGAACAGCTCGACGCGCACCCGGGTCTCGCCGACGTCGACGCCGATCATGTGGCCGCTGCCGGGGGCGACGCGCAGGAGGGTGCGGGGGCGGCCGCCGTCGGAGTCGACGCTGCCGGCCTCCTCCACCAGGCCGTCGGCGATGAGGTCGGCGACGACATTGCTGATCGAGCCGGAGCTCAGCCCGGTGGCCGGGCCGAGCTCGAAGCGGCTGAGCGGCCCGTCGAAGTACAGGCGTTGGAGTACGGCGGCACGGTTGGCCCGCCTCAGATCCCGTACCGTGCGCCCGTTCCGCCCCGCCATGTGGCTCCCTTCCACCCCTGCCGACCTGCACCCTATCCCCGCGCGGGGTGGGAGCGCACTTTTCCCACCTCTTAGTTCACGCAGAAAGGGAAGCGGCTCGGGCCGTCCTCGCGCCCGTCAGCCCGCCGCGTACACGTCCTCGACGTACCGTCCGGCGGCGACCAGGCCGTCGAGCCATCGCCGCGCCGCCGTCTCGTCGGCGCCCGGGGTGCGGTCGCGGTACAGGGCGCGGAAGGCCTCGCGGACGCCCGGCGCCATGCGCGCGCCATCGCCGCAGACGTACACGCGGGCGCCGGCGTCGAGCAGCCGGCCGAGTTCTCCGGCCTCGGCGGCGACGCGGTGCTGGACGAACATCAGCCCGTCGACCGGGGCCGCGCTGAAGGCGGGTCGGAGCGAGACCGCGCCGGCGGCCTCGGCGGCGCGCAACTCCCCGGCGTGCAGGAAGTCGGCGTCGGGGGCGTCGCAGCCGAAGTAGAGGAGGGCGGGCGGAAGGTCGGCCCCGGCGGCGAGCGCCGCGACACGGTCGGCGATCGCGCCGCGGAAGAGCGCGAGGCCGGTCCCGGCGGCGATCATGACGACCGGCCCGGAGTGGTCGATACGGAAGGCCTCCCGGCACGGCTGCACCCGCGCGTACACGGTGTCGCCGGGCCGCAGGGACGCGAGGTGGCCGGAGCCGGTGCCGATGCGGTCGCCCTTGCCGGAGCGGGCCGGCGCGTGCAGGACCGACACCATCAGGTCGGCATGGCGCGGGTCGGCGGCGGGCGAGGAGGAGACGGAGTAGTGGCGCGGCCGCAGGGGCGTGAGCAGGTCGAGCAGCGCGGGCCAGTCGAGGGCGCCGCGCAGCGCCGGGTGGTCCTCGAACAGCTCGACGAGGGTGCGCGGGTCGTCGTCCGCGAGAGCGGCGAGCGCGGCGCGCTCGGGCGGGCAGGGGTTGGCGGCGGCCAGGGCGGCGACACGGCCGGGTCCGGGCCGCTCCTGCAGCTCGACGTGGTGGGTGAGGAGTTCGCGCACCGTCACGGGGCGGTCGACCGCGAGGCCGTCACGACGGCGGCGGACGGGCCGGATGTCCAGGACCGTGTCGAGGCCGACGCCGAAGGCCGCGGCGGCGCGCTCGACGAGGGCGGGCGCGTTCGCGGGCAGCACGGTGAGATGGTCGGCCGTGCGGTAGGTGACGCCGTCGGGCAGCGCGAGCCGGACGAACCGCTTGCGGCGCGGGTGGCCGGGCGCGGTCAGGTCGCGCGCCTCGGTCACCGTCATCGGCAGCAGTCCGTGCCGCTCGGCGAGCGCGTCGAGGGGGCCGCCGGTGAGGGTGCGCACCTCGTACGCCGCGGCCGGTGCGGGCGGCTCGCCGGCCACCGCCTCGGGGTCGCCGTACCGCTCCAGCAGCGCCGCGCGCAGCCGTACGGTGAAGTCGCGGACGGTGCCGGTGAAGTCGCCGGAGGCATCGGCGGCGGCGCGTTCGGTGAGCCGGATCGCGCCGAGCGCGGCGAGGCGCTCGTCGATGTAGGTGGGCACCTGCTGGTAGGTGGCGGCCCAGTTGCGGTCGCCGACGCCGAGGACGGCGTAGGTCACACCGGTGAGGTCGTGGTCCTCCTCCAGCCAGGCGGCGAAGGCGGCGGCGTCGTCGGTGGGGCGGCCGTTGTAGGAGGCGGCGGCGATGATCACGGGCCGGTCGGTGGGCAGCGCGTCCACCTGGGCGTCGAGCGCGGCGACCTGCGGGGCGCAGCCGATGTCGGCGGCCTCGTCGGCGAGCCGTCCGGCGAGGTCGCGGCAGGTGCCGTAGTTGCTGCCGTGCAGGAACAGGGCGCCGGTGCCGGTGCGGACCCGGGCCGGGAGGGAGTCCGGGGCGGGGCCCGCCGTGACGGGCGCGGGGGCGGCCCCCGGCAGCGGCGGGTGGACGCGGTCGGCGGCCTCCCGCCGGGTCAGGGTCAGGGTGAAGCCGTCGGGCTTGAGGGTGAGGGTCTCCTTGACGTCGAGCCGGTAGCCGGCGTGGTCGTGGAGCCGGTAGCGGTGGACCAGCAGGGCCAGCAGCATGGTCGCCTCGTGCAGGGCGAACTGCCGGCCGATGCAGGCGCGTTCGCCCGTGCCGAAGGGCTTGAAGGCGTGCACGGGGCGGGCCGCCTCGGCCTCGGGCGTGAAGCGGGAGGGGTCGAAGAGCTCGGGGTTGTCGCCCCACACGGGCTGGCGGTGCAGCATCGGCGCGAGCACGGTGACGGCCTGCCCGGCGCGCAGCGGGATACGGCCGCCGAGGAGGGTGTCGGCACGGGCGTGCCGGCTGAACGCGGCGGCGGTGGGCCACAGCCGCAGCGCCTCGTTGAGCACCTGCCGGGTGCAGGTCAGCCGGCCCACGTCCTCGAACGTCGGCTCGGGATCGGCGGTATCGCCCCACAGCGCGTCGGCCTCCCGCTGCACGAGGCGCAGGGCGGTGGGGTGCTTGGCCAGGTGGTACAGCGCGAACGACATCGCGCCGGAGGTGGTCTCGTGCCCGGCGATCAGGAAGGTGATGACCTGGTTGCGGATGTTGGCCGCGTCCAGCGTGGTGCCGTCGGCCGGATGCTCGGCGCCGAGCATCAGGCCGAGCAGGTCGGTGGCGTCCGTGTCCGTGGCTCCGGCGTCCGTGGCACCGGCGCGGGAGGCGATGACGTCGTCGACGACCTGGGCGAGGTAGGCGGCGTCGTCCCGGAAGGCGGCGTCGGCGGCCGAGTGGTCCTCACCGGGGGTCCGGGCCAGGCGCGTCATGCTCCAGTGCAGGCAGCGGACCATCGACTCGACGAAGGGGTGCGGCTGGTGCCGGGTGAAGGAGCCGAAGTCGTAGCCGAAACCGGCCAGTCCGATGGTGTCCAGGGTCATCCGGGTCATGTCGTCGGCCACGTCGACCGGGCGGCCCTCGCGGGCGGCGCGGTCCCAGGCGGCGATCAGCCGGCGCGCCACCCGCAGCATGACGGGGTGGTAGGTCCGCATCGAGCCGAGGGCGAAGGCCGGCATGAGGATGTCGTGCGCCTTGGCCCAGTTGGGCTCGTCGTTGTACGCGGTGAACAGGCCGTCGGCGGCGAACTCCCGGACGTTCTCGAGCGCCGGGCCGACGTGCTTGGCGAACCGCTGTTCGTCGGCGAGGTCGGCGACCAGGTCCAGGTCGGCGACGAACAGCGTGTCCCGTCCGTGCAATCGGCGCACCAGCACCGGACCGTGCTCCCGCATCAGGTCCATGACCTGCTGGATCGGGGTGAGGCCGGGACCGGTGGCGGTGATGTCGACGACGGGGACGCCGGGGTGGGCGGCTGCGGTCTTCGGATGCGCTGCGGTGGGGGGCATGGCGCGACAACTGCCTTTCGCGGTAAGGACGTACTGCGCTCCAGACTCATCGACCGGCCCCGGCCCTCCGCGCCGGGCGACTACATGATTGTGTAGTGCACGAACGCGCGTCGCCCTTGCGCCGAGGGACGGGAGGTGCTGGTGGACTGGGGCCGGCAGGAGGCCGTGGTGTGGCGCAACCGCGCGCTGACGCTCTTCGACCGGGTGGCGGTGCCGGTCGCCGTGTGCGATGTGTACGGCGGTGTGCTGCTGGCCAATCCGGCCATGGCCGCGGAGTGCGGTACGACGCCGGGGCGGCTGCGCGGCCGGCCCGTGCTGGAGCTGTTCCGGCCGCTGCAGGAGGCGCAGGTCGAGCGGATCGCGCAGGCGCTGCGGCTGCGGCACCGCTCCCGCTACCAGGTGTCGGTGCGCTGGGACGCCCCGGGCGGGGCCACCGAGCGGTTCGGGGAGCTGACGGCGGATCCGGTGAGCGACACGGCGGACGACACGCCCGCGCTGCTGGTGATGCTGCGGGTGCTGGGCGAGCGCGAGCCGCGGCACGCGCCGTCGGCGCAGGTCACGCCGTTCGAGGCCCGCATCCTGGCGCTGCTGGCCGGGGGCGCCACCACGGCGCGCGCCGCCCGGGAGACGGGCCTGACGCCGGACGGCGTGACGTACCACCTGCGGCGCCTGTCGGCCCGCTGGGGCGCGGCGAACCGTACGGAACTGGTGGCGCGTGCTTACGCGTCGGGGGTGCTGACGGCCGGGGTGTGGCCTCCGGCGCCGGCCGCGTCCACCGGTGCGTAGGCGCGGGCGTCCCGGGGCGTTGTCCCGGTGTGGGTGGGGCGTGGTCCCGGCGTCCCGGCGGCGTGGGCCCAGGCGTCCGGGGTGCGTATGCCGCGGCGTCCCGGGGCACCCGGGAAATTCATTGGCGCCCCGTCGCTGCGCCTGCCTAACCTAGGCGAAAACCTAGAGCTCCTAGGTTCGGCTAGTCAGGAAGCGGTCATGAGGTCACTCACCGAGCGGGACATCCGCGACTCGTTCATCAACTGCTCGAAGGGCGAGGCGAAGCGCCTGACGGTCCCCCGCGATCTCGACGAGCGCCCCTGGGGCGACCTGGACTTCCTCGGCTGGCGCGATCCCGGCGCCCCCGACCGCAGCTATCTGGTCACCGAGCGGAACGGCGAAGCGGTCGGCGTCACCTTCCGCTTCCCGCCCGCCCAGCGCACCCTGATGCAGCGCAGTCTGTGCGGGCTGTGCCTGACCTCCCACCCGCGCGGCGGTGTGTCGCTGATGACCGCGCGCAAGGCGGGCACGGCGGGCCGCGAGGGCAACTCCGTGGGGCTGTACATGTGCACGGACCTGGCCTGCTCCCTGTACGTGCGCGGCAAGAAGATGCCGGCGGGCGGCACCCGCTTCGAGGAGAGCCTGACCCAGGAGGAGCAGATCGCCCGGATCACGGACCGTCTCTTCGCCTTCCTCGACTCGCTCCACGCCTGAGCGCCGCCGCGGCGAGCCACCCCGACCGCCGGGCGCCCCACCCCCACCACCGGGCGCCCCACCCCGACGGCCGGGCGCCCCACCCCGACGGCCGGGGCGCGTCGGGTCGTCCGTCTGCCGGCGCTACCGGTCGCGCAGGCGGGAGGCCTCCACCCGGTGGAGGTGGATGAGCACGTCGTGGCTGCGTGACAGGGCGACGGCGTGCGGATCCTCCGGCCAGGCGGTGCCGATGCTGCGGGTCGGGCGGGCCCGCGCCAGCCACTCCCGCGCCGGGGTGCCGGCGGCGCGCAGGTCGAGCACGTAGTCGTCGTACCGGACCCGGTCCAGGGTCTCCTCGTTGCTGCCGGGTCCGGCCGGGGGCAGTGTCCATCGGCGGACCGCCCCGTCCGGGGAGGTGGCGTTGAACGAGCCCCGGTCGAAGGTCAGGCCGACGCTCACATAGCCCGCCCCGAGCCGGTCGCGCAGGAAGGCTCCCTGCATCCTCGGATAGTGCTCGGGGTCGTCCGGTACGTAGGCGACGTGGGCGTCGTGCGCGGACAGCAGCACCTTGGTGCCGGTGTGCCGCTGCCACCACACCACGTTCGCGGCCATCGTCTCGTCGCGGTAGCGCATGGCGGCGGCGATCCCGGCCGGGTCGTCCAGGTCGAAGGCGTACTGGCGGGTGGTCTGCTCGACGGCGGTCGCCTGCCGCACCGCCCACGCGTGGGCCGCCGGGTTGCGGCCGGGCCCCAGCGCGCGCACCAGTTCCAGGGCGCGGCCGGCGCGTTCGGCGCTGGCACGGCGCTCGGCGAGCGGGGCGCCGAGGTACCGCTCGATGTACTCCCCGGTGTGCGTGGTGGGCCGCAGGCCCGCGTACAGCGCGGCCAGGCGCGTGCCGAGACCGGGCCGGCGGGTGGCCGCGTAGTGGGTGACCTGGTCGTAGACCTCCGGGCCCGTCCAGGCGGTGTCGTCGCCGAGGAAGCGGACCGGGTCGCCGGGGTGGTGGACGTTGTACGCCCGCATCCACTCCACGAGCCGCAGGTAGTCGGTGTTGTTCCACCAGCGGTAGTCCCGCTGGAACTCCTCGCTCATGATGCGCCGCGGGTCCCCCTTGCCGTTGAGCACGTAGTCGTTCAGCCGCAGGCCGGTGCTCCACGGCGCCTCGAGCGCGAAGGTGCGAAAGCCCTGCTCGCGCACCAGGTGGCGGAAGACGCGGTCCTTCAGGGCGAAGAAGTCGTGCGAGCCGTGCGTCGCCTCCCCCAGGCCCACGACCCGGGCGCCGCCGATCATGCGGCTAAGGGCGCGCAGGTCGGAGGTGTCGCCGCCGGGCTCGACGGTGCGTAACGGCCGGGCGGCGCGATCCAGGGCGGAGACCACGGAGGCGTCCCGTGTGGTGGTGGCGGCGGCCACGGCGGGCGCCGTGACGGATCCGCCGGCCAGGGCGGCGAGCAGGGTGAGGGCGACTGCGGTGCGGTGTCGGTTCATGCCCTCCACGCTGGCGCGGCGCACCCCGCGCGGACCATCCGGCGGTCCGCAGCGCCGGCGGGGGGTTACCCCCACGGAGGCAGAGCCGTAGGCGTCGGGTTTCGGCCATGGGGCGTTCGAGGCTCGGGAGGAACGGGAACAGGCCAAGGGATGCGAGATGTACGTGAGTGGACGCCTGCCCTCGCGCGGTTGTGGGCGTGGCGCCGGGACCCCGCGGTCGTCCAGGCCCTGCGCTCGGCGGCCGCGGCGACGGTCGCCTACGTCGTCGCGGTACGGCTGAGCCCCGAGCCCGCCCCGCTGACCGCGCCGCTGACCGCCCTGCTGGTCGTCCAGGTCACCCTGTACGCCACGCTCACCAACGGCATCCGCCGGGTGAACGCCGTCGTGGCCGGGGTGCTGGTGGCGATCGCGTTCAGCCTGCTCGTGGGCCTGACCTGGTGGAGTCTGGCGCTGGTGATCGTGGCCGCGCTGGCGGTCGGGCACCTGGTGCGCGTCGAGGAGTACGTCCAGGAGGTCGCGATCAGCGCCATGCTGATCCTCGGCGTGACCACGCACGGGGCGACCGCCTGGGCGCGGGTACTGGAGACGCTGATCGGCGCGGTGGTCGGCATGGCGTTCAACCTGCTGCTCGCCCCGCCCGTGTGGGTGGACGAGGCCGGCGAGTCCATCGACGGCCTGGCGCGCCGGGTCCGGCAGCTGATGCTGCGCATCGGCGAGCAGGCCGCCGGGCGCACCCCGTTCGAGCTGGCGGCGGCCCGGCTGCACGAGGCGCGCCGCCTGGACCACGACATCTCCGAGGTCGACGCGGCGCTGCGGCAGGCCGAGGACAGTCTGCGGTTCAATCCGCGGGTGCGGGAGGGACTGCTGCACCGGGTCGTGCTGCGCACCGGCCTGGACACCCTGGAGATCTGCACGGTCGTGCTGCGGGTGCTCGCCCGCTCGCTGACCGACCTGGCCAAGGAGCGCGACCCGGAGCCGCTGTTCCCGCCGGCGACGGGCGCGGCGGTCGAGGAACTGCTCTCCGAGATCGCCAACGCGGTGGTGAGCTTCGCGGTGCTGGTCACCACGCACACCAGCCTCAGCGCCGAGTCCGCCGAGGAACGGCTGACCACCCAGCTGCGGCAGGCCGCGGCCACCCGCGACAAGGTGGCCCAGCTGCTGCTGGAGGAGGTCCAGCGCGACCCGCGCAACTGGCAGCTCGGCGGCGCCGTGCTCACCGAGGCCAACCGCATGATCGACGAGCTGGACACCGAGCACCGCTCGCGCCGGCTGCTGGAGGAACTCGACCGGCACACCCGTGAACAGCGCGAACGGCTGCCGTGGGTGACCTGGCTGCGGGACCACCTGGGCCTGCCGCGGCGGCTGCGGCAGCGGGGAGCCCGGCTGCGCGAGCGGATGCGGCGGCCGCTGCGGCGGAACCGCGAGGCCGCCGCCCGGCGTTCTTCCTGACGAGTCACGACACCGCGCCGGCACCCCTGCGCGGTGTCCGGAAAGCATCGGGCGAGGAGCGTGCGGATGAGCGGTGACGGTGGCGGTGTGCGGATCGACGGGAACACCTTGCGTCTGCCGGGTGGTGCGGTGGTGCGGTTCATCCGCACGCTGCGGCTGCCCGAGTCGGGCACCCATGCGCTGCCGCCGGGGCTCGGCGAGTTCCCGGTGCGGCGGGTCGCCGACTACCCGGACACCGTGCCCGAGGCGTGGCGGGCGCGCGGTGGCGTGATGCTGCCGGTGTATCTGCGCGAGGCCATGTGGCTGAGTTTCGCCGGTACGACCGAGCCGGCCGCCCTGCAGGTCGGGGTGGGCAAGGTGTGCGCGGTCTCCGGCAAGCCGTGGACCGGCCGGCTGTCCCGGGACCCGCAGAACTACGTCGTGCTGCCCCGCCAGCCCTGGCTGGACGGCATCAACTCCGGCAGGGGCACGGTGCGCCAGTTCGTCGCGGTGCCGCTCGGTCTCGGGGCGACGGTGGAGGGACAGGTCACCGGCGAGGAGGTGTGGGGCGGCGTCCAGCTGCAGTCCTTCCCGCTCGGCGAGCCGGCCCTCCAGCGGTGGCGGGAGGAACAGCGGCGCCTCGCGGAGGCGGCGCGGTCCGCCGCGGCGACCGGGGGCTACGGCATGCCCGCGCCCGGCGCCGCGCCCGCCGGGGGCTACGGCATGCCCGCGCCGGGCGGCCCGCCCGCGATGGCGGCCGCGCCGGGTGCCGCGCCCGCCCCTCCGGGCGCCGCGCCGCGGGCCGCCGCGGCGATGGGGCTGGGCGTCGGCGGGTCCATGCGCCAGGAGGTCTACCGCGACGACCGCCCGCTCACCGACTGGGCACCGGAGCCCGCCGGGCGGGTCTTCGTGCACCTGGTGACCCCGCCCGAGTGGCGCCGCATCACCGGTGAGGCTCCCCCGCCGTCCCCGGTGGACCGCGCGGCGTACACCCGGGCGGGCCTGCCCTGGTACGACTACTACGACGCGGACGCCGCCGACCTGGCCCCCGCCGACCCCCTGCAGTCGGTCAAGCCGGTCGGCGACTGGCTCGGCGACGACCACACCCCCTGGCACCCCCCGGCCCCCCACCAGATCCACCCCTTGCAGCCGGGCAAGCCGGTGACGGACGGCGACTGGTAGCCCCGCACGCCCACCCCCGGGTGCGCGGGGCCCTCTCACCCGAGCGCCGGGCCGCCGGGCCCGCGCTCCGGGGGGAGGAGCGCGGGTGGACCCGCCGCCCGCGCGCCCCACTTGGCCGGATCCCGCCTGTCCCCGAATCGGCCGCCCGCGGCGTGGCGTGCGTTGCCCGTAGGGGCGCCGCGCGGCGGTAGCCCCGTCGCCGAGGCGCCCCCGGTCGGCACCTGCAAGGACGACCCGGGCCGGCGTCGCCGTCCGCGCGCTCCCCCACTCGGACGGGTCCCGCCTCTCCCCGAACCGGCCGCCCCCGCGGTGGCCGGCGCTGCCCAACGGCTCGCCGGGCGGCCGTGGCTCCGTCGCCTAAGCGCGCCGGTCGGGACCTGGACGGTCGCCCGGGGCGGCATCGCCGTCCGCGCGCTCCCCCACTCGGACGGATCACGGCCGGCCCGAGCCAGCCCCGGGTGGCCGGCGGTGCCGGGTTGCGTCGTGTGGGGGCGGGTTGCGAGGGTGGCTGCCACGATCGGCGGGGCGACGAGCTGAGGTGCGGGCATGGTCAGTGGCGGGCGAACGGCAGGCGGAGCCGGCGGGAGCCGGCGCAGTCCCGGCCCGGCGGCGCGCGGGACCGACGGAGCGCACCGCCCCTCCGCGCAGGGCGGGGCCGACGGAACGGACCGCCGAACCGACGGACGGGAGCCCTCGGCCGGGCGTGGCGTCGATCCGGACCGGTGGCTCGCCGCGGCCCGTCGGACACAGCCGCCGGCCGTCGGTGACACCCGCTGGAGTCGCCGTCGGATCGTGGGGGCTTTCGGCGGTGTCGCCGCCCTCGGGGCCCTGGGGGCGTGCGGGAGCGGGCGGGAGTCCGGCGCGTCCGCCGCGCCCGGGACGGCGGCCCGCCCCTCCGGGCAGGCCGATCGCGCGCCCGCGCCGCGTCCCCTGTGCCTCGGCACCTACACCTCGGTGCCCGGCGGCGGCACGGGCATCGGGCTGGCGGTGTACGACCCGGCGACGGGCCGCATCACCGGGCGGGACACGCTGACGGGCGTCGCCGACCCGTCGTATCTGGCGCTGCATCCCGACGGGCGGACGCTGTACGCCGTGGACGAACGGGACGACGGCGCGGTGACCGCCGTCCGGCTCGCCGACCGCCGGGTGCTGGGCAGCCGTGGCACCGGGGGCGCCGCGCCCTGTCATCTGTCGGTGCATCCGAGCGGGCGGTGGCTGCTGAGCGCGAACTACGGCTCGGGCAGTGTCGCGGTGCATCCGATCGGCGCCTCGGGCGCGCCGGGCGAGCGCGCCGACCTGGTCACGCACACCCGTCCGGCGCCCGGTCCGGGCCAGGAGGGGCCGCACGCGCACCAGGTCGTCACGAGCCCCGACGGAGGTCACGTCCTCGCCGTCGACCTGGGCACGGACACCGTGTACACCTACCGTCTGGACCCGCGCACCGGGAAGCTCACGGAGGTCGCGCAGGCCCGCACCCGCCCCGGCACCGGCCCGCGCCATCTGACCTTCCATCCGGGCGGCCGCCACGCCTATCTCGTCGGCGAGGTCGGCAACTCGGTGACGGTATGCGGCTACGACCCGGCGAGCGGCCGGCTGACGGTCGGCGAGCCGCAGTCCACGGGCGCGGACGGCGGCACCAACTACCCGGCCCAGTGCGTCGTGACGGCCGACGGCCGGTACGTCTTCCTCGCCAACCGGGGCCACAACAGCCTGGCCCGGTACGCGGTGGAGGCGGACGGCGCACGGCTGAGGCTGCTCGGCACGGTGCCCGTCTCCGGCGACTTCCCCCGGCAGATCGCCCTCTCCCCCGACGGCCGGCTGCTGTTCGCCGCGAACCAGAAGTCGGGCACGGTCAGCGTCTTCCACGTCGACGGCCGCACCGGTGATCTGCGGCTCGCCGGAGAGCCGTTCCCGTCACCGGTCGCGGTCTGCGCGCTGCCGCTGTAGGGCGCGCGGGCAGCCGGCGGCGCTCGCCTGCGCGAGCAGGTGGTGCATGCGCTCGGTGAGCTGCCCGACGTCGTCGGCGGGCGTGTGGAAGGGCAGGCGTACGTCGCCGTGGGTGCGGGCGCACTCGATGCGCAGCGTCAGCCCGTGCCGGTCGACGGCGAGCGGCCGGACCCGTACGGCGCCGTGCAGGCTGCCCGGGTCGACGAGCCGGGTGAGGCGTTCGACGGCGTCGGGGTGGGCGTCGGCGAGGTGGGTGAGCAGGTGGGCCTCTGCACCGGCCAGCGGGTCGGGCGCGGCGGCGGCGAAGTCGTCGAGGCCGACGACGACGGCGCCGGAGGGGCGGCGCAGCACCACGCGGGTGGGCCGGAAGACGAGGTGGTCGTCCTCGGCCGCGAACCAGCCGGCCAGCCACAGCCGGGCGCGGATGCGCCGGCGGACGGGGACGGGGGCGACGTCGGCGAACTCCAGCACCGCGGACGGCTCCCCGCGGGGCGCGCAGATCGCGGCGGCCCACAGTGCGCTGTCCTCGGGCAGGCGCAGCAGCACCCGTCCGCCGCCGGTCACCTCGTGCGCGCCGATGAACTCCTCGCGGCCGCCCTCGGCGGTCACCGCGCAGGACCAGGCGGCGGCGAGCACCGACCGGGCCCGTTCGGCCGCTGCGGGCGCGGCGGCCCACGTCTGGCTGTCACCCATCCGAAACCTCCTTAGGTAAGGCTCACCTAACCTATCGGAGATCGAGGTGCACGCCAACCACGCCCCCACCCGGACAGGGAGTGACAGGCCCGGAGAGAGATCGGCGGGCCCGGAGAGAGATCGGCGGCCCGGGCAGGGATCGGCGGGCGTTCAGTCCGTGAGCACGCCGAGCAGCGCCCGGGCGCACAGGTCCCGCACCTGCTCCCGGCTCAGCTCCGCACCGCGCAGCCACTCCAGGCACACGGCCGTGGTGAACGCCAGCCAGCCGCGGACGGCCAGGCGGACGTCGGGGCGCTGCTCGAAGACGGGCCCGAACTCCGGGTCCGCCGCCAGCGCCGCGAGGATCTGCCGCTCCTGCGCCGCCAGCGCCCGCTGATAGACCCGCCGTACGGCCTGGTCGCCGGCCGCGTCGGCGCGATGGAAGGCGCGGTAGCCGTGCGCGTGCGCGTGGACGTACTCCAGATACGTGTCGAGCCCCGCGGTGAGCTGCTCGCGCACCGGCACCCCGGGCACCGCGGCCGTCATCCGCAGCATCCGCGCGCTCTCCCGCTCCACGACCGCGGCGAAGAAGTCCCGTTTCGTCGGGAAGTAGTGGTACAGCAGACCGCGCGAGACCCCGGCGATCTCCGCGACCTGCTCGATCCACACGTCGTCGTAGGGGCTCTCCGAGAACAGCCGCGCGCCCACGGACAGCAGCTGCTCGCGGCGCTCCTCGGTGCTGAGCCGGCGGCGGGTGCGCCCGCTCTGGTTCGCGGCCATGCCCGCACTTTACTTGACGCGGATTCAACAACGGGACCAGACTGAAACACGTTATTGAACCCATGTACAACACGCCGCATCACGCTCAACATGCCGCTGGATCAAGGGAGATCGCGTCATGGCCGACGCCAGGGCAGACCACGGCCGCCCGACCGGAGGGTTCCGCAGCGCCGAGCTGGGCTGGCCCGAGCTGCACCGCATTCCGCATCCGCCGCACCGGCTGCCCCTGCTCGGCGACGTCCTCGGCGCCCACCGGACCACCCCGGTCCAGGACTCGCTGCGGTACGCCCGCGCGCTCGGCCCGATCTTCCGCCGGCGGGCCTTCGGCAAGGAATTCGTGCTCGTGTGGGGCGCCGGGCTCGTCGCCGACCTGTCCGACGAGTCGCGCTTCGCCAAGCACGTGGGCCTGGGCATCGCCAACCTGCGCCCGGTCGTCGGGGACGCGCTGTTCACGGCGTACAACCACGAGCCCAACTGGCAGCTCGCGCACGACGTCCTGGCGCCCGGCTTCGGCCGGGAGGCGATGGCCGGCTACCACCCGATGATGCTGGACGTCGCCGCGCAGCTGACCGAGCACTGGGACCGGGCCGCCGCCGCGGGCGGGGAGGTGGACGTGCCCGGGGACATGACCAAGCTGACCCTGGAGACGATCGCCCGCACCGGCTTCGGGTACGACTTCGGCTCCTTCGAGCGGCCCCGGCTGCACCCCTTCGTCACCGCGATGGTCGGCACGCTGAGCTACGCGCAGCGGCTCAACACCGTGCCGGCGCCCGCGGCCCGGCTGCTGCTGCGCGGCGCGAGCCGGCGCAACGCGGCCGACATGGCGTATCTGAACACGACCGTGGACGAGGTGGTGCGGGCCCGTCGCGCGGCGGGCGGCGGGAGCGGCGACCTGCTCGACCGGATGCTGCAGACCGCCCACCCCGAAACCGGGGAGCGGCTGTCCGCGCTCAACGTGCGGCGCCAGGTCATCACCTTCCTCGTCGCCGGGCACGAGACCACCTCGGGCGCGCTCTCCTTCGCGCTGTACTACCTCGCCCGGCACCCCGAGGTCGCCGCCCGCGCCCGCGCCGAGGTCGAGCGGGTGTGGGGCGGCACGGAGACACCCGCCTACGAGCAGGTGGCCAAGCTGCGGTACGTGCGCCGGGTGCTCGACGAGTCACTGCGGCTGTGGCCGACCGCGCCCGCGTACGCCCGCGAGGCCCTGCGGGACACGGTGCTGGCCGGGGAGCATCCGATGCGGCGGGGTGCGTGGGCCCTGGTGCTGACGCCGATGCTGCACCGCGACCCGGCGGTCTGGGGCGCGGACGCCGAGCGGTTCGACCCGGACCGCTTCGACGCGCAGGCCGTCCGGGCGCGGCCCGCGCACGTGTTCAAGCCGTTCGGCACCGGAGCGCGGGCCTGCATCGGCCGCCAGTTCGCGCTGCACGAGGCGACCCTGGTCCTCGGCCTGCTGCTGCGCCGCTACTCCTTCCTGCCCGACCCCGGCTACCGGCTGCGGGTGGCCGAGCGGCTCACCCTGATGCCGGAGGGCCTGCGGCTGCGCCTGGAACGCCGGACCCCGGCCCCGGCCCCGGCGGTCCCGCACCCGGCTACCGGGGAGCACGCCGTCGCGCCGGCCGCGCCGGACACCCCGCGCTGCCCCGTGCACGGAGCCGGGAGCTGAGCCCTTCCTCCCGGGCGGCGCCGCGGGGCGGATCCTGCGGCGCCGCGGGCCGAGGCCCCGTCAGCCGGTGAGACCGTCGAGGTCGAGGTCGAGGCGGTCCAGCCGCTCGGGGTCGGCCAGGATGTACAGGCCGGTGATCCGGCCGTCGGCCACGGTGACGGCCATGACCGAACGCGGCCCGGACTCGGGGACGTTGACGAACCCGAGCGCCCCGTTGACCAGCACCATCCGCGCGGACGGGGCGAACCGGGCGAACAGCAGCGCCTGCTCGGCCACGGACCTGGCGCCCTGGAGCACCCGGGAGGAGGCCTCGCCGCGCACGAGGGTCCCGGAGTCCACCCGCAGGGTGACCTCGGGGTGGAGCAGCCCGACCAGCGCCTCGAAGTCGCCGGCGCGGGAGGCGGCGAGGAAGGCGTCCAGCACCTCCTTCTGCCGGCCCAGGTCGGGCTCGGCGGCCGGCTCGGCGCCGCGCACCCGGCGGCGGGCCCGGCTGGCGAGCTGGCGGGTGGCCGCCGGGGTGCGGTCCACGATCGGCGCGATGTCGTCGAACGGCACCGCGAACAGATCGTGCAGCACGAAGGCGAGCCGCTCGTCCGGTTCCAGGTTCTCCAGGACGACGAGGAGGGCGAGACCGACCGAGTCGGCGTGCAGGATCTCCTCCTCCGGGTCGAACCGGGACAGCGGGCGCAGTTCGGGGTCGGGGACGTAGGTGTCGACGCGGTCGTCGATCGACTCCTCGCGGCGGGCGGCGCGCGAGCGCAGCTGGTCCAGGCAGACCCGGCCGGTCACCGTGGTCAGCCAGCCGCCGAGGTTGTCGATGCCGTCGGCGCCGGTGCGGCTGAGCTTCAGCCAGGTCTCCTGCACCGCGTCCTCCGCCTCGGCCAGCGAGCCGAGCATGCGGTAGGCCACGGCCCTCAGGTGGCCGCGGTGCTCCTCGAAGCGGTCGGCGAGTTCCCTGGTCGTGTCCATGCGCGCGTCTCCCCCGGAGGTCGTCATCGGCTGAACAGCTCGAAGGCCACGGCCGGCCGGCCGCCGAAGCGTTCCGCCACCGCCTGGGCGTTCGCGGTGAGGAAGCCGCGGGCGTACGTCTCGGGGTCCTCGTCGGTCAGCGCCTCGATGTAGGTGCGGTGGGCGAGCAGCGAGCGCACCGCGCGCTCCAGGCCGGGCGTCGCGTCCACGGCGTGGGTGGGCGAGGCGGAGCCGGCGACCGCGACCCAGCGCACCCCGTTCCAGGGCTCGAGGCCCTGTTCGGTCAGTTCGGGGAAGATCCAGCGGTTGCCCGCGTCGGCGGCGGCGTCGAGGGTGGCCCGGCCGACCGCCACATGGTCGGGGGTGTTCCAGGCGACGCCGCCCCAGGTGTCGCGGTGGTTGAGGGTGATCACCAGCTCGGGGCGGTGGCGGCGGATCGCGGCGGCGATGTCCCGGCGCAGCGCGAGGCCGTACTCGATCACCCCGTCCCGGTGGTCGAGGAACTCCACGCGAAAGACGCCGACGGCGGCCGCGCTCGCGAGCTGTTCGCGCTCGCGCAGCGGGCCGCAGCGGGCGGGGTCGAGGGTGTCGATGCCGGCCTCTCCCCGGGTCGCCAGTACATAGGCGACCTCCCGGCCGGCGTCGGTCCAGGCGGCGACGGCGGCCGAGCAGCCGTATTCCAGGTCGTCGGGGTGGGCCACCACGGCCAGGGCGCGCTGCCAGTCGTCCGGCAGGGGCCGCAGCGGGGGCGTCGTGGGCTCGGTCATGGCCGCAGACTAGCCCGCGGCACCCGGCGGCGGCCCCCCATTTGTGGATCTTGCCGGGGTCGCCCGGCGGCCCGGGGAGGGGTCACACCTCGTCGCGGGCGAGCGCGAGCAGCCGGTCCAGGACGCGGGGGCCGCCCGCGCGCACCCCGTCGTGCTCGAACTCGTCCGTCACCCAGGTGCGCAGGCCGCGGATCGCCCGCGCGGTGGCCAGGGAGTGGGCGGTGTCGACGTACATGTCGTCGTGGTAGACGGCCGCGGCGACCGGGACCTCGTTGGCGGCCAGCCGCTCACGGTCGTACAGCGGCGTCCAGTCGGTGCGGGCGGCGAGCAGGTCGGCGGTCTCCTTCAGCGGGCGCAGCGCCGGGTCGCAGTCGAACATCCACGGGTGGACGGTCTCACCGGTGAGCAGGACCGGCCCGTCGCCCGCGAGCGCCTTCGCGGCGTCGAATCGGGGGAACTCCGCGCGCACCCGTTCGGCGGCCCAGGCGGTGGGGCGCTCGTCCTGGCCGTAGATCGCCTCGTGGACGAGGGCGTAGAGCGGGTGTCCGGCGTAGGACAGCAGGGACCGCACCTCCTCCTGGAAGGCGTCGGACAGCCGCGATCCGCCGGGGGTGCGCACGAAGGCGTCCTCCAGCAGGTAGTGCAGGCGGTGGCTGCCGTCGCCGCTGCCGAGCAGGATGCCGAGGGACTGGAAGGCCTCGACGGTGAGCCGGTACCCGCCGGGCAGGACCACGTCGTGGTGCAGCAGGTGGTCGGCGATCCGGCGGACCCGCTCGACGTCCCTCGGGTAGCGGGCGTAGTGCGCGGCGACCTTGCGCTCGACGCGCGGGTAGGCGGCGCGGTAGACGTCGTCGGCGTGCGCGTCCAGGGAGGGCAGCCCGCCGGTGATCAGGGCGGTGGACAGGCCCTCGGGGGCGAGGGAGAGGTAGGTGACGGTGCAGAAGCCGCCGAAGCTCTGCCCGAGCACGGTCCAGGGGGCGCCGCCGGTGACCTGGGGGCGGATCGCCTCGCAGTCGCGGACGATGGAGTCGGCGCGGAAGCGGGTGAGGTAGGCGGCCTGTTCGGCGGGGCCGCCGCGCAGCGGCAGCGTCTGCCGGTTGGCGGGCGTGGAGGCTCCGGTGCCGCGCTGGTCCAGCAGCAGCACGCGGAACTCCCGGAGCGCCCGCTCCAGCCAGGCCGCGCGGCCGACGAAGCGGTGCGCGCCGAAGCCGGGGCCGCCCTGGAGGTAGACCAGCCACGGCAGGTCCTGCCCGGCCTTGTCGCTCGCGACCACCTCGCGGGCGTACAGCTCGATGGTCTCCCCGTGCGGGTCGGCGTGGTCGAGCGGGACGGTGAAGCGGCGGTCGGTGAGCACGACGCCGGGCTGGCGGTAGCTGTCGGTCAACGCGTCTCCCGGGCTCTGGGGTGCGAGCGGTGTGCGGACGGGTCCGCCCGGTGTACGGGCGGGGGTGGGCCCGTGTGCGGGCCGGTCCAGTTCAGCACATGCCGGACCGTCCGGCGCCGCCGGGTCGCCGCCCGGTGGACGCCTTCGTCGCCGGCCGGCGGGTCACCCGCTGCCGGCCGGCAGGCCGGTCACCGCCGGCCGGTGGGTCAGCGGCCGGGCAGGCTGGAGCGGCGCACCACCAGTTCCGGCTGGAGGACCACCCTGCGGTGTTCGTGCGGCTGTCCGCCGCGTTCCTCGGTCTCCTCCAGCAGCAGCTCGGCGGCCAGCGCGCCGATGGTGACGGCGGGCTGGCGGACGGAGGTGAGCGGGACGGCCGCGGCGGCGGCGAACTCGATGTCGTCGTAGCCGACGATCGCGAGGTCGTCGGGCACGCCGACGCCGGCCGCGTACATGGCCTGCAGCACGCCGAGGGCGAGCAGGTCGTTGGCGCAGAACACGGCCGTGGGCCGGTCGGCGAGGCCGAGCAGCCGAGCGCCGGCGTCCCGGCCCGCGGCCACATCGAGGCGCTCGGTGGGCAGTTCGCGCAGCGCGTCCGGGCCGAGCCCCGCCTCGGCGAGGGCGTGGAGCGCGCCGGTGCGGCGGTCGCGGACCTGGTTGAGGCCGGGCGGCCCGCTGACGTACGCGATCGCGCGGTGCCCGGCGTCCACCAGGTGGCGCACCGCGAGCGCGCCGCCGGCGACGTCGTCGACGGAGACGGAGCACTCGGCGGCGCCCTCGGCGACCCGGTCGACGAGCACGAAGGGGATGCCGTGCCGGCGGAAGGTGCCGATGTTGCGGCCGGAGGCGTCGGTCGGGGTGAGCAGCACGCCCCGCACCCGCTGCTCGGCGAAGAGCGAGAGGTACTCGGCCTCCTCGCTCGCGCTCTGCGCGCTGTTGCAGACCATCACGCCGAGCCCGGCCTCGCGCGCCGCGCGTTCGGCGCCGCGCGCGACGTCGACGAAGAACGGGTTGCCCATGTCGAGCACGAGCAGCCCCATGATCCGGCTGCGGCCCGCGCGCAGCTGGCGCGCGGACTCGCTGCGGACGTAGCCGAGCCGGTCGATCGCGGAGAGCACCCGCGCCCGTGTCTCGCTGGCGACCGTGTCCGGCCGGTTGATCACGTTCGACACGGTGCCGACGGAGACTCCGGCGGCACGGGCCACGTCCTTGATACCCACCGACTGGGCCATCAGGCGGGAACCTCCTGCAGTTCTGGGAGCGGCGGGGAGAGCTTCACAGTACGTCACCCCGCAAGGGCGGAGTCCGCCCCGATCCGCGTCTCGTCTGCCGCCCCTTCGGCGAAGGCGTTCAGCGGGCCGCCGTCGCCCGGCAGGCGCCGGCCGGTGGACCCGCGGGCCCGCGACGCCGCGGCGATCCGGCCACGGCGCGGCGGGGTCACGGCGGGCGGGGGGTGGCTCAGGCAAGGTGGAACACCTCGGTGAGCGGCTTCATCGCCTCGTCGGGGCGGGCCCCGTCGAGCGACTCGAAGAAGGGGGCCATCTCGGCCTGCCAGCGGGCGTTGACCTCGGTGGCCTCCATGCCGGCCTTGGCCGCCTCGAAGTCCTCGGTCTCCAGATAGCCGACCAGCAGGCCGTCGTCGCGCAGGAAGAGCGAGTAGTTGTGCCACCCGGTGGCCGTGAGCGCCTCGCACATCTCGGGCCATACGGCCGCGTGACGTTCACGGTAGGCGGCGGTCCGGTCCGCGCGGACCTTCAGCAGGAAGCAGACGCGCTGCATCGGTGTCCCCCGGCGGTCAGAAGTGGTACTGGTCGATGTTCTCGGCGTCGAACACGGTCGGCTTGCCCAGGCTGATCACGCCGTCCTTGCCGATGGTGTACGTCGTCGAGCCGGCCTTGAACGTCTCGCCCTCCTTGCCGGTGATCTGGCCGGAGGCCAGGGCCACGGCGGCCCGCGCGGCGAGGTCGCCGAGCTTGGCCGGGTCCCAGAGCTCGAACGCCTCGACGGTGCCGTTCTTGACGTACCCCCGCATGTCGTCGGGGGTGCCGAGGCCGGTCAGCTTGACCTTGCCCTTGTACTTGGAGCCGGACAGGTACTGGGCGGCCGCCTTGATGCCGACGGTGGTCGGGGAGATGATCCCCTTCAGGTTCGGGTGCTCCTGGAGCAGGCCCTGGGTCTGCTGGAAGGACTGCTGCGGGTCGTCGTTGCCGTAAGCGATCTTGACGAGCTTGACGTCCTTGTACCGGGGGTCCTTCAGCTCCTCCTTCATGTACCCGATCCAGGTGTTCTGGTTCGTGGCGGTCTGCGCGGCGGACAGGATCGCGATCTCGCCCTTGTAGCCGATCTGCCGGGCCATCAGCTGCACCTCGGTGCGGCCGAGGTCCTCGGCGGAGGCCTGCGAGACGAAGGCGTTGCGGCAGTCGGTCTTGGTGTCGGAGTCGTAGGTGACGACCTTGATGCCGTTGCTCATGGCCTGCTTCAGCGCGGTGCACAGCGCGCCGGGGTCCTGCGCGGACACGGCCATCGCGTTCACCTGCTGCTGGGTGAGGGTGTTGACGTAGGAGACCTGGCCGGCGGTGTCGGTGGCGCTGGACGGACCGACCTCCTTGTAGCTGCTGCCCAGCTCGGTGAGGGCCTTCTCGCCGCCCTTGTCGGCGGTGGTGAAGTAGGGGTTGTTGACCTGCTTGGGCAGGAAGCCGACGGTCAGCCCCTTCTTGGTGGCGGCGTTCGGGTCGGCCTTGCCCGCGGCGGCCGCGGCGCCCGCGCCCTCCTTCTGCACGTCGTTCTTGGTGGTGCCACCGCAGGCGGTGGCGGCGAGGGAGAGGGTGGTCACGGCAGCGAGGGCGATGCAGGTACGGCGCAGGGATTGCTTGTGCATGACATGAGGTCCTTTGAAACGAGGGGGAGCTGAACGCGCCCCGAGAGGGGCGCGGAGAACGAGGGGAGAAGCCACGGACAGGCCCGCGGCCGAAAACGGCCTACCCGGCGGAGCGAGCCGCCGCGCGGGCGACGGCGACCTGACGGGCCACACGAGGCCCGAGCACGGACACGACGAGCAACACCCCGGTCACGACGATCTGCGACTGCGCCGAAACGTTCAGCAGGCTCATCACGTTCTGCAGCGCACCCAGCAGAAACACCCCGGCGATCGCGCCGCCCAGCGTGCCCTTGCCGCCGTCGAAGTCGATGCCGCCGAGCAGCACGGCCGCGACGACGGAGAGTTCGAGCCCGGTGGCGTTGTCGTAGCGGGCACTGGCGTAGTGCAGGGCCCAGAAGATGCCGGTCAGCGAGGCCATGAAGCCGGTAGCGACGAACAGCAGCAGCTTGGAGCGCCGGACCCGGATGCCGGCGAACCGCGCCGCCTCCTCGCTCGCGCCGATCGCGAACAGCGACCGGCCGAACGGGGTGGCGTGCAGCACGACGACGGCGACGACGAGCAGGACGAGGAAGGGCAGGAACGCCTGCGGCAGGAAGGTGCCGCCGAGGCGTCCGGCGGCGAAGTCGAGGTACCGGGACGGGAAGTCGGTCACCGCGTTCGCCCCGAGCACGATCTGCGCGATGCCCCGGTACAGGGCGAGCGTGCCGATGGTGACGGCCAGCGAGGGCAGCCCGAGCCGGGTCACGAGCAGGCCGTTGACCAGGCCGCAGACCACGCCGAGCAGCAGGCACAGCGGGATGATCGTCTCGATGGCCATGCCCTCGTTCCACAGCCGGCCCATCACCGCGCCGGACAGGCCCGCGGTGGAGGCCACCGACAGGTCGATCTCGCCGGAGACGACCAGCAGGGTCATCGGCAGGGCGATGAGGGCGATCGGCAGGGTGTTGCCGATCAGGAACGACAGGTTGAGCGCGTTGCCGAAGCCGTCCACGAAGGTGAACGACAGCAGGAGCAGGACGATCAGCAGGGCACCGACCACCGTGTCCCAGCGGACGGCACGGGTCAGGGACTCAGGCATGTCGGGTCTCCCCCTTCTGCGGGAGCGGCGCCACGCGGGCCGACTTCTTCTTCAGGGCGGCCGCCACCCTGAGGGCGACGATCCGGTCGACGGCGATCGCGAGCAGCAGCAGGGCGCCGTTGATGGCGAGCACCCACACGCTGCTGACGCCGAGGGCGGGCAGCACGCTGTTGACGGAGGTGAGCAGCAGCGCGCCGAGCGCGGCGCCGTACACGCTGCCGGAGCCGCCGGTGAAGACGACGCCGCCGACCACGACGGCGCTGACGACGGTGAGTTCGTAGCCGCTGCCGGTGCCGGAGTCGACGTTGCCGAACCGGGCGAGGTACATCGCGCCGGCGAGTCCGGCGAGGGCGCCGCAGACGGTGTACGCGGCGAGGATCCGCTTGCGCACGGGGATGCCGGCGAGGCGGGCGGCCTCCGGGTTGGAGCCGAGCGCGTACAGCTCGCGCCCGCTGCCGTAGTGCTTGAGGCCGTACGCCGTGACGACGAGGACGGCGAGCGCGATCAGCGCCAGGTAGGGCACCGCCGAGATGCCGCCCGAGCCGAAGTCGACGAAGGAGGCGGGCAGGTCGGCCGCGGTGATCTGGCGGGAGCCCACCCAGATGGAGTCGATGCCGCGGATGATGTACAGGGTGCCGAGGGTGACGACGAGGGCGGGCACCTGGCCGAGGCTGACGAGCAGGCCGTTGAGCAGGCCGAAGGCGACGCCGAGGAGCACGGCGAGGACGACCGCGACGACGGGGTTGCCGCCGCCCTGGAGGTAGGTCCCGGCGGCGAAGGCGCTGATACCGAGGACGGAGCCGACGGACAGGTCGACGTTGCGGGTGATGACGACGAGGGACTGGCCGGTGGCGACCAGCACCAGGATGGTCGCGTTCAGCAGCAGGTCCTTGATGCCCTGCTCGGACAGGAACTGGCTGTTGCCCGCCTGGGTGACGGCGATCATCACCAGGAAGACGGCCAGGATGGCGAATTCGCGCATCTTGAAGACGCGGTCGACGAGGCGGGTGCCGCCGGACTTGGGCACGTCGGCGACCGGGGCGGGGTCGGGGGTGAGCACCGTCATGCCGCCCTCCTGACTGCGATGGGTGTCATGCGGCGGCCCTCCCGGTGGCGGCGGCCATCACGGTTTCCTCGGTGGCTTCGAAGCGGGGGATCTCGGCGGTCAGCCGGCCCTCGTGCATGACGAGGACACGGTCGGCCATGCCGAGGATCTCGGGCAGGTCGGAGGAGATCATCAGCACCGCCACCCCGTCCGCGGCGAGCTGGGACAGCAGCCGGTGCACCTCGGCCTTGGTGCCGACGTCGATGCCGCGGGTCGGCTCGTCGACGATGAGCACCCGCGGGCCGGTGGCCAGCCACTTGGCGAGGACGACCTTCTGCTGGTTGCCGCCGGACAGGGTGGAGACGGTGTCGGCGAGCCGCGCGTACTTCACCTGGAGCCTGACGGCCCAGTCGAGGGAGCGGCTGCGTTCGGCGGAGCGGTCCATGAGGCCGGCCTTCACGGTCGTGCGCAGGCCGGTCAGGCCGATGTTGCGCTCGATCGACATGTCCATCACCAGGCCCTGGGCGCGCCGGTCCTCCGGCACGAGGGCGAGGCCGGCCGCCATCGCGGTCGACGGCGCGCCGTTGACGAGGCGCTTTCCGTTCACGGTGACCTCGCCGGCGTCCCAGCGGTCGATGCCGAACACGGCGCGGGCGACCTCGGTGCGGCCCGCGCCGACCAGGCCGGCGAGGCCCACGATCTCGCCCCGGCGCACCTCGAAGGAGACGTCGGTGAAGACCCCCTCGCGGGTCAGCCGCCGCACGCTGAGGGCGACGTCGCCGGGCCGCACCTCCTGCTTGGGGTAGAGCTCGTCGAGGTCGCGGCCGACCATGCGGCGCACCAGGTCGTCCTCGGTCATGCCGGCCAGCGGTTCACTGGCGATCCAGGCGCCGTCGCGCAGGGTGGTGACGCGCTGGCAGATCTCGAAGATCTCCTCCAGCCGGTGGGAGATGAACAGCACCGCGGCGCCCTGTTCGCGCAGGGTGCGCACGACGCCGAACAGGCGGGCCACCTCGCTGCCGGTGAGCGCGGCGGTCGGCTCGTCCATGATCAGCACGCGGGCGTCGAAGGAGAGCGCCTTGGCGATCTCGACGATCTGCTGGTCGGCGATGGACAGGCCGCGCGCCGGGCGGTCGGGATCCAGGTCGACGCCGAGGCGCCGCATCAGCGCGAGGGTGGCGGCGTGGGTGGCCTTGTGGTCGATCCGGCCGAGGGCGCGGCGGGGCTGACGGCCCATGAAGATGTTCTCGGCGATGGACAGGTCGGGGAAGAGCGTGGGTTCCTGGTAGATCACGGCGATCCCCGCGTCGCGGGCGTCGCCGGGGCCGTGGAAGGCGACGGGCTCACCGTCGAGCAGGACCTGGCCGGCGTCCGGCCGGTGCACCCCGGCGAGCGTCTTGATCAGGGTCGACTTGCCGGCGCCGTTCTCCCCGGCGAGGGCGTGTGCCTCGCCGGGGAACAGTTCCAGGCAGACGTCCCGCAGGGCCCGGACGGCGCCGAAGGACTTCGAGACGTCCTTCAGCGCCAGCACCGGGGGCGGCCCCGAGGCGGACGGGTGGGTCATGAGGGCTCCTCGACGACGCCGGCGGGTCGAACCTCGCCGCGTCGTGAAAGGTTTCAACTGGATTGCCGGGACCGTAGGCAGGGGCGCTCGCCCGCGTCAATGGGTTCGTATCGAAAAACTTTCGACGCCAGAAGGTCACGCCCAGGTTACGACGAAGAGGGCTCGACCAGGGGCTTGACACGCTTCCGGGGGGCTCATAGCTTCGCTTTCTGAATCGTTTCACCGATGCCATCAGGAGTCCGGAAGTGACCGACCTCGCCGCGGTGAAGGCCGCGCTCAAGACCCAGGCCGTCGAGACACCGTCGTGGGCGTACGGGAACTCCGGCACCCGCTTCAAGGTGTTCGCCCAGGCGGGTGTGCCGCGTGACCCGTTCGAGAAGCTGGACGACGCGGCGCAGGTGCACGCCGTGACCGGCGTCGCCCCGACGGTGGCGCTGCACATCCCGTGGGACAAGGTGGACGACTACGGGGCGCTGGCCAAGCACGCCGAGGAGCGCGGGCTGAAGCTCGGCGCGATCAACTCGAACACGTTTCAGGACGACGACTACAAGCTGGGCAGCATCTGCCACCCGGACCCGGCGGTGCGCCGCAAGGCGGTCGGTCATCTGCTGGAGTGCGTCGACATCATGGACGCGACGGGCTCCCGGGATCTGAAGCTGTGGTTCGCCGACGGGACGAACTACCCCGGGCAGGACGACATCCGCTCCCGCCAGGACCGGCTCGCCGAGGGGCTCGCCGAGGTGTACGAGCGGCTCGGCGAGGGGCAGCGGATGCTGCTGGAGTACAAGCTGTTCGAGCCGGCCTTCTACACCACCGACGTGCCGGACTGGGGGACGGCGTACGCCCACTGTCTGCGGCTCGGCGAGAAGGCGCAGGTCGTGGTGGACACCGGTCATCACGCGCCGGGCACCAACATCGAGTTCATCGTGGCGACGCTGCTGCGGGAGGGCAAGCTCGGCGGGTTCGACTTCAACTCGCGCTTCTACGCCGACGACGACCTGATGGTCGGCGCGGCCGACCCCTTCCAGCTGTTCCGGATCATGTACGAGGTGGTGCGCGGCGGCGGGTTCACCTCCGAGGTGGCCTTCATGCTGGACCAGTGCCACAACATCGAGGCGAAGATCCCGGCGATCGTCCGCTCGGTGATGAACGTGCAGGAGGCCACGGCGAAGGCACTGCTGGTCGACCGCGTCGCTCTGGCCGACGCGCAGGCCCGCGGTGACGTGCTCGGCGCCAACGCGGTGCTGATGGACGCGTTCAACACCGATGTGCGGCCGCTGCTGCGGGAGGTGCGCGAGGAGATGGGGCTGGACCCCGAGCCCCTTGCCGCGTACGCCCGTTCCGGGTGGGCCGAGAGGATCGTGGCCGAGCGGGTGGGTGGGGAGCAGGCCGGCTGGGGGGCGTGACGCCTCCGCCGGGTTGTTGTCCCTTGCGGGGTGCGGATCCGCCGTGGCCGGTCGCGCCCACGCGGTGGAGCCGCATGGCGATGCGGCCCCGCGCCCCTGAGTTGGCCGAGTCACCCTTCGTCGAAAAGGACTCCAGTTCATGACCACCCACCCCCAAGCCGCCGCTCTCCTCGCCCGGTCGCACCGGCTGGGCTCCGATCCCCGCACCACCAACTACGCCGGCGGCAACGCCTCCGCCAAGGGCACCGCCACCGATCCCGTCACCGGCGGTGACGTGGAACTGATGTGGGTCAAGGGGTCCGGCGGCGACCTCGGCACCCTCACCGAGGCCGGGCTCGCCGTGTTGCGGCTCGACCGGCTGCGCTCGCTCGTGGACGTCTACCCCGGCGTCGAGCGCGAGGACGAGATGGTCGCCGCGTTCGACTACTGCCTGCACGGCAAGGGCGGCGCCGCGCCCTCCATCGACACCGCCATGCACGGCCTCGTCGACGCCCCCCACGTCGACCATCTGCACCCCGACTCCGGGATCGCGCTCGCCTGCGCCGCCGACGGGGAGAAGCTGACCGCCGAGTGTTTCGGCGACACCGTGGTGTGGGTGCCCTGGCGGCGGCCCGGGTTCCAGCTCGGCCTGGACATCGCCGCGATCAAGCAGGCCAACCCGCAGGCCGTCGGGTGCGTCCTCGGCGGGCACGGCATCACCGCCTGGGGGAACACCTCCGAGGAGTGCGAGCGCAACTCGCTGCACATCATCCGCACCGCCGAGCGCTTCCTCGCCGAGCGCGGCAAGGCGGAGCCGTTCGGTCCGGTGATCGAGGGGTACGAGGCGCTGCCCGAGGCCGAGCGCAGGGCGCGGGCCGCCGCGCTCGCGCCGTACGTCCGCGCCGTCGCCTCGCAGGACAAGCCGCAGGTCGGGCACTTCACCGACTCGGAGACGGTGCTGGACTTCGTCTCCCGCGCCGAGCATCCACGGCTGGCCGCCCTCGGGACCTCGTGCCCGGACCACTTCCTGCGCACCAAGGTGCGTCCGCTGGTCCTGGACCTGCCGCCGACCGCGCCCTTGGAGGAGGCCGTCGCGCGGCTGAAGGAGCTGCACGCCGCCTACCGCGAGGAGTACGCCGCCTACTACGAGCGGCACGCGAGCGACGACTCCCCCGCCATGCGCGGCGCCGACCCGGCGATCGTGCTGGTGCCGGGCGTCGGCATGTTCTCCTTCGGCAAGGACAAGCAGACCGCCCGGGTGGCCGGCGAGTTCTACGTCAACGCCGTCAACGTGATGCGCGGCGCCGAGGCCGTCTCGACGTACGCGCCGATCGAGGAGTCCGAGAAGTTCCGCATCGAGTACTGGGCGCTGGAGGAGGCCAAGCTCCGGCGGATGCCGAAGCCCAAGCCGCTGGCCACCCGGGTGGCGCTGGTCACCGGAGCCGGCAGCGGCATCGGCAAGGCCATCGCGCACCGGCTGGTCGCCGAGGGCGCGTGCGTGGTCGTCGCCGACCTCGACGGCGAGAACGCCGCGCAGGTGGCCAAGGAGCTGGGCGGGCCGGACCGGGCCGTCGCCGTGACCGTGGACGTCACGGACGAGGAGCAGATCGCGGTCGCCTTCCGGGAGGCGGTCCTCGCCTTCGGCGGGGTCGACCTGGTGGTGAACAACGCCGGGATCTCCATCTCCAAGCCGCTGCTGGAGACCACCGCCCGGGACTGGGACCTGCAGCACGACATCATGGCCCGCGGTTCCTTCCTGGTGTCCCGGGAGGCCGCCCGGGTGATGATCGCGCAGGGACTCGGCGGCGACATCGTCTACATCGCCTCCAAGAACGCCGTCTTCGCCGGGCCGAACAACATCGCCTACTCGGCGACCAAGGCCGACCAGGCCCACCAGGTGCGGCTGCTGGCGGCCGAGCTGGGCGAGCACGGGATCCGGGTCAACGGCGTCAACCCCGACGGCGTGGTGCGCGGCTCCGGCATCTTCGCGGGCGGCTGGGGCGCCCAGCGGGCCGCGGTGTACGGGGTGGAGGAGGAGAAGCTGGGCGAGTTCTACGCCCAGCGCACCCTCCTCAAGCGGGAGGTGCTGCCCGAGCACGTCGCGGCCGCCGTGTTCGCGCTCACCGGCGGCGACCTCACCCACACCACCGGCCTGCACGTCCCGGTCGACGCCGGCGTCGCCGCCGCCTTCCTGCGGTGAGCGGGCGCGTGAAGACGTACGCCGCCGTCGATCTGGGCGCCTCCAGCGGGCGGGTGATGACCGGGCGGGTGAGCCCGGACTCGCTGGAGCTGACCGAGGCGCACCGGTTCCCCAACCGGCCCGTGCGGACACCCGAGGGGCTGCGCTGGGACATCCTCGCGCTGTACGCCGGGGTGCTGGACGGGCTGCGGGCGGCCGGGCAGGCCGACTCCGTGGGCATCGACAGCTGGGCCGTGGACTACGGCCTGCTCGATGCCGACGGGGCGCTGCTGGGCAACCCGGTGCACTACCGCGACGGGCGCACCGACGGGGTCGCGGAGAAGGTGTGGACGACCGTGCCGGCGGCCGAGCTGTACGCGGCGACCGGCGTCCAGTACGCGCCCTTCAACACGCTCTACCAGCTGGCGGCGGCCGCCGGCACCGCCCAGTTCGCCCAGGCCGCGCGGGTGCTGCTGGTGCCGGACCTGCTGACGTACTGGCTGACCGGCGAGCAGGGCACCGAGCTGACCAACGCCTCCACCACCCAGCTGATCGACCCGCGGACCCGGACGTGGGCGTCCGGCCTCGCCGAGCGGCTCGGCATCGACCTCGGGCTGTTCGCGCCGCTGCGGCAGCCCGGCGATCCGGCCGGGCTGCTGCGGCCCGAGGTGCTGGAGGAGACCGGTCTGCGCGGGCCGGTGCCGGTGATGGCGGTCGGGTCGCACGACACGGCGTCGGCGGTGGCCGCGGTCCCGGCGGCCGGTGAACGGTTCGCGTACATCTGCACCGGCACCTGGTCCCTGGCCGGTCTGGAGCTGGACGCGCCCGTGCTGACCGAGGAGAGCCGGGCCGCCAACTTCACCAACGAGCTGGGCCTGGACGGCACGGTCCGCTACCTGCGCAACATCATGGGCCTGTGGCTGCTCCAGGAGTGCCAGCGGGCCTGGGGCGAGCGGGACCTGGGCGCGCTGCTGCGGGAGGCGGCCGCCGCGCCCGCGCTGCGCTCCGTGGTGGACGCCGGCGACGCGGCGTTCCTGGCGCCGGGCCGGATGCCGGAGCGGATCACCGCGGCGTGCCGGGACTCCAGGCAGCCGGTGCCCGGCACACCGGGCGAGATCACGCGCTGCATCCTGGACTCCCTGGCGCTCGCCCACCGGCGGGCGGTCCAGGACGCCCAGCGGCTGGCCGGGCATCCGGTGGACGTCGTGCACGTGGTCGGCGGCGGCACGCGCAACGCGCTGCTGTGCCAGCTCACCGCCGACGCCTGCGGGCTCCCGGTGGTGGCCGGCCCGACGGAGGCGGCCGCGCTCGGCAACGTCCTCGTGCAGGCCCGGGCGCACGGGCTGGTCGGCGATCTGACCGGCATGCGGCGCCTGCTGGTGCGCACCCAGCCGCTCACGCGGTACGAGCCGCGCGGCGGCACGGAGCGCTGGCGGGAGGCCGAGACCCGGCTCGCCGCCCCGTGAGCCGGGTCTCCCCGGGCCCCCAGGGCGCCGACTACCCTGCACTCGTCCGATGATCGATTCCCGAGGAGCCGCGATGCGTGTCGCCCTGTTCCTGACCTGCGTCAACGACACGCTCTATCCGGACACCGGCCGCGCCGTGGTGAAACTGCTGAACCGGCTGGGCGTCGAGGTGGACTTCCCCGCCGCGCAGACCTGCTGCGGGCAGGCGCACTACAACACCGGGTACCGGCACGAGGCGGAGCCGCTGGCCCGGCGCTACGCCGAGGTCTTCCGCGACTACGACGCGATCGTGACGCCGTCGGGCTCGTGCGGGGCGATGGTGCGGGAGCTGTATCCGCGGATGGGCGAGCGGGCCCGGGCCGAGGGACGCGGGGACTCGCTGGCCGCGGCGGTGGCGCCGGTGGTGCCGAAGACGTACGAGCTGACGGAGTTCCTGGTGGACGTGCTGGGTGTGACGGACGTCGGCGCCCGCTATCCGCACACCGTCACCTACCATCCGACCTGCCACGGGCTGCGCTCGCTGGGGCTCGGCGACCGTCCCTTGCGGCTGCTGCGGGCCGTCAAGGACCTGGAACTGGTGGAGCTGCCGGGCGCGGAGGAGTGCTGCGGCTTCGGCGGCACGTTCGCGGTGAAGAACGCCGACGTCTCGGCGGCGATGGGCGCGGACAAGGTGCGCAACGCCGAGTCGACCGGCGCGCAGGTGCTGTGCGCGGCCGACAACTCCTGCCTGATGCACATCGGCGGGACCATGGCCCGGCTGAGGGTCGGCATGCGGCCGGTGCACATCGCGGAGATCCTGGCGAGCACGGAGGAGGAACCGGCGGTATGAGCGGGACCTATCTGGGGATGCCGGCCTTTCCCCGGGCCGCGCGCGAGGCGGTGGGCAACGAGACGCTGCGCGGCAATCTGCGGCACGCCACCCATACCATCCGCGCCAAGCGGGCCAAGGCGGTCTCCGAGGTGTCCGACTGGGCCGAGCTGCGGGAGGCCGGCCGGCGGATCAAGGATCACACGCTGCGCCACCTCGACCGCTACCTCGTGCAGCTGGAGGAGTCGGTCACCGCGGCGGGCGGCGTCGTCCACTGGGCGGCCGACGCCGAGGAGGCCAACCGGATCGTCACCGAACTGGTCAAGGCCACCGGCGAGTCGGAGGTCGTCAAGGTCAAGTCGATGGCCACGCAGGAGATCGGGCTGAACGAGGCGCTGGAGGCCGAGGGCATCCGGGCCTACGAGACCGATCTCGCCGAGCTGATCGTGCAGTTGGGCAAGGACCGGCCGTCGCACATCCTGGTCCCGGCGATCCACCGCAACCGCGGCGAGATCCGGGACATCTTCCGCTCCGAGATGGCCGACTGGGGCCGCCCGGCGCCCGAGGGGCTGACCGACACCCCGGCGGAGCTGGCGGAGGCGGCCCGGCTGCATCTGCGGGAGAAGTTCCTGCGCGCCAAGGTCGGCGTCTCCGGCGCGAACTTCATGGTCGCGGAGACCGGCACGCTGGTCGTCGTGGAGTCCGAGGGCAACGGCCGCATGTGCCTGACCCTGCCCGAGACGCTGATCTCGGTCGTCGGCATCGAGAAGGTGGTGCCCACCTGGCGGGATCTGGAGGTGTTCCTGCAGACCCTCCCCCGCTCCTCCACCGCCGAGCGGATGAACCCGTACACCTCGACCTGGACCGGGACGACGGACGGGGACGGGCCGCGCACCTTCCATCTGGTGCTGCTCGACAACGGTCGCACCGACACCCTCGCCGACACGGTCGGCCGCCAGGCCCTGCGCTGCATCCGCTGCTCGGCCTGCCTGAATGTCTGCCCGGTGTACGAGCGGGCGGGCGGCCACGCCTACGGCTCGGTCTACCCCGGCCCGATCGGCGCGATCCTCAGCCCCCAGCTGCGCGGCACCGGGAGCGAGATCGACGCCTCGCTGCCGTACGCCTCCTCGCTGTGCGGGGCGTGCTACGAGGTCTGCCCGGTCGCCATCGACATCCCCGAGGTGCTGGTGCATCTGCGGGAGCGGGTCGTCGAGGGCGGCCCGGCGGTACGCGGCGGCAACAAGGTGGTGCTCAAGCCCGCCAAGGGGCACGCCGCCGAGCGGGCCGCGATGCGCGCGGCGCGCTGGGCGTTCACCCACCCCGGGGCGCTGGGCGCAGGGCAGCGGCTCGCCTCGCGCACCCGCCGGTTCCATCCCCGCACCCTGCCGGGACCCGGCCGGGCGTGGACGGGCAGCCGGGAGCTGCCGGCCGTGCCGGCGGAGCCGTTCCGGGACTGGTGGCAGCGCACGCGCGGCGGCAAGGAGGAGACCAGGTGAGCAGCAGGGAGCGGATCCTCGGCCGGGTGCGGCGCGCCCTGGCGGACGTGACCCCCGACGAGCGGCCGTACGAGGAGGTGCTCGCGCGGGACTATCTGCCCGAGCACGGCGAGCGGACCGTCGAGCAGACGGTGGAGCTGCTGGCGGAGAACCTGGCGGACTACCGGGCGGTGGTGCACCGCACCTCGGCCGCGGACCTGGCCTCGACCGTCGCGGGCATCCTCGCCGCGCACGGGTCGAGGACGGTGCTGGTGCCGCAGGGACTGCCACCGGAGTGGCTGTCGGCAGCCGAGGCCACCCCTGTCGGCGACCGGGCCGAGAGCACCCCGCACGAGCTGGACCAGGTCGACAGCGTCGTCACCGGCTGCGCCGTGGCGATCGCCGAGACGGGCACCCTCGTCCTCGACGGCTCCCCCGACCAGGGCCGGCGCCGGATCACCCTGATCCCCGACCACCACATCTGTGTGGTGCGGGTGCCCGAGCAGGTCGTCTCCTCGGTCCCGCAGGCCCTCGAACGCCTCGACCCCACGCGTCCGTTGACGTGGATCTCGGGTCCGTCGGCGACGAGCGACATCGAACTCGACCGCGTCGAGGGCGTCCACGGCCCGCGCACCCTGGAGGTCGTCCTCGTCGGCTGACCGGCGGCCCCCAACCGGTAGGCGCTGCGCGACCCCGTCGGCGGCGCCTACCGGTTGGGGGCTTCGTCGTAGCGCTCGCGTGCCCGCTCGACCTCGGGGAGGTGGCCGGCGGCCCAGTCGGCGAGGTGGGCGAAGAGCGGGGCGAGGGTGAGACCGAGCGCGCTGATCTCGTACTCGACGCGGGGCGGCACCTCGGGGTGATAGGTGCGGGTGACGAGACCGTCGCGCTCCAGCCGGCGCAGCCGCTGGGTGAGGACCTTGGGCGTGATGGAGGTGATCCGCCGCTCCAGTTCGACGAAGCGCTGGCGCCCGTGGGCGTGCAGGGTCCACAGGATCGGTGTGGTCCAGCGGGAGAACACGATGTCGACCACCGGACTGACCGGGCAGGCCAGTTCGGGGGCGGTCTCCTCGCGGAGGGTCCGGACGGCCATGCGCATCCCCTTGGGTAAGTCACTTTCCTCTAGGTACCTACTATATCGCCGGTGCTAGCGTCCCCGTCATCGCCAACAAGACGTACGGGACGGGGAGTTCAGCATGATCGTGGTGACGGGTGCGACCGGGAACGTCGGCCGTGAACTGGTGCGGATCCTGGCCGGGTCGCAGGAGCGGGTGACCGCGACCTCGCGCGGCATCGGGCCGAAGGACGTACCGCCGGGCGTGCGGGCGGTGCCGGCGGATCTGACGGACGCGGAGTCCCTGCGGCCGGTGTTCGAGGGGGCCGACGCGGTGTTCCTGCAGAACGGCGGGGCGAGCCTGGGGCAGATCAGGCCGCGGGACATCGTCGACGCGGCGAAGGCCGGCGGCGTGCGCCGGATCGTCCTGCTGTCGTCCCAGGGGGTCGCGACCCGGCCGGAGTCGCCCTCCCACGGACAGGCGGTGAAGGCCGTGGAGGACGCGGTGCGCGAGGCGGACGCGGAGTGGACCGTCCTGCGTCCCGGCGGGTTCCACTCCAACGCCCTCGCCTGGGCGGCCTCGGTGCGCGCCGAGCGGGTCGTGGCGGCGCCGTTCGGGGACGTGGGCCTGCCGAGCGTCGACCCGGCCGACATCGCCGGCGTCGCGGCGCTGGCGCTGCGGGAGCCCGGCCACGCGGGGCGGATCCACGAGCTGACGGGTCCGGCCCCGACCACGCCCCGCGAGCGCGCGGAGGCGATCGCGGCGGCGCTCGGCGAGCCGGTGCGATTCGTCGAACTGACCCGGCAGGAGGCGCGGGCGCAGTTGCCGGCGTTCCTGCCGGAGCCGGTCGCGGACACCACGCTGGACATCCTCGGTACGCCGACGGCCGCCGAGCGGCGGGTGACCGGGGAGGTGGAGCGTCTCCTCGGCCGGCCGGCGCTGACCTTCGCCGACTGGGCGCGCCGGCACGTCGAGGCGTTCCGCTGACGGGAAGCGGGGCATCGCGGGGCGGGCGGAGTGGCACATGCGCGGCCGGCGGAGTGACCCATGCGGGGCGGGCACCGGGTGACACGCGGCTGAACAAGCGCTTAGATAGGAGCCCGTCCCGAGTCGCACCGCACCCCCACGGAGGCGAAGGTGTTCACGTCCGTCGACGAGGTCTCCGCCCGTCTGGCCGAGACCGGCTATCTGGCCTCGCCGGCCGTGGCCACCACCGTCTTCCTCGCCGCACGGCTGGGCAAGCCGCTGCTGGTGGAGGGCCCGGCCGGGGTCGGGAAGACGGAACTGGCCAAGGCCGTCGCCCAGGTCACCGAGGCACGGCTGGTGCGGCTGCAGTGCTACGAGGGCGTGGACGAGTCCCGGGCGCTGTACGAGTGGAACCACGCCAAGCAGCTCCTGCGGATCAGCGCCGGCCGCGACGAGACGTGGGACGAGGCCCGCACCGACATCTTCGGCGAGGAGTTCCTGCTCTCCCGGCCGCTGCTCACCGCGATCCGCGGCGACGAGCCGAAGGTGCTGCTGATCGACGAGATGGACAAGGCCGACGTCGAGGTCGAGGGACTGCTGCTGGAGGTGCTCAGCGACTTCCAGGTGACCGTGCCGGAGCTGGGCACGATCACCGCGACCCGCCGTCCCTTCGTCGTGGTCACCTCCAACGCCTCCCGCGAGCTGTCGGAGGCGCTGCGCCGCCGCTGCCTGTTCCTGCACATCGGCTTCCCCGAGCAGGAGCTGGAGCGGCGGATCGTGCGGCTGAAGGTGCCGGAGCTGGACACGGCGCTGGCCGAGTCGGTGGTGCGGGTGGTCGGCGCGCTGCGGGCCATGGAGCTGCGCAAGGTGCCCTCGGTGGCGGAGACCGTCGACTGGGCCCGCACGCTGCTGGCGCTCGGCGCGGACACCCTGGACGAGGACGTCGTACGGGACACCCTGGGCGTGCTGCTCAAGCACCAGGACGACGTGCTGAGGGCGGCGGCCAAGCTGGACCTGGACGCCGTATGACGCACCCGGCCGGGGAGGCGGATCTCGCGGCGCGGCTGACCGGCCTCGTGGCCGCGCTGCGGACGCACGGGGTGCGCATCGGCACCGGGGAGAGCGTGGACGCGGCCTCGGCGGTGGCGGCGCTGGGCCTGGCCGACCGGGAGCTGCTGCGGGAGGGGCTGGCCGCCACGCTGCTGCACACCGCCGGGCAGCGGCCGGTGTTCGACCCGGTCTTCGACCTGTACTTCCCGCGGGCCGTCGGCGGTGGCGGCGAGGAGAAGGCCGGACGGCAGGAGCTGCGGGAGCGGCTCACGGCGGCCCTGGCGGCCGGCGACAGCGCGCTGCTCGGCCGGCTGGCGGCCGAGGCCGTCGACGCGCTCGGCGGATACGGCGGTCCCTCCGGCTCGGACGGCTTCTCCTCGTACCAGACTCTGGAGCGGCTGCGGCCGCAGACGCTGCTCGCGCCCGTCCGGGACCGGGTGCGGGCCCAGGGCGGGGGCGGCGGCTTCGCGGACCGGCTGCTGGAGGACGAGATCCGCGGCCGTATCGACGGCTTCCGGGCGATGGTGGCGGCGGAGGCGCGGCGGCGGGTGGCCGAGCGGCGCGGGCGTGAGGAGATCGCCCGGCGGGCGGTGGCCCCGACCGTGGACCGGGTCGACTTCCTGTACGCCGGCCGGGAGCAACTGGCCGAGCTGCGGCGGACGGTGCAGCCGCTGGCCCGCAAACTGGCGACCCGGCTCGCCGCCCGGCGCAGGCGGGCCGCCCGCGGCACCGTCGATCTGCGGCGCACCCTGCGCGGCTCGCTGTCCACGGGCGGGGTGCCGATGCGGCCGGTGCTGCGGCGGCGCCGGCCCGCCCGGCCCGAACTGATCCTGCTGTGCGACGTGTCGGGATCGGTGTCCGGGTTCTCGGATTTCACCATGCTGCTGGTGCAGGCGCTGCACGACCAGTTCTCCAAGGTGCGGGTGTTCGCGTTCGTCAACCGCGTCGACGAGGTGACCGGGCTGCTGGTGCGCGGCACGGCCGACCCCGAGGGGCTCGGCGGGCGCATCCGCGCCGAGGCCACGCTCACCGGCTGGCACGACAGCAGCGACTACGGCGTCGCCCTGGGCGAGTTCGTGCAGCGCTACGGCGGCGCGGTGGGCCCGCGCACCACCGTGTTCGTGCTGGGCGACGCCCGCACCAACCTGAGCGACCCGAACCTGCCCGCCCTGCGCGAGATCGCCGGGCAGGCCCGCCGGGTGTACTGGCTGAACCCCGAGCCGCGCGCCCAGTGGGGCACGGGGGACTCCGCGGCACCCGCGTACGCCGATGTCGTCGAGATGCACGAGTGCCGCACGGTCGGTCAGCTGAGCGCGCTGGTGGGGCGTCTGCTCCCGGTGTGACGCCCCACCGGAGGCCGCCGCCTCACTTCCTGGCGTACTCCTTGGCCATCTGGCCCTCGAAGTCGTAGGCCACGCACTGTTCGTCACCCACGACCCAGGCATCGTGTCCGGGCGAGCACACGAAGACGTCGCCCGGGCCGAGTTCCGTTTCGGTGCCGTCGTCCATGCGGATGCACATCCGGCCCTGGACGACGTAGCCGTTGTGATTCACCTGGCAGCTCTCGGTGCCGACGATCGGCCCGACGGACTCCGACCAGCGCCAGCCCGGTTCGAACGTCGCCACGGCGAAGTCGCAGCCCGGCAGGTGGACGGCCTCGAGGTGGCCCCTGGGGAAATCACGCCGCTCGTCCGGCTTGTCGAGCGTCTTGGCCTCCAACATGACGCTCCTCCCTTCCCGCCGCCTCCCGGCGGCCGGGGCCGGTCTCGTCCCCCTGCGGACGCAAGGATGAGCGGCGGGGCCGCACCCCGTGCCACCATCCTCCGTCCGTGCGCGCACGGCCGCCATTCGGGTGACGGGGGCGTTCAGTTGCCGCCCTGCACGATCCGGGCGAAGCGCTCGGCGTCGACGTTGCCGCCGGACAGGATCAGCCCGACGCGGCCGGGCAGTGCTCCCGCCCGGCCGGAGAGCAGCGCGGCGAGCGGGGTGGCGCCGCTGGGCTCCAGGACGATCTTCAGCCGCTCGAACGCGAACACCATCGCCTGCCGGATCTCGTCGTCCGAGACCAGGGCGACGGCGTCGACGAGCCGCCGGTTGACGGAGAACGTCAGCTCCCCGGGCGTGGGCAGGGCCTGACCGTCGGCGATCGTGCGGGGCACCGGGATCTCGACGCGCCGCCCGGCCTCCAGCGAGCGCCGGGTGTCGTCGCCCGCCTCCGGTTCGACGCCGATCATCCGGATGCCGGGCCGCAGAGCGGTGGCCGCGGTGGCGCTGCCCGCCATCAGCCCGCCGCCGCCGACCGGCACCACCAGGGCGTCCAGCTCCCCCGCCTCCTCCAGCAGTTCGAGGGCGGCGGTGCCCTGCCCGGCCATGACGTGCGGATGCTCGTACGGCGGGACGACGGTCAGGCCCCGCTCGGCGGCCAGCTTCTCGGCGATGGCCGCCCGGTCGCCGGTGTAGCGGTCGTACGTCACGATCTCGGCGCCGTAGCCCTCGGTGGCCGCCCGCTTGGACGGCGGGGCGTCCTCGGGCATGACGATCACGGCGGTGGTGCCGAGCTCGCGGGCGGCGAGGGCGACGGCCTGCGCGTGGTTGCCGGAGGAGTACGCGGCGATGCCGCGCCGCAGCTGCTCCGGGGTGAGCCGGGAGGCGGCGTTGTAGGCGCCGCGGAACTTGAAGGCGCCCACGCGCTGGAAGTTCTCGCACTTGAGGAAGACCTCGGCGCCGACGCGCTCGTCGAGGGTGCGCGAGCGCAGCACGGGGGTGCGGTGGGCGACGCCCCTGAGCCGCTCGGCGGCGTCGCGGACGTCGTCCAGGGTGATCGGCGCGCTGGTCATGAACGGTCTCCCTCTGCGGGCGCGGTGGTGCGGGACTGGGCGAGGTAGCTGTAGGCCGAGGCGCGCGAGATGCCGAGGCGGGCGGCGACCTGCTCCACGGCGCGGCGCACGGCGAAGACGCCCTGTTCGTCGAGGCTGCGGAACAGGGCGAGGCGGCGGGTGCGGTCGAGGCCGGCCCAGGTCTGGTCCTGGCGGCGCAGCCGGTCGTCGACGATCGCGTCGACGACGGAGTCGATGTCGTCGCCGAAGGTGGTGACGGGCGGCTCGGCGGCGCTGCCGGCGGCACCGGCGAGGGCGCCGAGCAGGGCCTGCGCCCGGTCGACGGCGGTGACGTCGAGGTTGACGCACAGGGCGCCGAAGACCGCGCCGGCCGAGTCGCGCAGCACCATCGTGGAGGATTTCACGCGCGTGCCGGCGCCGGTGCGGGTGACGTAGTTCAGTTCGTCGGCGGCGTCGTCGCCGCGGGCCAGCACGCGCATGCCGATCTCGCTCATCGCCCCGCCGACCGTCCGGCCGGTCACCGAGCCGGCCACGGCCACGACCGACGCCTCGGGCTTGCGGTAGTCGTGCAGGACGACCTCGCACACCGGGCCGAAGGTGGCCGCGATCCCGTGGACCACCGGGGCCAGCGCGGCGAGGATCGCGTCGCGCTCGGCGTCGCGGGCGGATGCGGTCACCCGTCCCCCTTCTGGATTTTCAGTCCATCGTCTGGACTCGCAATCCAAGCAGAGGGCGTCCCGGCACGGCAAGCCCCCCGGGCCCGCCGGGCGGTCAGTGGTTGGGGTTCGCCGCGCTGATCCCGGCCAGCGCCGAGGTGGAGTCCTCCAGAGTGGCGAGGTCGCCCAGACTGACCATGCCGACCGGGCAGCCGCCGTGCTCGACGACCGGGAGCCGCCGCACGGCGTGTTCGCGCATGAGCTTGATCGCGTGATCGGTGGTGTCGGTCGGCGCGACGGTGACCACCGGCGGCCGGCTGCACACCGTGCCGACGGCCGTGGTGTGCGGGTCGCAGCCGTCTGCGACGGCGCGGACCACGATGTCGCGGTCGGTGAGGACGCCGAACAGGTCGCAGTCGTAGGCGACGAGGACGTCGCCGACGTCCTGGTCGCGCATGACGAGGGCGGCCCGCTCCAGCGTCGTCATCGGTTCCACCGCGACCGCGCCGGGATGCATCACGTCACGAATGAGCCGGCTCATGGGGTACCTCCCCTGTCGCGGAACGCTGACTGCTTGCAGCGTAGCCCGAACGGGCGACGACAAACGGACGGTGGAATTCCGGCGGGCCGGGCCGGCGGGCGAGACGTGGTCCGGACCGGCGGGCAGGCCTTGCGGGCGGCCCTTGTGTCCTCACGCGGAGGCCCTGGGCCGCCCCCCTCGGCAGGACTGCCGGGGATTCGAACGGGCACTCGGGCCCCACCAACGCACGAAGGGGTGACAGACCGCTCATGGAGATCTCCGGCGTCATCAGCGCCCTTGTTGTCGGCATCGTGATCGGCCTTCTGGGCCGCCTCGTCGTCCCGGGCCGCCAGCGCATCGGCATCCTCTGGACCATCGTCATCGGCATCATCGCCGCGTTCATCGGCACCGCAATCGCCGCGGGCCTGGGCGTGGCCGACACCAAGGGCTTCGACTGGATCGAGGTGATCATCCAGATCGTCCTCGCCGCCCTCGGTGTCTCCGCGGTCAGCAAGATCAAGCTGCAGCGCTGAGGAGGTGACGGCGGCGCGGCCCGGTACACGCGGTGCCCCGGCCTGTCGAGGGCCTCGGGCCCGGGGGTCACTCCATGAGGCCGGCGGCCAGGGTGGCCCCCAGTTCCCAGCACGCCTCGGTGTCGGCCTTGGTGGGCTCGCCGGTGACCGTGACCGGGTCCGCCGCGCGGCGCCAGCCGAGGCCGGTCGTGATGGCGTCCAGGGCCCGCAGCGCGCCCGTGAGGTCGTTGCCGCCGTGCACCCACGCCCCGAAGGGCCGGCCGCGCGTGGCGTCCAGGCACGGGTAGTAGACCTGGTCGAAGAAGTGCTTCAGGGCCCCCGAGATGTACCCGAGGTTGGCCGGGGTGCCCAGCAGATAGCCATCGGCCTCCAGCACGTCGGAGGCGGTCGCGGCGAGCGCCGGACGCCGTACGACCCGCACCCCCTCGATCTCGGGCGCGGTGGCGCCGGCGAGGACGGCCTCGAAGAGCGCCTGGCAGTTGGGGGACGGCGTGTGATGCACGATCAGCAAGGTGGCCACGGCCCCCCACCCTGCCGGGACGGGCCCACCCGCCGCAACCCGCGCATCCCATGCCCCCGCATGCACGCCCGCCCCTCGGGTACTCCGGCCGCATGGCCGGTATCGAACTGAGCAGCAGCGCGTTCGGCGACCACGCCGTCATCCCCCGCCACTACGCCCTGGAGGGCGAGAACGTCTCCCCGCCGCTCACCTGGTCCGGCGTGCCGGACGGCACCGCGGAACTGGTCCTGCTGTGCGAGGACCCGGACGCCCCGTCCGGGACGTTCGTGCACTGGGTCGTGGTCGGCGTCGACCCGCGCAGCACCGGCGTGGAGCCGGGCAGCGGGCCGCCCGGCGGGAGAGAGCTGGTCAACGGCTACGGCCGGCGCGGCTGGGGCGGCCCGCATCCGCCGCCCGGCGACGACGCGCACCGGTACTTCTTCCGCCTGTACGCCCTCGGGGAGCCGTGCGTCCTGCCCGACGCGCCCTCCGCCGGCCAGGTGCACGAGGCGGTGGACGAGCAGCACCTCGCGAGCGGCACCCTGGTGGGCCTCTACCAGCGGTGAACCGCGTGCGGGACGAACGTTGAGGAAGGGAACCGTGAACGAACCCCAGCACCCCACCGAGCAGCACCCGCAGCCCGACTTCCCCGCGCAGGACCAGCCGCATCCCGGCTGGACCGGCCCCATGGACCCGCCGCCCGACCACGGCGAGGAGTCCTACCGCGGCAGCGGGCGGCTGACCGGCCGCAAGGCGGTGATCACGGGCGGCGACTCGGGCATCGGCCGCGCGGTCGCCCTGGCGTTCGCCCGCGAGGGCGCGGACGTGCTCTTCACACATCTCGACAGCGAGAAGGACGAGGCGGCCGAGACCGCCCGTCTGGTCGAGGAGGCGGGCCGCCGGGCGGTGCCGGTCTCGGCCGACATCCGCGAGGAGGACACCTGCAAGGCGCTCGTGGACCGGGCGGTGCAGGAGTTCGGCCGGATCGATGTGCTCGTGAACAACGCCGCGTACCAGATGTCCCAGCCGGAGGGCATCGAGGCGATCTCCACCGAGCAGTTCGACCGGGTGATGCGCACCAACCTGTACGGCATGTTCTGGCTGACCAAGTACGCCGTGCCGCACATCCCCGAGGGTGGCGGCATCATCAACAGCACCTCCGTGCAGGCGTACAAGCCCAGCCCGCACCTGCTGGACTACGCGATGACCAAGGGCGCGATCGTCACCTTCACCCAGGGGCTCGCGCAGATGCTGATCGAGCGCGGGATCCGGGTCAACGCCGTGGCGCCCGGCCCGGTCTGGACGCCGCTGATTCCGGCGACGCTGCCGGACACCGCGGAGTTCGGCAAGCAGGCGCCGATCGGGCGGCCCGCGCAGCCGGCCGAGATGGCGCCGGCGTACGTCTTCCTCGCCTCGCAGGAGGCGTCGTACATCACCGCGGAGATCGTCAACGCCACCGGCGGCACTCCGCTGCCCTGACGTCCGGGACGCCGCTGCCCCCAGGGCAGCGGCGTCCGTCCCCCGCCCGGCCCGGGGCCGTTCAGCCGTGCGGCGCCAGGTGGTCCGCGCACCAGCGGCGGGCGGTGTCCGCCACCTCCTCCAGCGCGCCGGGCTCCTCGAACAGGTGCGTGGCGCCGGGCACGACGTGCAGGGTGTGCGGGCCGCCCAGGTCGCGTGCGGCGGCCTCGTTGAGCCGCAGCACCTCGGTGTCCCGTCCGCCGACCAGCAGCAGGACCGGGGCGGTCACGGCCTTCAGCGCGTCGTCCGCCAGGTCGGGGCGGCCGCCGCGCGAGACCACGGTGAGCACCCGCTCCGGCCGCTGTGCCGCCGCGACCAGTGCCGCGGCGGCGCCGGTGCTGGCGCCGAACAGCACGACGGGCAGGTCCCGGGTGGTCTCCTCCCGGCCGAGCCAGTCGAGGGCGGCCGCGAGCCGTTCGCCGAGCAGGCCGATGTCGAAGCGGAGTTCGGCGGTGACGCGGTCGCGGGCGTCCTCCTCCTCGGTCAGCAGGTCGACGAGCAGGGTGCCGAGGGCGGCTTCACGCAGCCGCTCGGCGACCATCCGGTTGCGGGGGCTGTGCCGGGAGCTGCCGCTGCCGTGCGCGAAGAGCACCACGGCCCGCGCGCCCGGCGGCACCACCAGGTCCCCGGTGAGGAGGGCACCGTCGGCCGGTACCCGGACCGTGCGGGAGGTCATGCTGCTCCTCCGGGAAGATCGGCTGCTCAGGGAAGACGCCGTACGTCCGCGAAGCGCCGCAGTACCCCGCGCGGGCGTGCCTACACGCCCGCCCGGGCGTCCGCTACCAGTCGCGTGCCACCCGCAGCAGCAGATCGCGCACCCGCGCCACGTCCGGGTTGTCGCCGGGGCCGGGGCGCTGGACGAGGAAACCGGTGTTGATGGGCGGGTCCTCGGGCTCGTGCAGCGGCACGAGGGTCCCGCGGGCCAGCTGCTCCAGGCACAGATAGCGGGGCAGCACGGTGAACCCGGCGCCCGCCTCCACCGCGGCCAGCACCCCGCGCAGATCCGGCACGGTGACGGCCGCCGGGCACGACAGCCGGCGGCCGAAGACATGACGCCAGTAGCGGCGGGCGATCGGCAGGTCCTCGGCGTAGGTGATCAGCGGGACCGCGTGCAGCACGGCCGCTCCCTCGACGGCGAGCCGCTGACGCAGGGAGTCGGCCCACTCGGGCGCCGCCACCAGCACGAACTCCTCGTCGGTCAGCGGCACAGAGGTCAGGCTGCGCCCGCGTGGGCGGGTGGTCGCGATGACCAGGTCGTGGCGGCCGGCGCGCAGCGCGTCCAGCAGCGGGTCGGTCAGGCCGGGGGTCACGCGCAGCCGTACGCCGTCGGCGACCAGCGGCGCGAGGGCGGGCAGCACCCGGGTGCACAGCAGTTCGGCGGGGCCCGCCAGGTGCACGGGGGCGCGGCGGCCGGCGGCGGGGCCGGGGCCGGCCACCACGGCGAGCTCGTCCAGCGCCGGGGCGACGCGGGCGGCGAGTTCGTCGGCGACGGCGGTCGGGACGACGCCGCGCGGCCCGCGTGTGAACAGCTCACGGCCGCTGTGCTGCTCCAGCGCCCGGATCTGGGCGGTGACCGTGGGCTGGGACAGGCCCAGCACCTGGGCGGCGCCGGTGAAGGAGCCGGAGCGGTGGACGGCGAGGAAGGTGCGCAGGTGGTTGAGGTCGAGCTGCTCGGTCACGAGGCCGAATCTACGCGCCGGAGCACTCGGTGAGCCATAGGGAATCCGATGGCTGCCATGGGGATGTCCATTGGAAAACGAGGAGCGCGGCTCCTACGGTCGATCGTGACAGTCACCGCTCACCGAACGCGTGGAAGAGACACCATGGCCAAGATCCTGTTTGTGATGACCGGCGCCGACCGGTGGACGCTCGCCGACGGCGCCCCGCACCCCACCGGCTTCTGGGCCGAGGAGGCCGTCGCCCCGTACGAGGCGTTCAAGGCCGCCGGCCACGAGATCGTCGTCGCCACTCCCGGCGGTGTGGTGCCGCCCGTGGACAAGGCCAGCCTCGCGGCGGAGGTGAACGGCGGGCAGGAGAACGCCGACCGGATCGCCGCCGCGCTGGACGCGATGACCGAGCTGCGCCGGCCGGTCCGGCTGGAGGACGTGACGCTCGACGACTACGCGGCCGTCTTCTACCCCGGCGGCCACGGCCCCATGGAGGACCTGGCCGTCGACGCCGGCTCCGGGCGCCTGCTGGTCGACGCGCTGGACTCCGGGCGTCCGCTGGGCGTGGTCTGCCACGGCCCGGCCGCGCTGCTGGCCGCCCAGCGGGCCGACGGCACCAACGCCTTCGCCGGCTACCGCGTCGCCGCCTTCACCAACGCCGAGGAGATCCAGGGCGGGCTCGCCGACAAGGCGAAGTGGCTGCTGCAGGACCGGCTCACCGAGGCGGGCGTGCACGTCGAGGCCGCCGAGCCGTGGGCCCCGCACGTCGTCACCGACCGCAACCTGGTCACCGGCCAGAACCCGGCGTCGTCCGCGCCGCTCGCGCAGGAACTGCTGAAGCGGCTGGGCTGAGCCCGTCCGGGTGAAGCGTGCCCCGCGTTCCCGTCCCGACATGCGGCCGGGGCGCGGGGGCTCTTGACTGAGGGCAGCGCACGCCGGCTCAGGGCGGCGCAGGCGCGGCAGCACGTCAGGAGGTCACGCATGGAGACATCCGACCCGCCCCGGGGCACCTCGCAGGCCACCCCGAAGGCGGCCCCGCCCCAGGGTCCCGCCCCGCGGGCCGGTACCGAGCGCCGGACGGCGCGGCGGGGGCCGGGCGTCGACGCCGGGCGGCTGTGGTCCGGCGGGGTGATGGCGGCCGGCGTCGCCGGGCTCGCGGCGGTGGCGGCACTGCTGGTGGTGCGCGGGGTGCTGGGCGTGGCACTGCTGGTGCCGCGCGGCGACGACGTGATGGCGAGCGCCTCCACCGGGAGGCTCGCGGCCGCCGCGGCCGTCGCCTCCCTCGCGGCGACCGGTCTGGTCCATGTCCTCGCGCTGACGGTGCCGCGCCCCGGTCGCGTCCTCACCTGGCTGATCGCCACGGGTACGGCGGCGGCCGTCCTGTTCCCCTTCACGACGGCCGCCTCGACGGGCACCCGGCTGGGCACCGCCGCGGTGAACCTGGCCATCGGCGCCACCATCGGCTCCCTGCTGTCGGCGGTGGGCCGGGGCGCGGTACGACGCGGCTGGTGACCTTCGCCGGGGGCCCCGTATGCCCGGGACCTCCGCGCTCCTACGCCGGCGCGTCGAGGAACGCCGTCACGCGCCGGACGAACCACTCCGGGTCGTCCAGCCACGGGTAGTGGCCGGCGCCCGGCTGCACCGCGACCTCGGCCCGCGGGAAGGACCGGGCCGCGCGGCGCGCCAGGTCCGGGCGGGGGCCGCCGTCGAGTTCCCCGGCGAGGAAGAGGACGGGGGCGGTCAGCGCGGACAGCGCGGCCCGGGTCGCCGGCGGGTCGAAGGCGGCCGGGTCGAAGTAGCGGTCGGCGGCCTCGTCGTGGGTCTGCGCCGCCTCGGACGCGGCGTGGGCGCGGGCGGCGTCGTCCCAGCGGCCGTAGAAGAACGGCGCGAGGTCGAGGTCGTACTCCCGCTCCCCCGCGAGCCAGCCGCGCAGCGCCGCGAGCGCCTCGTCGTGGCCCGGCCCCTCCGGCCGCAGCCGGGCGGCGGCCAGCCGGTCCTCGGCACTCGCCCGCAGCCCGAGCGGGCGCAGCGCGGTGGTGACCAGCGCGAGGCGCGACAGCCGCCGCGGGTGGCGGGCCGCGTACAGGGCGGCGAGGCTGCCGCCCGCCGAGTGGCCGAGCAGGTCCATCCGGTCCAGGCCCAGGTGGACGCGCAGCGCCTCCAGGTCGTCCACCTGCCGGTCGCAGCGGTACGTCGCCGGGTCGGCCGGCCGGGCCGAGTCGCCGGTGCCGCGCAGGTCGAGCAGGACGAGACGGCGGTGCCGCCCGAGACCGCCCAGGTCCCCCAGATAGGCGGAGGCCCGCATGGGTCCTCCGGGGACCACGACGAGCGGCTCCCCCGTGCCCTGTTCGTGGTAGGCGAGTTCCGTCCCGTCGAAGGCGCTGAAGATCGGCATGCGGCCGAGCATGGGCTGCCGCGCGGGCTCCCGGCAAGGGGTTTCCGGCGGTGCGGGAGGCGGCCGAGCCGTGCGAAGCCGGAGGCGGCCGGGCCGTGCGGAGCCGGAGGTGCCGGAGGCGGCCGGGCCGTGGATGTCCGGCGGTGCGGGCCCGGTCGCGCGGCCGTCGCGCGAAAAAGTGCCGCTCTCCCCCTTGCCTTGTGTCCGCCGCGCCTGGATTACTGATCTCCAGCAGCTCGACCGAATGATCGGTCGCCCGGATTGGCATGGTTGGTGAGGGAGAAGTCCCGATGGCGGATGCGACGGCGGACCTGCTGGACGAGGGGGAACGGCTCGACCGGGACGCCCTGCGGGAGCTGCAGCTTCAGCGGCTGCGGTCCTCGCTGCGGCACGCGTACACGAACGTGCCGTTCTACCGTGAGGCCTTCGACAAGGCGGGCGTGCACCCGGACGACTGCCGCACGCTCGAGGACCTGGCGCGCTTCCCGTTCACCGTCAAGGCTGACCTGCGCGAGAACTACCCCTTCGGCCTGTTCGCCGTCCCCCGGGACCGGATCCGCCGGCTGCACGCCTCCAGCGGCACCACGGGCCGCCCCACCGTCGTCGGCTACACCGACGGCGACCTGTCGCTGTGGGCGGACATGGTGGCCCGCTCGATCCGCGCCGCGGGCGGCCGCCCGGGCGACACCGTGCACATCGCGTACGGGTACGGCCTGTTCACCGGCGGCCTGGGCGCCCACTACGGCGCCGAGCGGCTCGGTTGCACGGTCGTCCCCGCGTCCGGCGGCATGACCGCCCGCCAGGTGCAGCTGATCCAGGACCTCGGGCCGCGGATCATCATGGTGACCCCGTCGTACATGCTCACCCTGCTCGACGAGTTCGAGCGGCAGGGCGTCGACCCGCGCTCCACGTCGCTGGAGGTGGGCATCTTCGGCGCCGAGCCGTGGACGGAGGAGATGCGCCGGGAGATCGAGGAGCGGTTCGGCATCGACGCCGTCGACATCTACGGCCTGTCGGAGGTGATCGGCCCCGGCGTCGCCCAGGAGTGTGTGGAGACCAAGGACGGTCTGCACGTCTGGGAGGACCACTTCTATCCGGAGGTCGTCGACCCGATCACCGGCGAGGTGCTGCCGGACGGGGAGGAGGGCGAGCTGGTGTTCACCTCGCTCACCAAGGAGGCCATGCCGATCGTCCGTTACCGCACCCGGGACCTGACCCGGCTGCTGCCGGGCACGGCCCGCGCCTTCCGGCGGATGCAGAAGATCACCGGCCGCAGCGACGACATGGTGATCCTGCGCGGAGTGAACCTCTTCCCCACCCAGATCGAGGAGATCGTGCTGCGCACGCCGGGCGTCGCCCCGCACTTCCAGCTGCGGCTGACCCGCGAGGGCCGCATGGACGCCCTCACCGTTCGCGCCGAGGCCCGCCCCGACGCCGGTCCCGAGGCGCGCGAGGCCGCCGCGCGGTCCATCGCGGCGGCCGTGAAGGACGGCGTCGGCGTCTCGGTGGCCGTCGAGATCGTCGACCCGGAGTCCCTGGAGCGCTCGGTCGGCAAGATCCGCCGGATCGTCGACCTGCGCCCGCGCTGACCCGGCGGAGCCGGCGCCCGCACGGCGCCTCCGGCCCGGCACGCGTGCCCCGCCCGGCAGGCGTGCCCTGCCCGGCAGGCGCATCCCGCCCGGCAGCCCATCCCGCCCGGCAGGCGGGTCCCGCCCGGCAGGCGCGACGGCCCGTCAGGCGAGCGCCGGCGGTGTCCAGTCGGCGTGCCGCAGCAGCCCGCGCAGCATCAGCGGGGCGGGGGTGAGCCGGACGGCCGTGTTGCGCAGGCCGACGGCCAGCGGGTGGGTGAGCTGGTGGCCCATGCGGCCGGCCTGGCGCGCGGCGCGGGCGACGCCGGTGCTGCGCGGGCGGCGTTCGGCGTCGTAGCGGGTCAGGGCCGCCTCGACGGAGGGCTCGGCGGCCAGCGCGGCGGCCAGTACGACCGCGTCCTCCAGCGCCTGGCAGGCTCCCTGGCCGAGGTTGGTGGTCATGGCGTGCGCGGCGTCGCCGAGCAGGGCCACCCGGCCGGCCGTGAACGTGGGCAGGGGCGTGGCCAGTTCGTGGACGTCATGGCGCAGCACCGCGTCGGGGCGGGTGGCGTCCAGCAGCGCGGGGATCGGGTCGTGCCACCCGGCGAACCGTTCCCGCAGCGCGGCCAGGGCGTCGGCCTGCCACGAGTCCCGCGCCCCGTCCACGGCCGGCGTCTCCGTTCGTCGGGAGCCCCGCGGGCCCGTTCCGCCGGGCAGGGAGTCCCGTACGTCCCACCCGTCGCCGGTCCGGTCGCCGGGCGCGGTGCCGAGCACGGCGAACCACTCCGCGCGGCCGTCGGCGAGGGCGAGGTGGCCGAACTCGACGCCCCGGCCCCAGGTGAGGGAGAAGTCGGTGGGCAGCGCGAGCGGCCCGTCGGTCAGCGCCCGCAGGATCGTCGAGCCGCTGTGCACCGGCCCGGGGTGGCCGGGCAGCAGCTGCGACCTCAGCCGGCTGCGGACGCCGTCGGCGGCGACCACCAGGTCGGCCTCCAGCGCCTCGCCGTCCAGCAGCACCCGCGGCCGGGCCGGGTCGGTGCGGTCCACGCCCGTGACCTCCGCGTCGACCCGCAGCCGGTCGGCCGGGAGGGCCTCGCGCAGCAGCCGGTGCAGGTCGGCCCGGGTGATGCCGTGGATCGGGTCGCCGACCGCGCGGGCCAGCGCCGCGCCGTCCATCCGGGCGAGCCACCGGCCGTCGGGGGTGCGGGTGCCGCCGGTGTACTCGGGCCGGGCCGCGGCGCGGACCGCGGCGCCGATGCCCAGCGCGTCCAGGGCGCGCAGACCGTTCGCGTGCAGGGAGATGCCGGCGCCGACGTCGGCGAGGACCGGCGCGCGTTCGGTGACGGTCACCTCCCAGCCGGTGCGGTGCAGTCCGATCGCGGCCGCCAGCCCGCCGATGCCTCCGCCCACGACCACCGCGCTCTTGCGCATGCCGCCCCCTTTCCTCGATCGCCGAAGCTTCTACAGATGTAGAAGGACGGCAGCAGCGTACGCCCGCTCTCTACAGCTGTAGAAACCGGGGTGTAGAAAAGGGGGATGCCCATCGACGGATCCCCCGGGGGACGTGCCGTGCCCGGCGACCGGCCCGCCGCGCCGTCCGACCGCCGTACCCTGCTCGCCGACGCGGCCATCGGCGTGCTCGCCGACGCCGGGATGCGCGGGCTGACCCACCGTGCCGTGGACCGGGCGGCCGGTCTGCCGTCCGGGACGACCTCGGCGTACTTCCGCACCCGGCAGGCGCTGCTGACGGCGCTGGTACGGCGGCTGGTGGCGCTCGACCAGGCCGAGTTGCGGGCGGCCGGCGAGGCGGCGCCGGCGCCGCTGACGGCCGAGAACCTGGTCGCCGGGATCGCCGCGCTCACCGAGCGGCGGCTCACCGGCGAGGGCCGGCGCCGTTCCCTCGCGCGCTACGCCTGTGCGCTGGAGAGCGTGCACCACCCGGAGCTGCGGGAGATCCTGCTGCCGCGCGAGAACCCCGGCCGCGACCTGGTGCGGGCCTTCGTCGCGGCGCACGGGCACGCCGACGCCGAGGAGCGCACGCTGACGCTGCTGACCTGCGTGGACGGGCTGGTCTTCGACCGGCTGGTGAACGACCGCGCGGTCAGCGTGCAGGAGATCCGGCGCCTGGTGGACACGGCGCTGCGCTAGGGGGTGTCTCGTCGATCAGGCCGGATCAGGGAGCGGCGTCTGGTGCCGTGCATCGCAAGGCGGAGGAGGGAGTCGATGCGGAGCATCGGGGAGTGACGACAACGCGGCGAGGTGCGGTGCCAGGCGCCGCGAGCCCGGCGTGATCGACGAGACACCCCCTATAGCCGGCTCAGTCCCGCGCCAGCCGGTCCCGCAGGGTCCGCTTGAGGATCTTCCCGCTGGCGTTGCGCGGCAGCGCGTCGACGAACACGACCCGCTTGGGCGCCTTGAACGCGGCGAGCTTCTCCCGCGCGTGGGCGATGAGTTCCTCCTCCGTCACCTCCCCGCGCGGGACGACGACCGCGGTGACCGCCTCGATCCAGCGCTCGTCCGGCAGCCCGATGACGGCGGCCTCGGCGACGGCCTCGTGCGTGTACAGGGCGTCCTCGACCTGGCGGGAGGCGACGAGGACCCCACCGGAGTTGATGACGTCCTTGACCCGGTCGACGATGGTGAAGTAGCCGTCGGCGTCGCGCACCGCGAGATCGCCGGAGTGGAACCAGCCGTCCCGGAAGGCCTCGGCGCTCTCCTCGGGCTTGTCCCAGTAGCCCTCGCACAACTGCGGTGAGCGGTAGACGATTTCGCCGGGGGTGCCGTCCGGCACGTCCTTGCCGTCCTCGTCGACCACCCGCGCGTCCACGAACAGCACGGGGCGCCCGCAGGAGTCCATGCGCCCCTCGTGCTCCTCGGGGCCGAGCACGGTGGCCAGCGGGCCGATCTCGCTCTGCCCGAAGCAGTTGTAGAAGGCCAGGTGCGGCAGCCGCGCGCGCAGCCGCTCCAGCACGGGCACCGGCATGATCGAGGCGCCGTAGTACGCCTTGCGCAGCCCGGCGAGGTCGCGGGTCGCGAAGTCCGGGCGGTTCGCCAGGGCGATCCACACCGTCGGCGGCGCGAAGAGGCTGTCGCAGCGGCCGGCCTCGATCAGGTCGAACAACCGCTCCCCGTCCGGGGCGTCGAGGATGACGTTGGTGGCGCCGACGGCGAGGTAGGGCAGCAGGAAGACGTGCATCTGCGCCGAGTGGTACAGCGGCAGCGAGTGGACCGGGCGGTCGCCGGCGCTCAGGTCGAGGGCGGTGATGGCGCTCAGGTACTCGTGGACCAGCGCCCGGTGGGTCATCATCGCGCCCTTGGGCAGGGCGGTGGTCCCGGAGGTGTACAGCAGCTGCACCAGGTCCTCGCTGCGCGGCTCCGGCCCGTCGTACGGCTCCGCCCCGGCCAGCAGGCCGAGGAGCGAGCCGTCCGCGTCCCGCAGCGCCAGCGTCCGTGACCCCTCGGGAAGCCGGCCGGCGAGGTCCGGGTCGGTGAGGACGAGGGTGCTGCCGGACTGGCGGACGAGGTAGGCGAGGTCGTCGCCGGTGAGGTGCTGGTTGACGGGGACGTGCACCAGGCCGGCGCGGGCGCAGGCGAGGAAGGCGATGAGGTAGGCGTCGGAGTTGTGGCCGTAGGCGGCGACGCGGTCGCCGGGTGCCAGGCCCCGGCCGAGCAGGACGGCCGCCGCGCGGGAGACGGCGTCGTCGAGCTGCTCGTAGGTCCAGCTGCGCTCGCCGTAGGTGACGGCGACGCGGGCGGGGGTGCGGCGGGCGCTGCGGCGCAGCACGCCGTCGACGGTGCTGCCGTGTCCGGGCGTCATGCCTCATGATCCTCGGCGCACGCGCCGGGAGGGTCAAGACACGTGCGCGGTCCGGGGGACGCGGCGGGGCGTCACGGGCGGGGGGCGTGAACGGCGGTGCGACAGGTCCGGCGGGCACGCCCCGTCACGCCGCCGGACAGGTGGGGGCACGCCCCACAGCGCCTCCGGGCGGTCGCTCGGCGGTCCCCGCACCGCCTCCGGACGGACCCGCACCGATCCGCGTGGACTCCGCATCTCCTCCCAACACGCCTGCTGTCACCGGCACATACCGACTGGTACGCTCGCCGCTCCTTCCCCCGACGATGTTGGGAGGCACGATGCGCATCCGTTCCAGACGCGCCGTCGTCGCGGCCGCCGCGCTGCTCATGGCGGCGTCCGCGCTGCCGGCGGCCGCCGCCGAACGGCCCGCCCGCGAGGACCGTCCCGCGCACGGCGGACTGTCCGCCGTCATCCGGTACACCGAGTACGGCATCCCGCACATCCTCGCCCGCTCCTACGCCGGCCTCGGCTTCGGCACCGGCTGGGCACAGGCCGCCGACCAGGTCTGCACGCTCGCCGACGGCTTCGTGACCGTGCGGGGCGAGCGCTCGCGCCACTTCGGGCCGGCCGCGGCGACCGACGGGTCGCTGTCGTCGGCCGCCACCAACCTCTCCAGCGACCTGTACTTCCGCGGGGTGCGCGAGGCCGGCACCGTGGAGAGGCTGCTGCGGCAGCCGGCGCCGGCCGGACCGAGCCGTGACGCCAAGGAGCTGATGCGGGGCTTCGCCGCCGGGTACAACGCGTGGCTGGCGCAGAACCGGATCACCGACCCGGCGTGCCGGGGCGCCGCCTGGGTGCGCCCGGTCACCACGCTGGACGTGGCCGCGCGCAGTTACGCGCTGTCCGTGCTCGGCGGTCAGGGCCGGGCGATCGACGGGATCACCGCCGCGCAGCCGCCGGCGTCCGGCCGGCCCGCCGCCCAGGCCCCCGACCCGGGCGGTGCCGCGCGGGCCGCCCGCGCGCTGCTCGCCACCGACACCGCCGACATGGGGTCCAACGCGGTCGCGTTCAGCGGGGCGACGACCGCCAACGGCCGCGGCCTGCTGCTCGGCAACCCGCACTACCCCTGGCAGGGCGGCCGCCGCTTCTGGCAGTCCCAGCAGACCATCCCCGGCCGGCTGGACGTGGCCGGTGGCTCCCTGCTCGGCTCGCCGACGATCTCCATCGGCCACACGCCCGCCGTCGCCTGGAGCCACACCGTCGCCACCGGTGTCACGCTCGACCTGCGCCGGCTCGCGCTGGACCCGGCCGACCCGACCGTCTACCTGGTCGACGGCCGGCCGGAGCGGATGACCCGCCGGACCGTCACCGTCGCGGTCGAGGGCGGTGCGCCCGTGACCCGCACCCAGTGGTGGACCCGGTACGGCCCCGTCACCACCTCCCTCGGCCCCGCGCTGCCGTTGCCGTGGACGGCGACGACCGCGTACGCCGTCGACGACCCCAACGCGGTCAACCTGCGCGGCGCCGACACCGCCCTCGGCTTCAGCCGGGCGCGTTCCACCGACGACGTCCTGGCGTCACTGCGCCGCACCCAGGGCCTGCCGTGGGTGAACACGATCGCCGCCGACTCCCGCGGCCACTCCCTGTTCACCCAGTCGCAGGTGCTCCCCCGGGTCACCGACGAGCTGGCGCAGCGCTGCCTGACGCCCCTGGGCCGGGCCACCTACCCGGCGTCCGGACTCGCGGTGCTGGACGGGGCACGCGGTGACTGCGCCCTCGGCAGCGACCCCGACGCCGTACAGCCCGGCGTGTTCGGACCCGCGCGGATGCCGGTGCTGAAGGACGCGCCGTACGCGGAGAACTCCAACGACAGCGCCTGGCTGGCGAACGCGGACCGTCCGCTGACCGGGTACGAGCGGATCTTCGGCACGGTCGGGACCCCGCGCACGCTGCGCACCCGGGGCGCCGTGCAGGACGTGGCGGCGATGGCCGCGCGCGGCGGGCTGACCGTGCGGGATCTGCAGGCGCAGCAGTTCGCCGACCGGGTGCCCGCGGGCGACCTGGCCGCCGCCGACGCGGCGCGGGCGTGCGCCGCGTTGCCGGGCGGCACGGCCACGGCCGGTGACGGCAGGGCGGTCGACGTGCGGGAGGCGTGCGGGGTGCTCGCGGCGTGGGACCGCACCATGAACGTCTCCAGCCGGGGTGCGCTGCTCTTCGACCGGCTGTGGCGCCGGCTGCCGGCCGCTCAGCTGTGGAGGGTGCCGTTCTCGCCGTCCGACCCGGTCGGCACGCCGCACACGCTGAACACGGACACCCCGGCGTTCGCCACCGCCCTCGCGGACACGGTGGCCGAGCTGCGGGCGGCGGGCATCGCGCTGGACTCCCCGCTGGGCGAGCACCAGTTCGTGGAGCGCGGCGGGCAGCGCATCCCGGTCCCGGGAGGCACGGAGGCGCTCGGCGTGTGGAACAAGGTGGAGCCGGTGTGGAACGCGGCCGGCGGCGGCTACACGGAGGTGGCGCACGGCTCCAGCTACATCCAGGCGGTGGGCTGGGACGGCTCGCGCTGCCCGGTGGCCCGCACGCTGCTGACGTACTCCCAGTCCTCGAACCCGGCGTCGCCGCACTTCAGCGACCAGACGCGGCTGTTCTCGCAGGGACGGTGGGTGACCTCGCGGTTCTGCGAGCGGGACATCCTCGCCTCGCCGCAGCTGCGGGTGGTGCGGGTGAGCGAGCACCGCTGACCGGTGCGGGGCGGGCCACCGGACCGGCCGGCCGGGGCCGGCCACCGGATCGGTCGGCCGGGGCGGGGCACCGGACCGGTCGGGCGCCGGTGACGCTGGCGACGGATCAGGACGGCGGTGACGCGGCCGGTCGCCGGTGAGGTGCCCGTGACGCGGCCGGCGCCCGGGGTCCGTCTCCCGGGCGCCGGCCGCCGGAGGCGTCAGCTGCCGCCGACGCCCAGGGCCGCGAGCAGCACCAGCACCAGGGTCGTGGCGCCGAGCACACCGTGGGCGGCGACCACGGGGACGGGCAGGTGCCGCTCCGGGGGCGCCGTCTCGCCCCCCGTGCCCTGGTGGACCGGCAGCCAGCGGCCGAACAGGGTGAAGCCGAGCAGCGCGACGGCGACGAGCAGGCCGAAGGACGTCCAGGCCAGCGCGCCCTTGTCGGCGGCGAGGTAGACGATCCACACCACCAGCCCGGCCGCCGCGAGCAGGAAGTGGCCGAAGACGACGGGGGCGGGCAGCCGGGTCGGCGCCGCCTGCTGCGCCGGGCGCAGGCCGCCGCGGGCGATCCAGCGGGCGAGGAGGACGAAACCGCCGAGGGCGGTGACGATCCAGGCGACGAGAGCGGCGATGTCCATGGGGCGGTCTCCAGGGTGCGTGCGTCAGGACGAGGAACGGGTGCGGTAGCCGTCGGCCTGCACGGCCTCGTCGGCGACCCGCACGCCGTAGCGGTAGGCGAGCTTTCCGCCGAGGTAGCCGGACAGGCCGAGGGCGGCGAGCGCGACGGCGGAGAGCGCCAGCTGCCCGGGGCCGACACCCTCCTGTCCGGTGGTGCCGGTGCCGTGCCGCCACGCCCAGCCGCCCGCGTAGGCGGCGGTGACGGCGAGGTTGAGCGCCATGTGCACCAGTGCAGTACGGAAGGCCGGGGTGCCGGTGGGGATCGCGAACAGGTCGAGGAAGCCGACGCAGGCCGCCGCCAGTGCGCCGATCACGCCGATGGCGATCAGCCACAGGGAGCCCCGTACCAGGAACGCGGGCCGGTCGGCGACATGGGAGGCGATGTCGAAGACCAGGCTGCTCACCCAGGCGCCGATGGGCACCGTGACGAGGATCGGATGGAAGGGGTGGCCGTACGGCCCCGCCAGCGCGCCGCTGACCGGTTCCTTGGCCTGACGAAGCTCACTGTTCACCGTCATACGGCACCTCACCTGCGGGTTATTTCACCAACGATTGTTGGTCTTATTCATCTCGCGGGTCAAGGCCGGCGTCAACCGGACGTGACGGCGTCCGCCTCGGGCCCGCGCCAACCGGTCCGCGACGGAGTTACGGTGGGGCCGTGACGTTCGATTCCCCTGCCGCGGGCGCTCCGGGCCCGGCCACCGCCGATTCCGTGGCCGCGCTCGCCGTCCTGGGCGACGAGTCCCGGCGGCGGCTGTTCGACTTCGTGCGGCGGGCCCGGCGTCCGGTGACCCGCGAGGAGGCGTCGGCGGCGGTCGGGATCTCCCGCAAGCTGGCCGCGTTCCACCTGGACAAGCTGGTCGACTCGGGGCTGCTGCAGGCCCGGCACGGAGGCCACGGGCCGCGCCGCGTGGGCCGTGCCCCGAAGGTGTACGAGCCCAGCGCGCAGACCCTGCAGATCAGTCTGCCGCCGCGCCGGCACGAACTGCTGGCCTCCCTGCTGACCGAGGCGGTGCTCGGCGCGCGGCCGGGCGAGAGCGCGCACCACGCCGCGCTGCGGGTCGCCGGTGAGCGCGGCGCGGCCCTGGGCGCCGAGGCGCGCGGGCGCGACGTCACGGGTTTCCTGGAGTCCCTCGGCTTCGAGCCAGGGGAGGACGGCAGCGGCCGTACCGTGCTGCACAACTGCCCGTTCCACCCGGTGGCCGCCCAGGCGCCGGAGCTGGTGTGCGGCATGAATCACGCGTTCCTGTCCGGCTACCTCGCCACCTCCGGGCACCCCCGCACCACCGCGGTGCTCGAACCGCACGCGGGCCTGTGCTGCGTCGAGCTGATCACCGGCGTCACGGATGCCGGCGACGACGCCACGAACGCCTCCTGCGGCCGGGACGGAGTCGACCAGGTGCCGTGACCTGCCGCGGCCGCGCTCTTCACCTTGCTCACGCCTGACGTACCGTCAGTTTCCTGCTGCTCCCGCACCGTTGACACACCTCGGGGCCTGACGGGAAAGTTTCACGCGGCCCCACGATCACGGAAAGATACTTTCAGGCGGTGTGCGGGAGGAAGCGATGAGCGGTCTGACCCGGCGTCAACTCGGTGCGGCGGCGGTGGCGCTGGGCGGCGCCCTGACCTTCGTACCGTTCCCGGCCGGCCCGGCGGCGGCCACCGAGCCGCGCGGCGGCGGGCCGACCCTGCGGCACGGCTCACCGGAGCGCGCCGGACTGCTCGGCGGACACCTGCGCCAACTCGTCACCGACGCGCGGGCCTTCCTCGGCCCCTCCCCCCGGCACCCCTGGTACGCGGGCGCGGTCCTGCTCGCCGGGCGCGGCGGCACGGTCGCGCTGCACGAGCCGATCGGCATGGCGGTGCGCTATCGGGCGTACGACGAGAAGAGCGACGTGGGAGTGGAGTTCCCGCCCGAGCAGCAGATCCCCATGGCCGCCGACACCGTCTTCGACCTGGCGTCGGTGTCGAAGCTGTTCACCTCGCTGCTGGCCGTGCAGCAGATCGAGCGCGGCGCGCTGCGGCTGGAGGCGACGGTCGCCTCCTACGTGCCGGAGTTCGGGGCCGCCGGCAAACAGGACGTGACCATCCGTCACTTGCTGACGCACACCTCGGGTTTCCGCGCCTGGATCCCGCTGTACAACGCGCCGACGCGCGAGGAGAAGCTGCGGCTGGTCTACGACGAGGCGCCGCTGAACCCGCCGGGAACGGCCTACCTCTACTCCGACCTCAACATGATCTCGCTGCAGCTCGTCCTGGAGCGGATCACCGGGCGCCCGCTGGACGCCCTGCTGCACGAGGAGATCACCGGCCCGCTCGGCCTGACCCGCACCCGCTACAACCCGCCCGCCTCCTGGCGGCCGAAGATCGCCGCGACCGAGGACGCCCGCCGTCCGTGGTCCGGCCTGGACCGGGGTCTGGTGTGGGGCGAGGTGCACGACGAGAACGCGTTCGCGCTCGGCGGCGTCGCGGGCCACGCCGGGGTGTTCTCCTGCGCCTGGGACCTGGCCGTGCTCGCCCGCACCCTGCTCAACGGCGGCTCCTACGGCCGGGCCCGCATCCTGCGGCCGTCGTCCGTGGAGCTGATGTTCACCGACTTCAACACAGCCTTCCCCGGCGACGAGCACGGACTGGGCTTCGAGCTGTACCAGCACTGGTACATGGGCGCGATGGCCACGCCGCGCACGGCGGGCCACACCGGCTTCACGGGGACGTCGCTGGTGCTGGACCCGACGACCGACTCGTTCCTGATCGTGCTCGGCAACTCGGTCCACCCGGTGCGCTCCTGGCGCTCCGGTTCCGCGCCGCGCGTGGCCGCCGGGAACAACCTGGCGCGCGCGGTGCCCGTGCGTCCGCGGCAGGGCCGTACCGCCTGGTTCTCCGGCATGGCGAGCGCCGCGTCGGCCACCCTCGCGCTGCCGCCGCTGGACACGTCGGCGGGCGCCGCGCGGCTGACGTGTGCGCTGTGGTGGGACACCGAACCGCAGGCGGACGTGGTGGCGCTGGAGGCGTCCCCGGACGGCGGCGCCACCTGGCAGCCGGTGCCGTTCGTCACGGCCGCCGCCGGCGAGCGGCCACAGGAGCACCCGGCCGGCACGGTGACCGGCTGGTCGGGCCGCGTCTGGCACCGGCTCACGGCCGCCCTGCCGCCCGCCCGCTCCCTGATCGTGCGCTGGCGCAGCACCACCGACCGGCTCTACGTCGGCAGGGGAGCGTACGTCGACGGCCTGCGCGTGGAGACGGCCACCGGCCCCGTCTTCGACGAACGCAGGCCCGCGGACGCCGCGCGCATCGAGGCGAAGGGCTGGTCGGCGTCGGCGGACTAGCGGCGGGCGCGGCGGCTGGGACACGGGGGCCGGGACACGGGGGCGGCGGTCACCCCGCCGGCCGCCGTAGGCGGGTGTGCAGGTGGCCCGGCAGCGGGAAGGCGGGCGGCGAGGCGGGCAGGACGGCGTGCAGGGCGTAGCCGGTCTTCTCCGCCACGCGGCAGGACGCCGTGTTGTCCGTCCGGTGGATCAGGTCCAGCCGCTGAAGGCCCAGCTCGGTGAAGGCCCAGTCGGTGAGCGCGCGCAGGGCCCGGGGGGGGGCGACGGCCCGGCCGCGGGCGTGGGCGGCGGTCCAGTAGCCGACCTCGGCGGTCGCGGCCGGCGTCTTCAGCACGACGTGGCCGACCAGGGTGCCGCCGCCGTCCGCGGCGGGCTCGACGACGGCGAAGGCGTAGCGCCGGCCGCTGTCCCACCCGGCGCGCTGGTCGCGCACCCAGCGGGCCGCGCTCTCCTCGTCGTGCACCGCGGCGGAGGTCCAGCGGCGCAGCGCCGCGTCCGAGAACACCTCGACCAGACCGGGGGCGTCGCGCGGCTCCCAGGGGCGCAACAACAGAGCCGGTACGCCCTCGGCGGCCTCTGTCCGAAGCCGGGCGGAGATCTTGTTCATCCGCCGAGCCTATGGCGCCGGGGGCGTACCGGGTACGCGGGAGGCTAGGAGTTGAAGACGGCCTTCTGCACCTCGTTGGGACCGTCGAAGTGATCCTCCTTCAGGCCGTCGAGACGGCTCACGATCTTCTCGTCGGCCTTGTTCTTGCGGGCGACGTCCACGAGGTGCTGCTTGTCCGTGGGGTAGTCCATCCCGCTGAGCGCCTTCTGCAGGTCGATGGGGCTCAGGTCCGCCATGGGAGCCTCCTTGGGAAGGTGATAGGCGCGATGTCCGCTATTACCGTTTCGTCCCGGTACCCTCCCACCCCGGGCCCATTCAACTCACCTGCTGTTCCAGCACCGCCATGGCCGCGTTGTGCCCCGGCACCCCGCTGACCCCGCCGCCGCGGACCGCGCCCGCCCCGCACAGCAGGACGTTCGCGTGCCGGGTCTCCACGCCCCACCGGCCGGTGCCGTCCTGGGCGTGGGGCCAGGACAGTTCGCGGTGGAAGATGTTGCCGCCGGGCAGGCGCAGGTCGCGCTCCAGGTCCAGCGGGGTCTTCGCCTCGATGCAGGGGCGGCCGTCGGCGTCGGTGGCGAGGCAGTCGGCCAGCGGCTCGGCGAGGTGCGCGTCGAGCTGGGCAAGGGTCGCCTTGAGCAGGTGCTCGCGGACGGCGTCGTGGTCGCGGGCGAACAGCCGGGCGGGGGTGTGCAAGCCGAACAGCGTCAGGGTCTGGTAGCCCTGGGCCACCAGCTCGGGGGCGAGGATCGAGGGGTCGGTCAGCGAGTGGCAGTAGATCTCCGACGGCGGCGCGGCGGGCAGCCGGCCGGCCGCCGCCTCGGCGTGCGCGGCGGCGAGTTCGCCGTAGCCCTCGGCGATGTGGAAGGTGCCGGCGAACGCCTCGCGCGGGTCGACCGCGCCGTCGCGCAGCCGCGGCAGCCGCCTGAGCAGCATGTTGACCTTCAGCTGGGCGCCCTCGGCGGGCTCGGGCGGGACATCGCCGGTGAGCTCGGCGAGGGCCTGCGGGGAGGCACCCACCAGCACGTGCCGGGCGGCGGCCATGCCCTCGCCGTCGGCGGTCCGGTAGGTGATCTCGGCGCTGCGCCCGTCGGTGTCGATCCGGACCGCCTCGTGCCCCGTGGCGAGCACCGCGCCGGCCGCGCGGGCCGCTGCGGCGAGGGCGTCGGTGAGGGCGCCCATGCCCCCGACCGGCACGTCCCAGGCGCCGGTGCCGCCGCCGATCACGTGGTAGAGGAAGCAGCGGTTCTGCTTCAGCGAGGGGTCGTGGGCGTCGGCGAAGGTGCCGATCAGGGCGTCGGTGAGCACGACGCCGCGCACCAGGTCGTCGGCGAAGTGCTCCTCGATCGCCACGCCGATCGGCTCCTCGAACAGCATCCGCCAGGCATCCGCGTCGTCCACCCGGCGGCGCAGCTCCTCCCGGGTGGGCAGCGGCTCGGTGAGCGTCGGGAAGACCCGCTCGGCGACCCGGCCGGTCATCCCGTAGAACCGCCGCCAGGCCGCGTACTCGCGCTCCCCGCCCGTCAGCCGCGCGAACGCCTCCCGGGTGCGCTCCTCTCCCCCGCCGACGAGCAGCCCGGTCGCCCGGCCGTCCCGGACCGCGGGGGTGTACGACGAGACGGTCCGCGTCCGCAGCCGCAGGTCGAGCCCGAGGTCGCGGACGATCTTGTCCGGCAGGAGGCTGACGAGGTAGGAGTAGCGCGACAGCCGCGCGTCCACTCCGGCGAACGGCCGGGTCGAGACGGCGGCGCCTCCCGTGTGCGCCAGCCGTTCCAGCACCAGGACGGACCGCCCGGCCCGGGCGAGATAGGCGGCGGCGACCAGCCCGTTGTGTCCCCCACCGACGACGACGGCGTCAAAACTGCGGTGTGCGCGCGCTCCAGACATGCTCCTGGGTAACACGGGACGATCACCCCACGCCAGAGCCACGCACCGGCCGGCGCGCGGGCGCGGCTCACGCGGCGCGGCTCACCCGGATCGGCTCACCCGGCGCGGCTCACCCGGCGTCGCGCTCCCGCCGCCGACGCGGACGCAGGGCGGCGGCCTCGGCGTGACGGCCGAGCCGGTCGAGGCAGTGGCTCACGTCGGTGCGGGCGGAGAGGGTGTCGGGGTGGTCCGGGCCGAGGGCGGCCTCGCGCGCGCCGGCCACGTGCCGGTACGCGGTGAGCGCGTCCGCCCAGCGGCCCAGCCGGCCCAGGGCGACGGCGATCTCCCGGTGGCTGGCCAGGGTGTCGGGGTGGCCGGCGCTAAGGACCCGCTCGCGCAGCGCGCACACGTCACGGGCCTCGGCGAGCGCCTCCTCCCAGCGCCCGAGCCGGCCCAGGTTGACGCCCAGGGCGTGGCGGGCGCGCAGGGTCTCGGGGTGGGCGGGGCCCTGGGTACGGGTGCGGTCCGCGACCAGCTCGCCGTACAGCCGCAGCGCTTCGGCGCTGCGGCCGAGCCGGCCGAGGCTGATGCCGGTCTCGTAGCGGGCGGCCAGCGTGTCGGGGTGGTCCGGACCGAGGACCCGGGCACGGGCCTCGGCGACCTCCCGGTACGTCCGCAGCGCCTCCGGCCAGCGCCCCAACTGGCCCAGGGCGTAGGCGACTTCGTACCGGGTGACGAGGGTGTCCGGGTGATCGGGCCCGAGCACGCGGGCCCGGGTCTCGGCCACCTCGCGGGCCGTGCGGTACGACTCCTCCGCCCGCCCGATCCGGCCGAGGCTGAACGCGAGGTTGTGGCGGCAGCGCAGGGTGTCGGGGTGCTCGGCGCCCATGGTGCGTTCCCGGGCGGCGAGCACCGCCGCGTACACCTGGTGGGCGTCGTGGTGGCGCCCCACCTGGCCCAGCACGTACGCCATCTCCTGCCGCACGGTGAGCGTGACGGGATGGTCCGCGCCCAGCAGCCGGGTGCGGGCGGCGGCCACGTCCTTGTACTCCCGCAGCGCCTCGGCCGGACGGCCCGTGCGGGAGAGGGTGAAGGCGTACTCGTAGCGGCTGGCGAGGGTGTCGGGGTGCTCCGGCCCGAGCAGCCGCTCCCGCTCCGCGGCCAGCGCGCGATGCGCGACCCCGGCCTCGGCCCAGCGGCCCAGCCCACCGAGCCGCAGCGCGGAGCGATGCCGCTCGGCGAGCGCGGAGACGACAGCGGGGTCCACGCCGGTCTGCGGGACGCCGCCGACCTGCAGGGCCCTGCCGACCTGCGGGACGCTCCCGACCTGGGGAACGCTTCCGGCCCGCGGGGCCCTCCCGACCTGCGGGACGCTCCCGACCTGCGGGACGCTCCCGACCTGGGGGACGCTCCCGACCTGCGGAACGCTCCCCGCCTGGGGAATCTCGCCTGTCTGCGGGGCCTCTGCCATGTGCCGGACGGCTCCGATCCTTGAGGCGTCCCCGGACTGGGGGTCGGCGCCGGCCTGCGGGGCGTCCGCTGCCTGGGCGGCGTCCCCGGCCTGGGCGGAGACGCCGGCCTGCCGGACCGCGCCGAACCGCGCGGCGCCCCCGACCTGCGGCACCGCGCCGAACCCTGAGCCGCCACCCGGATCCGGCGGCGTGGCGTGCCGCCTGTCACCCGCCCCAGCGGACTCCTGCCCGGCGGTCACCCCACGCGTCCAGGACGGCGGGCGACGCTCGCCGGCGCCGGGGCCGGCCTCCCGCACGGGCGGGGCGCCGGGGCCGGGCTGTCGCACGGGCGGGGCGTCCGGGCGGGCCTCGCGCATGGGCGCGGCGCCCGGCCCCCGCTCCCGCACCGGCGGGGCCGCGCGGACGCCCGTGGTGAGGCGGCGGGCGACCTCGCGGGCGTCCGGCGGGCGTTGCTCGGGCCGCTTGGCGAGCAGGTCCAGGATGACCTCCTCCAGCGGGCCGGGGAGTCCGGGCCGGTGGACGCTGGGCGGCCGGGGCGGGGTGTCGCGGTGGCCGGCGAGGACCGCCCACGGGTCGTCGAGGTCGAACGGCGGCACTCCGGTGGCGATCTCGTAGAGCACGCAGCCCAGCGAGTACAGGTCGCTGCGCCGGTCGACCGCCTCTCCGCCGATCTGCTCCGGCGACATGTAGTGCGGGGTGCCCATGGCGACGCCGGTGCCGGTCAGCTTGGAGGTGAATCCGATGCCGTGACCGAGGCGCGCTATGCCGAAGTCGCAGATCTTCACCGTGCCGTCGGTGAGCCGCACGATGTTCGCGGGCTTCAGGTCGCGGTGCACGATGCCCTGGTCGTGGGTGTAGGCGAGCGCCGCGGCGACCTGGCCGGCGATGTCCACCACGTCGGGGACGGACAGCGGATGATGCTTGTTGTCCTCCAGCAGCCGGCTGAGGTTGCGGCCGTCGAGCAACTCCATCACCAGGAACAGCACGCCGTCGCTCTCGCCGAAGTCGTGCACCACCGTCACCCCGCGGTGCTGCAGAGCCGCGGCCACCCGCGCCTCGCGCCGGAACCGCTCGCGCAGCACCCGCGTGAAGGATTCCTCGGGGTGCGGCCCGAGCGGCTTGAGGCACTTGACGGCCACCCGGCGCCCCAGCGACTCGTCGCGGGCCCGCCACACCTCGCCCATGCCGCCGCGCCCGATCAGGTCGAGCAGCCGGTAACGGCCCTGGAGCAGCCGGTTCTCCCCCATCTGCCGCGTCGCCCCCGTAACCCTTCGCCCCGCCCTCCCCTGGCTTGCCCAGTATGGCGGCCTATCGCCCTGATTTGTACGGCGCCGGACCGGCCCGGGCGTACGGCAGCGAGGAGGCGTACGGGGTACACACGGGCGCGCGGCGCCAGAGGGCGTACGCGCGGGGCAGCCCGCGCCGCACCGGCACCTCGCGCGCCGGACGGACAGCCACAGCGCCCCGCTCGGCCGCGACGGCATCTGCCCGGGCCGGCGGGGGCGTTGTTACCGTGCCCGCATGACGACATGCGCGGAATGCGGCTTCGTGTACGACCTCGGGCTGGCCCCTTGTGTCCCGGAGCTGGCCGAGGCGGAGGCCGGCGCCTACGCGCGGCTGCTGACGTCGGACGTCTCACTGCTGCGGCGCCGGCCGGCGCCGGACGTGTGGTCACCGCTGGAGTACGCCTGTCATGTGCGGGACGTCCTGCTCGTCCAGCGGGAACGGGTGCTGGCCGCGCTGCGCCTGGACACACCGGTCGTCGAGTCGATGGGGCGCGAGGAGCGGGTGGTGCACGACGGGTACGCCCGGCAGCGGCCCGCCGACGTGGCGCGCCAACTCAAGGACGCCGCCCTGCTGTTCGGGGATGTCCTCGCCGGTCTGCGCCACGGACCCGCCGGCTGGGAGCGCACGCTGGTGTACTCCTTCCCCGAGCGCGCGGAGCGCTCCCTGCGCTGGCTCGCCGTGCACACGCTGCACGAGCTGCGCCACCACCTGATCGACATGCGCCGCGCCCTCACGGCCCAGGGCGAGGCCGGCAGCCGTCACGGGGGATGAGAATCACCGAAGAGACCGTAGAACGCGCTCAGTCGTCGGGAGTGCGCGGCACCTCCTGATCCGCCGCCATGTCCGCCTGATCCGGTGTCATGTCAGCGTCGTGAGGAAGTCCGAGCAGGCCCGGGCACAGTCCCGGCACATCTGCGCGGTGTCCTCGGCGCCCGGATGACGGTCGAAGACGTGGGCCGACTCCAGACACACGGTCCGGCACCATTCCACCTGTACGCGGATGCCGGCCTCGTCCACGCTGTTCTGTTCGGACAGCACGCGACAGGTCGCATCGCACACCTCGGCGCACATGATGCCCTTGCGCCGCGCCAGTTCCTGCTCCTCGGTGCCTCCCGGGTCCACCAGGCTCGCCCGGAGCGCGCAGGCCCGCGCGCACTGCGTGCACGCCTGGGCGCAAGCGAAGCGGTCCTCCAGAAACCGGATGAGCTCCTGTTGGGATGTAGTCGTAGTCACGTCGGGCCGGGTAGCCGGTGCCCCCCGCACCAAACCCGGGTCCGGCCGGGCCGCGGCCCGGCGTTATCGCACCCGCCGCGCGGGCACCCGTACACCCCCGGCGGGACACCCGAGGAGGTGAGCGACGTGCCCGGACGACAGGAGCTGCCGTCGACCCTCGAGCGCTCCTCGCAGGAAGCGCAGGAGACCTGGATCAAGGCGCACGACTCCGCCGTCGAGACGTACGGCGAGGGCGAGCGCGCGCACCGGGTCGCCTACGGCGCGCTCAAGCACACGCACGAGAAGGTCGGCGACCACTGGGAGCGCAAGGAGGGCGGCCGCAAGGGCCCCTCGGACCCGCGGTCGGCCCGGCCCCGGCAGCAGGGCGGGCGCAGCGGTGAGGGCGTCGACGAGCAGGCCACCAAGGACCACCTGTACGACCTCGCGCGGCGACTCGGCGTCGGCGGACGGTCCCGGATGTCGAAGTCCGAGCTGCTCGAGGCGGTGCGCAAGGCCAATCGCTCGCAGACCCGGAAATCCAGGGCCGAATGACTCTGGTAGCGGAACGGTTTGCGGGGTATTCAGGTGATATGAGCAGCGCAATGATGCAAATGGCCGCCGTCAGCGGCGCTCTCGTGCTGGGTCCCGTGATCATCGGGGTCTTTCTCGTGGGTGGCCTGATCGGCGCGTTCTGGTTCGGCGACGTGTTCAAGAGCCGGGAGCCGGCTCCCCCGCGTCCCGAGGAGCAGCCGCACCTGCCACCCGAGGGTGCGGTCCGCGGAATCCAGGAGAACCGGGAACCCCAGGAAGTGCCCCAGGACGGCCGGCGCCGGCTGCCGCACGAGTTCGGCAATCTCGGCACCCGGACGGGCGAGTCCCAGGAACGGCCGCGCTGGGGCAAGGGCACCAGCGGCTCGTTCGGCGGAGGCGGTCTGGGCGCCCACTGAGGCGCGCCCCGCTCCGGAGCCGTCCGTCCCCGCGCCCGCGGGGCGGCCGGCCGGCCGCAGCGACCGTACGCGAGCGAGCCCACGTCCGAAGGGAAGTGAGGTCCCCATGGCCGATCCCGGCCGCGACACCCTGCCCCTGCCCGACTACGACCATCTGCCGATCGGCGGCCTGGAGAGCCGTGTGCGGTCGCTGACCGCCGAGGAGGTCGAGGAGCTGCTCGCCTACGAGCGCACCCACGCCGACCGCCTGCCGATCACCGAGGTCCTCACGTCGCGCCTGGACCAGTTGCGGGCCGGCGCCGAACCCACCGCGGGCGACCCGGGCGCCCTGCGCCCCGAGCAGGGCGCGGGCCGCGCCGGCTCGCCGGTGTCCCCGGCGACCTCGCCGCAGCCCTTCAGCCCGCCCCCGCACGGCACTCCCGACCAGCGCGGCAAGCCCAAGGGCGATCGCACCTAGCGCTCCGCTTGCCTCCCCTCCACGACCCCGCGCCGCCACTGGGCGCGGGGTCGCTTATGTGTGCCCCGCACCACCGCGACGGCCGGCGCGGAGTGCCCCCGTGCGGGGTGCCCGGCGGCCCGTCGCCCCGCCCCGCCCCACGCCGCAGTCGCCCCTCACCGTGCCCCGTCGCCCCGCCACGCGTCGTCTCCGCCGTCCCCCGGCGTGCCGCTGCCCTCCACGTCGTCCGGGTCCGCGCCGACCACCTCGTCCGCGTACGCTCCGGACGCGGCGTTCCCGTCGCCCCCGCCCTCCGCGTGCGCGCCGAAATCGGCGTCCTCGTCGGCCCCGTCCCCCGCGTGCGCGCCGAACTCGGCGACCCGTACCTCCGCGATCCGCTCGTAGCGGCGGATCCGGTCGGTCCACTCGGCGTCGACGCCGAACGCGGTCCGGGCGAACCCGACGCCCGCGATCGCCTCCGGCACGGCCGGGTCGCCGGGCGCCAGCAGCCGTACCGGGTCACCGACGGCGAGGGTGTGCGGCGGTACGAAGAACTCGGCCGGCACCCGGGCGCGGGCGTGCACCAGCGCGCCGACGGCGACGACCGCGCCCGCCCCGAGCCGCGCCTCCTGCAGCACGGTGGCGCCGGTCGCCAGGTAGGCGCACCGCTCGGCCCGGCAGCCGAGCAGGGTGGCGTGCGGGCCCACGAAGACGTGGTCGCCGAGGACGACGGGCTGCGCCCCGGCCGTGGCGGAGGCCCGCAGCACGGCGTTCTCGCAGACCACGGTGGCCTCGCCGACCTCGACGAAGGCGCCCTCGGCGGTCAGTACGGCGCCGTACATCACCCGTGCCCGTGGGCCGACGCGGACGTCACCGACGAGGGTGGCGGTCGGCGCGACGTACGCGCTCGGATGGACCTGTGGGGCACGGCCCCGGTGCCGGATGCGGATGCCGTTCATACACCCCAGGGTCGGGCGCGCGGCCGGACCCGTCCGGCGGTTTTCGGACGTCGTTCTCGCCCGGCCGTGCCGGGCCGTGGCCCCGACGTCGCGCAGACGCCGTGGGTCAGTTTGGGTCAGGCCCGCAGCGCCGTCCGGGCTGCGGTCAGGGCCTGCTCGGCGTAGCCGCGGCCGAACAGCACCGCGTGCACCAGCAGCGGGAACAGCTGGTGCAGGGCGATACGCTCGCGCCAGTGCGCGGCGAGCGGTGCCGCGTCCTGGTAGCCCTCCAGCACCTGCTGCAGGTACGGGCAGCCGAACAGGTGCAGCATCGCGAGATCGGTCTCGCGGTGCCCGCCGTGTGCGGCCGGGTCGATCAGCCAGGCGTGCCCGTCGGCGCCCCACACCACGTTGCCGTTCCACAGGTCGCCGTGCAACCGGGCGGGCGGTTCGGCCGGTCCGGCCAGCTCGGGCAGGTGCGCGCAGACCCGCTCGACCACGGCCGCCTCGGCCGGCCGGAGGGTTCCCCGGTCGACGGCCTGTCGCAGGTACGGCAGGACGCGGTGTTCGGCGTACCAGCGCGGCCACTCGGCGCCGGTGGCGTTGCGCATCGGCGCCCGGCCGATCCAGGCGTCGTGCGGCCCGCCGGGCGGCGCCGCGCCGAAGGCCGGGGCCCCGGCGGCGTGCAGGGCGGCCAGCTCGCGGCCCAGACGCCGCGCCGCCTCGGGGGTGGGCGGCCCGTCGGGGACCCGGTCGGTGACCAGCCAGCGCTCGTCGTGGCCGTGCACGGCGGGCACGCGCACCGCGCCGGCATCCGCGAGCCAGCGCAGTCCGGCCGCCTCCGCGCGGACCGCGCCGGGCGCGTCGCCGCGCTTGACCATCACCACGCGGCCGCCGTCCAGGCGGACCTCGGCGAGGGCCCCGGAGAGGGCCCGCCGCCCGGTCACCCGGGCTCCGGTGATCCGGGCGACCGCGGCCTCGGCACCCTCGTCGTCCTCGCCGTCGAAGCTGTTCAGCACGGCGCCCAGGGTAGGCGGTGCGGCCCCGGTCCCGGCCGCCGCGGCGTGCGGAACGAGGCCCTCCGGTTGACGTTCAGCCTCTGGACGTCCAGCATCAAATCACTACGCTCGCACATAAAACGCCCCCATCGTCGTCACACCACATCCCCCTCAGCAGGTGGAAGGCGGTGCTCTCATGGCAGACAGGACGGCCGCCAGAGGAATGGCCGGCGAGCTGATCGCCGAATTCCTCGGCACGATGGTCCTCCTCCTCTTCGGCCTCGGCGTGGTCGCCCAGGTCGTGGCCGGCGGACTAGGAGCTCACGACAGCATCGCGTGGGCCTGGGGTCTCGGCGTCACCCTCGGTGTGTACGTCGCCGCCCGGATCAGCGGTGCGCATCTCAATCCGGCCGTGACCGTGGCGCTGGCCTGCTTCAAGGGCTTCTCGTGGCGCAAGGTCGCGCCGTACGTGGTGGCCCAGACGGCGGGCGCGTTCGTCGCCGCACTGATCGTCCGCTGGAACTACACGGAGGTGCTGGCCAAGTTCGACCCGGGACACACGATCAAGTCGCAGGGCGTGTTCTCCACCCTGCCCGGCAACGGTGTCAATCCGGTGAGCATGTGGGGTGGCCTGCGTGACCAGGTGATCGGCACCGCGATCCTGCTGCTGCTGATCTTCGCGGTCACCGACCTGCTCAACACTCCGCCAGGCGCCAACCTGGCGCCGTTCATCATCGGCCTGATCGTCGTGGCGATCGGCATGGCCTGGGGCACGGACGCCGGGTACGCGATCAACCCCGCCCGTGACTTCGGTCCGCGGCTGGCGAGTTACCTCACCGGGTACGGCACGGCCTGGAGAGATCAGTACGGCGATCTGTACTGGTGGGTGCCCATCGTCGGGCCGTTCGTCGGCGGTGTGCTCGGCGCGGCGATCTACCACTTCATGATCACTCCGATCCTGCGGCGCGGCGTGGAGGAGCAGGAACCGGGCCGCGTCCCCGCACCCGACGCAGGAGACGAGTAGCCGGGCGCCGCAGGCGTCCGTGCGCCGCGCCCAGGACGATCGCCGCGCCCACCGCGACCAGATGCTCGCGGCCTGCCAGATTGGGCACGGCGATCGACTCCCACACCATCGATCCGCCGGTGAGCGTGAACAGCACGGGGGCCCGGCGGGTCACCGCCATGTACGTGAACAGTCCCACGACCGCCGCCGAAGGGCCGGTGTCGAGCACCCGGCCGGTCTCCGGCGGCAGTCCGAGCCCCCACCAGCCCGGGCCGATGGCGATCATCGCCCGGGCGGTGAGCGTCCCGGCCAGCGTGGTCGCGTAGGCGACCGCCAGCGTGCGGGCCCGCCCCAGCGCCAGCTCGGCCAGCGCGAACGCCAGGAACAGCTGGGTGAGTCCGGCCCAGACCGGCAGGTCCAGCGCGGGCACGTACAGCGACACCGGGGTGCGCAGCAGGGCCAGCCACAGCGGCAGGTCGCCCGTCACCCCGCCGAGGACCCGGACGACGGTGGCGCCCGCCGGGTGCTGCGCGATCGCGTGGAAGAAGATCACGCCGACGCAGGCCAGGCAGCCGAGGAGCAGCGCGCCGGGACCCCGGGCGAACAGACGGCGGACCGGGTCGGCCACGATGCCCCGGAACTCGTTCCACAGCGTCCGCCCGACGAACATCGCGGCCCGGCGCGCCGCCCCGAGCACCCGCCGGCGCAGCCCCTCGGGCGCGGCGGCCGGCACCGCCCCGCCACCGCCGGTCCCCTCTCCGCCTGGACGCCCCTGGTCCCGGTACACATCCGCCCCCTGACGCGGGGTCCGCCCCCGCCGCCCCCGACAGCACGCACACCGCCATCGTAGGAAGGCCGCCCGGCCCGCCCGCGCGGCGCGGGGGCGTTCCCCCGCCCCGGACCGCAGGTTACCGTTCGGTAGACAACAGAGTCCCGGAGGTGCGCCGTATGACGCTCGACCGTTCCGCAGGACTGGCGGACACCGCCCGTGCGCTGGCCGCGGGGGAGGTGAGCGCGCGTGAGCTGGCCGAGCGCACGCTGGAGCGGATCGAGGCGTCCCAGGCGACCGTGAACGCGTTCCGGATCGTGCGGGCGAAGGCCGCGCTCGCCGAAGCCGACGCGGCCGACCGGGAGTTGGCGGCGGGGGTGCGCAAGCCGCTGCTCGGAGTGCCGGTCGCCGTCAAGGACGACATGGACGTGGCGGGCGAGCCGACCGCCTTCGGCTGCCGCGGCGACTTCCCGCCCGTCGCCGAGGACGGGGAGGCGGTCCGGCGGCTGCGCGCGGCCGGGGCGGTGATCGTCGGCAAGACCAACACCTGCGAGTTCGGGCAGTGGCCGTTCACGGAGGGCCCGGCGTTCGGCGCCACCCGCAACCCGTGGAGCCTGCCGCACACCCCGGGCGGCTCCTCGGGCGGATCGGCGGCCGCCGTCGCCGCCGGGCTGGTGCCGGCCGCGCTCGGTTCGGACGGCGCGGGCTCGGTGCGCATCCCGGCCGCGTGGACCCATCTCGTCGGCATCAAGCCGCAGCGCGGCCGCATCTCCACCTGGCCGCGCGGCGAGTCCTTCCAGGGCATCACCGTCAACGGCACCCTGGCCCGCACGGTCGCCGACGCCGCGCTGCTGCTGGACGCGGCGAGCGGCAACCACGCCCGCGACCCGCACCGGCCGCCCGCGCTCACCGTGTCCGACGCGGTGGGCCGCGACCCGGGGCGGCTGCGCGTCGCGCTGTCGCTGCGCCCTCCGTTCACCGCCGTGCCCGCCCGGCTGCGGCCCGAGGTGCGCGCCCGGGTCGTCGAACTCGCCGATACGCTCGCGGCGTTGGGGCACGAGGTGGAGGAGGCCGACCCGCCGTACGGGCCGATTGGGCTGACCTTCGTGCCGCGCGCCACCGCCGGCATCGCCGAACGGGTCGCCGAGGCGCCCTTCCCCGCCCTGCTCGACGCCCGCACCCGGGGCGCGGCCCGGCTGGGCCGGCTGCTCGGCGGCGTGCCGCTGCGGGCGGCCCGGCGGGCGGAGGCGGTGCTGCACCGCCGTGTCGGCGCCTTCTTCCGGTCCTACGACGTGGTGCTGGCGCCCACCACGGCCGCTCCCCCGCCGCGCATCGGCGCCCTGCACGAGCTGAGCGGATTCGCCACCGACCGGGCGATGATCGCGGCCTGCCCCTACGCCTGGCCGTGGAACGTGCTGGGCTGGCCCGGCGTCAACGTGCCCGCCGGGTTCACCGCCGACGGGCTGCCGGTGGGCGCTCAGCTGCTCGGGCCGGCGCACGCCGAGCCGCTGCTCGTGTCGCTGGCCGCCCAGCTGGAGGACCGGCTGCGCTGGCACGAACGGTGGCCGTCCGGGGCGTAGGCCGCGCCCGGCCCGGCCCGTACGCTGTGACCATGGACGATGCGTCGATGGTCGGGCTCATGGGGCGGGTCACCGGGACGGTCGGGCCGGGACTGGTCGGCGAGGTGATCGTCCGGGTGCGCGGCGGGGCCGAGCACTTCCTCGCCTACGCCGCCTCCGGCACGGACCGCATCGAGCGCGGCACGGTCGTGATGGTGGTGGAGTACCTGCCGCCGCGGACCGTCTACGTCACCGCCGCGTACGACAGTTGAGCCCGCCGCGGCGCAGGTGAGGGGCGTTCGCGTCAAGATTGCGACAAGGATGCCCGGACGTCTTCCCGCGTGGCCCCGCCGGGCGCACACTCCCTTCGTTCGGTGCCGAAAGGGCACCATGCAAAGGGGGCGAATGCCGATGGTCGTCGGCGTCGTTGCGGGGACGGTCGTCGTTGCCGTCCTGCTTCTCATCGGTCTGTTCAAGCTCATGTGGCGCGTCGCCGAACCGAACGAGGCGCTCGTCATCTCCGGCTCCAAGCACCTCACGGAGGGCCTGGAGGAGGGGATGGGCTTCCGCATCGTCACCGGGCGGGGCACGCTGGTGCTGCCCGGGGTGCAGGCGGTGCGCCGGCTCTCCCTCGACCTGAACGAGACCGAGCTGCACGTGGACTGCGTGACGCACCAGGGCATCCCGCTGAAGGTGCGCGGCGTGGTCATCTTCAAGGTGGGCGACGACTTCGTGTCGATCGCGAACGCGGCCCGCCGTTTCCTGGACCAGCAGAAGCTGATGGCGGAGCGGGTGCACAACGTCTTCGCCGGACATCTGCGGTCCATCGTGGGCGGGCTGACGGTCGAGGACATGATCCGCGACCGGGAGAAGCTGACGGGTCAGACGCGTGCCGCGTGCGGCACGGAGATGGAGAAACTGGGCCTGATCGTGGACTCGCTGCAGATCCACGAGATCGAGGACCCGACCGGGTACATCCAGAACCTGGCGATGCCGCACGCGGCGGCCGTGCAGCGCGACGCGCGCATCGCGCAGGCCGAGGCCAACCGGCTGGCCACCGAGGCCGAGCAGCAGTCCTTCGCGCGGATGGCGGAGGCCACCCGGGACAGCGAGATCCTCCAGGCCGGCTACCAGGCCGAGCGGGACAAGGCGGCCGCGAAGGCGCGCCAGGCCGGGCCGCTCGCCGAGGCCGGGGCCCGGCAGGAGGTCGTCGTGCAGGAGACCCGGGTCGCCGAACTGGAGGCGCACCGGCGTGAGCAGCAGCTCCAGGCCGATGTGCGCAAGCCGGCCGACGCCCGGGCGTACGAGACCCGCACGCTGGCCGAGGCCGAGCGCGACGCGCGGATCTCGGCGGCGCAGGCCAAGGCCAAGGAGACGGAACTGGCCGCGGCGGCCGAGGCGACCCGGGTCAAGGCGGCCGCGGGCGCGGAGGCCGAGGCGACGAAGACACGCGGTGAGGCCTCGGCCGCGGCGACCCGGGCCACCGGTGAGGCCGAGGCGGCCGCCGCCCAGGCCAAGGGCCTCGCGCAGGCCGAGGCGGTCCGCGCCCACGGCCTGGCCGAGGCGGAGGCCATCAAGGCACGGGCGGCCGCGCTCGCCGAGAACCAGGAGGCGGTCGTCGCCCAGCAACTCGCCGAGAAGTGGCCGGAGATCGTCCAGGCCGGGGCCTCGGCCTTCGGCAACGTCGACAACATGGTGCTGCTCAACGGCGCGGACGGCATGGCGGAGTTGTTCGCCAAGGCGCTCACCATGGGCGGCACCGGACTGGGCCTGGCCCGGCAGGTGCTCGCGTCGATGAACGCGGGCGCCCCGAACGCGAACGGCGCCTCCCTGAACGGGGCGGGGCCGCAGCCGCCGCAGAAGGTGCCCGTGCAGGACGCGTGAGCTGATCGCGCAGTCACGGGGGCAGCCTCTAAGGTGCCCCCGTGACTGCGTTTACCGACGAGAACATTCCCGGCCGCTTCGGCCCGACGGCCACCATGGAGGCCGACCCGCGCGAGGTCGGCCCGGTGCGCACCGAGTACTCCCCCGCCCACGACGGCGATCCCGACCCCGGCGAGATCGTGTGGACGTGGGTGCCCTTCGAGGAGAACGACGGCCGGGGCAAGGACCGGCCGGTGCTGGTCGTGGCCCGGGAGGCCGCCGGCACCTTCCTCGCCGTGCAGCTGTCGAGCAAGCGCCACGACGGCGACCGGGAGTGGGTCGCCATCGGCAGCGGGCCGTGGGACCGCTCCGGGCGCGAGTCGTGGGTGGACGTGGACCGCGTGCTGCGCCTGCACGAGGAGGGCATGCGCCGCGAGGCGTGCGCCCTGGACCGCGGCCGCTTCGACCTGGTCCGCAGGCGCCTGGCGGAGCGCTACGGCTGGACCTGAGCGGCGACCCCGGCGAAGCACCGCTCGAAGGCCGCACGGGTGTCGCCCGTGCGGGCCGGCACCCCGAAGACCACGTGCGCGAACCGGTCGGCGAACCGCCCGCCGGGGGCGAGCAGCCCCCGGAACGCCTCCGCGACGTGAGCCGGGTCGTTGCGGAACACCCCGCAGCCCCAGGCGCCGAGGACCAGGTGCCGGTAGCCGTGCGCCGCGGCCGTCTCCAGCACCCGCTCGGCCCGCGCGGCCAGGGCACCCGGCAGCTCGGCGGCGCGCTCGGGGGCGGTGCGCAGGACCACCCCGGCGTTCGGCGCGGCGGCCGTCAGGAAACCGGCCCGGAAGGGCTCGTCCAGCAGGTGCCCGCGCTCGTCGCGGAAGACGGGCACGGCCGGGGCGTGCACGACACGGTCCGTGTAGAACGGGTCGCGGTGGGTGCGGTGGTGGTCGTAGAACTCCGGCGCCCGCCGCAGGCAGGTGTACAGCGCGGACGCCCGGCACAGGGCCTCTTCTTGGGCCTGCGCGCCGTTGAGGTGGCCGCCGCCCGGATTGCGGGCGGAGGCGAAGTTCAGGACGGCCACCGGGCGGTGCGCGAGGCGGCTTGCCGCCTGGAGGCTGCTCTCGCCGGTGACCTCGATCCGGGTGTCGACGGGCGGCGCCGGCGGCACGGGCACCGGCTGCGGGCCGAGCATCCGGGTCTCCTGGCGGGCGGCCTCGATCCACTCCGCGAGCGGGACGGGCCGCCCGTCCGCCCGGACGTACCGGCCGGCCGCGACGATCTTCTCCGTCTCCCGCGCGATGCCGCGCAGCCGCGCGCTCACGGCGTCACCCCCGTCGACGCCGCGGGCACGCGCTCCCCCGTCGTGCTCATGGACGCATCCTGAGCGATGCTGGTGATGCGCCGCAACGAATTTTCCCGGGCACGGAACGCGGGGGAAAACCCGCGGGAAAGGAACCTTACGAAGCCCGGAACATGCCGCTGGGCACTCTTGTGCGAAGCGGCACGAGCGTCTTGGGTGGGACGAGCGTGCCGTGCCCGGACCACCCGAGCCGGGCCGGTGGCATGGTGGACTCTCAGGAGGATCCCGACATGTCCGATTCGTCGACCACCGCGGCGGGTGACTGTACGGAGCACCGGACGCCCCGTACATCGGTCACCGAAGCCGAGGTGGAGGCCCTGGTCAGGGGCATCTGTTTCAAGACCGGACCGCCCCGCCGGCTCGGGGTGGAAGTGGAATGGCTGGTCCAGGAGGAGCGGCGGCCGCAGCTCCCCGTGACCGACGACCGGCTCGCCGCGGCCTACGCCGCGCTGCGGACCGTTCCCCTCGGCTCGGCGCTCACCGTCGAGCCCGGCGGCCAGCTGGAGCTGAGCTCGCCGCCCGCCGCCTCCCTGATGGAGTGCGTCGGCACCGTCTCCGCCGACCTCGCCGCCGTCCGCGCCGTGCTGCGCCGCGACGGCCTGGCCCTGGCCGGTATCGGCCACGACCCCTGGCGCCTGCCGCGCCGGTTCCTGCGCGAACCGCGCTACGAGGCGATGGAGGCCTGTCTGGACCGCACCGGCCCCGCCGGCCGCGCCATGATGTGCGCCTCCGCCTCCGTCCAGGTCTGCGTGGACGCCGGCCACGAGGAACCCGGCCCGCTGGGCCACGGGCGCCGCTGGTGGCTCGGGCACACCCTCGGCGCGGTCCTGGTGGCCGCCTTCGCGAACTCGCCGATGGCCGGGAACACGCCCACCGGCTGGCGCTCCACCCGGCAGCTGCGCTGGACACAGATCGGCCCGGGCCGCGCGGGCGCCCCCGCGCTCGACGTCGAACCGCGCGCCGCCTGGGCCCGGCACGTGCTGGACGCGCCGGTGATGTGCGTACGGCGCGAGGGCGGCCCGTGGGAGGTGCCCGAGGGGCTCACCTTCCGGGAGTGGACCCGCTCGCCGAGGCCGCCCACCCGCGCCGACCTCGACTACCACCTCACCACGCTGTTCCCGCCGGTCAGGCCGCGCGGCCACCTGGAGCTGCGGATGATCGACGCGCAGCCCGGCGACGACGGCTGGATCGTGCCGCTCGCGGTGACCGCCGCCCTGTTCGACGACCCGCAGGCCGCGGAGAGGGCGTACCGCACGGTGAAGCCGCTCGCGGAGCGGGCGCTGGGCAAGCCGGCCCCGCACAACCCGCTGTGGGTCGCCGCCGCCCGCGACGGCCTCACCGACCCGGAGCTGCGCCAGGCGGCCGAGGACTGCTTCGACGCGGCGCTGGAGGCGCTGCCCCGGCTCGGCGCCACCACCGAGGTCACCGACGCCGTCGCGGCGTACCGCGACCGCCATGTGCTCAGGGGCCGCTGCCCCGCCGACGATCTGCTGGACCGACTGCGCGGCGCGGACGCGCGCGCCCACGGGAAGGACGACCTGCGATGACCGAGCCGGCCCCGGACGCCGAGACGCTCCGCGAGCGGGCCCTCACCACGCTCACCACCGCCCGCGACCGCACCACCCTGCTCACCAGCTGCGTCGACGACCCGGATCTGACCGCGCAGCACTCGCCGCTGATGTCCCCGCTGGTCTGGGACCTCGCGCACATCGGCAACCAGGAGGAGCTCTGGCTGCTGCGCGCGGTCGGCGGGCAGGAGGCGATACGCCCCGAGATCGACACACTGTACGACGCCTTCGAGCACCCGCGTTCCGAGCGGCCCTCCCTGCCGCTGCTGCCGCCCGAGGAGGCCCGTGCCTACGCCGCCCAGGTGCGCACGCGGGTGCTGGACGTGCTGGAGTCGGCCCGCCTGGACGGCACCCGGCTGACCGAGGCCGGCTTCGCCTTCGGGATGGTCGCCCAGCACGAACAGCAGCACGACGAGACCATGCTGATCACCCATCAGCTGCGCCGCGGGCCGCAGGCGCTCACCGCCCCGGACCCGGAGCCGGCGCCGCTGTTCACCGGCCCGGCCGAAGTCGTCGTGCCGGGCGGGCCGTTCACGATGGGCACCTCCGGCGAGCCCTGGGCGCTGGACAACGAACGGCCCGCGCACGTGCGGGAGGTGGCACCGTTCGCGATCGACACCACCCCGGTCACCAACGGCGCCTACCAGGCGTTCATCGAGGACGGCGGTTACGAGGACCCGCGCTGGTGGACCCGGGAGGGCTTCGACCACATCCGCCGCCACTCCATCGACGCGCCGCTGTACTGGCGCCGCGACGGCAAGCAGTGGCTGCGCCGCCGCTTCGGCGTCACCGAGGTCGTCCCGCCCGACGAGCCCGTGCTGCACGTGTGCTGGTACGAGGCGGACGCCTACGCCCGCTGGGCCGGGCGGCGGCTGCCGACGGAGGCGGAGTGGGAGAAGGCGGCCCGCTTCGACCCGGCGACCGGCGGCTCGATGCGCTACCCGTGGGGTGACGCCGACCCCGAGCCCGAGCACGCCAACCTCGGCCAGCGCCATCTGCGCCCGGCCCCGGCCGGCAGCTATCCGAAGGGCGAGTCGCCGCTCGGCGTCCGGCAGCTGATCGGGGACGTGTGGGAGTGGACGGCCAGCGACTTCCTGCCGTACCCGGGCTTCACGGCCTTCCCGTACAAGGAGTACTCGGAGGTGTTCTTCGGGCCCGAGTACAAGGTGCTGCGCGGCGGTTCGTTCGCGGTGGACCCGGTCGCCTGCCGGGGCACCTTCCGCAACTGGGACTACCCGATCCGGCGCCAGATCTTCTCCGGGTTCCGCACGGCCCGCTCCGTGGAGGCCGGCTGATGTGCCGTCACCTCGCCTTCCTCGGCGACGCGGAACCGCTCGGCAGGCTCCTGGTGGAGCCGCCGCACGGCCTGTACCGGCAGTCCTGGGCGCCCCGCCGCCAGCGGTACGGCACGGTCAACGCCGACGGGTTCGGCGTCGGCTGGTACGCCGAGGGCGACCCGGTGCCGGCGCGCTACCGCCGGGCCGGGCCGATCTGGGCCGACCAGTCCTTCGCCGACCTGGCCCGCGTGGTGCGCAGCCGCGCGCTGCTGGCCGCCGTCCGGGACGCGACGCTGGCCGGGGCCGACGCGGAGGCCGCGGCGGCGCCGTTCGCCGCCGGGCGGTGGCTGTTCAGCCACAACGGCGCGATCGCCGGCTGGCCGGGCTCGCTCGCCGGGCTCGCGCGCACCCTGCCGGCCGGGGACCTGCTGGAGCTGGAGGCGCGCACCGACTCCGCGCTGGTGTGGGCGCTGGTCCTTGGCCGGCTGCGGGCCGGCGACCCGATGGGGCAGGCGCTCGCCGACACGGTCACCGAGACCGCGGCGGCCGCGCCCGGCTCCCGCCTCAACCTGCTGCTCACCGACGGCGACGCGATCGCCGCGACCGCCTGGGGCGACACCCTGTGGTACCTGGCCGAGCCGGGCCGCCGCACGGTGGTGGCCTCCGAACCGTACGACGACGACCCGCTGTGGCGCGAGGTCCCCGACCGCACTCTGCTGACCGCGAGCCGCACCGAGGTGCTGCTCACCGAGCTGAAGGACCCCGTGGACGCCTCTTCCAAGGAGCCCCGACCGTGAGCCCGTTCCAGATCACCCGCACCCTGCCGGAGGACGCCACGGACGCCGCCCTGCGGGCCGACGTCCTGGCCGGCCTGACGGCCACCCCGAAGACGCTGCCGCCGAAGTGGTTCTACGACGCGCACGGCAGCGAGCTGTTCGAGCGGATCACCACGCTGCCGGAGTACTACCCGACGCGCGCCGAGCGCGAGATCCTGATCGACCGTTCCGCGGAGATCGCCGCCGCGACCGGGGCCCGCACCCTGATCGAACTGGGCTCCGGCTCCTCGGAGAAGACGCGGTACCTGATCGACGCGCTCACCTCGCTGCGCACGTACGTGCCGGTCGACGTGAGCGAGAGCGCGCTCACCCAGGCCGGGCGGGCGCTCGTCGCCGAACGGCCGGACCTGGACGTGCACGCCCTGATCGCCGACTTCACCGGCACCTTCACGCTGCCGGACACGCCGGGACCCCGTCTGGTGGCGTTCCTCGGCGGCACCATCGGCAATCTGCTGCCGGCCGAGCGGGCCGCGTTCCTCTCCTCGGTGCGCGCGCTGCTCTCCCCCGGGGACGCGCTGCTGCTCGGCACGGACCTGGTCAAGGACGAGCGGGTCCTCGTCCGCGCCTACGACGACGCGGCCGGGGTCACGGCGGCGTTCGACAAGAACGTCCTGACGGTGATCAACCGCGAGCTGGGCGCCGACTTCGACCCGGCCGCCTTCGACCACGTCGCCGTGTGGGACGCGGAGCACGAGTGGATCGAGATGCGGCTGCGCTCCCGCACCGCGCAGAGCGTGAAGGTGCCCGCGCTCGACCTGGCCGTGGACTTCACCGCGGGCGAGGAGATGCGCACCGAGGTGTCGGCGAAGTTCCGCGAGGACGGCGTGCGCGACGAGCTCGCCGCGCAGGGCCTGAAGCTGACCCACTGGTGGACCGACCGCGAGGGACGGTTCGCGCTGTCGCTGTCCACGGTGCGCTGAAGGGCGCTCAGCCGAGGGACACCTTCAGCTGCTCGGTGATCCGGCGCGACGCGCGCCGGGCCTCGGTGGCGGGGTCGGCCCCGGTCAGCACGGCGGTCATGTACCGCTTGATCGGGTTGTCGGCCTCGACCACCGCCCACTCGGGTGTGCTGGGGGTCGCCCGGCCGTGCGCGGCTCCGGCCGCCATGGCCGCGACCCCCTCCTCCCCGGCGACCGCCGGGGCGAGCCTGGCCTTGTTGGGCACGTAGTTCATGGTCCGGGCCAGTTCGCTGTCCCAGTGCTCGCCGGTGAGGGCGGCGACGACGGCGACGGCGCCCTTGCGGTCGTCCGTGTTCTGCGGCACGACCAGGTCGGAGCCGCCGGTGAACACCGCGCCGGGCCGCCCGGCGCTCCGGCCGGGGACGGGGAAGAAGCCCAGCTTGCCCTTCAGGTCCGGGTTCTGCTGGACGATCGACTGGGCGAGCCCGGGGACGGCGACGATCTGCGCCGCCTTGCCGGAGGCGAACACCCCGGCCTGCGGCGGGTGTTCCTCGTCGGCGCCGGCCGGTCCGTCGCCGAGGGCGTGCAGCCGGCGGTAGAAGTCCATGCCGCGCAGCGCGGCCGGGGTGTCCAGGGTGCCGCGCCAGCCGCCGTCGCCCTCCACGGCCAGCTCCCCGCCCTCGTCCCAGACGAACCCGGCGAGGGTGTACCAGTCCTGGCCGGCGAGGTAGATGCCCTGGGTGCCGCCGGAGTTCAGCTTGCGGGTGGTCTCCAGCCACTCCTGGCGGGTCCGCGGCGGCCGGGTGACGCCGGCCTGGGCGAAGAGGTCCTTGCGGTAGATGACGACGCGGTTGGCGGCGTACCAGGGGATGCCGAACTGCTGTCCGTCGCGCTGCCCCGGTTCGACGAGGCCGGGGAGCCAGTCGTCCAGGCCCCAGTCGCGCATCGACTCCAGGGTCAGGTCCAGCAGTCCGCCCTTGTCGATGTACTGCGGCACCTGGGTGTTGCCGACCTCGATGACGTCCGGGCCGTCGCCGCCGTCCGCCTTCAGCGCGGCCTGCACCTTGGCGCCGATGCCGGTCCACTGCTGGATGCGGATGTCGAGGGCGAGATCGGTGTGGGTGCGCTCGAAGTCGTCGGTGAAGCGGCGCAGGAACTCCGGCGAGGCGCTGTCCTTCATCAGCCAGACGGTGACCGTGCGACGGGCGGCGCCGTCGTGCGGCAGGACGCCGCACGCGGTGAGCAGGCAGGCGGAGGCGCAGGCGAGGGCGAGAAGACGGCGTGGCACGAGGGGCTCCCGGGGTCCTGGTCTCAGGGATGAGGCTGCGGACAGGCGTCAGAGACCCGACATGGGGGGCGAGCAACTCGCTCGAACGGGTGTGCCGGATTTTGGTATGGACCAATGCGAAGGTCAAGGGTTTCCCCGAGCAAGGCTCCCCGGGCCGGGCCCGGACGCCTCGCGCCGCGCGGCAGCTTGGGGCACGGTGGAGTGACGCGTGACACACGCGAGCCAGCGCCCCCGCGTAAGGAGCACCCGCATGTCGAACCACACCTACCGGGTCACGGAGATCGTCGGCACCTCGCCCGATGGCGTCGACTCGGCCGTCCGCAACGGCATCTCCCGCGCCTCGCAGACCCTGCGCAACCTGGACTGGTTCGAGGTGACGCAGGTGCGCGGACAGATCGAGGACGGGCAGATCGCGCACTGGCAGGTGGGCCTGAAGGTCGGCTTCCGCCTGGAGGAGAACGACTGACGGACGCGGCACCCGGCAGGTGCGGTGACCCCGGCCGGGGTCAGGACGAGGCAGGGAGCGGGGGCCGGGCCGTCAGGTGCGGCCCTCGCGCTCCTGCGCCACCTTCAGCTCGGCCGACGGGGTCGCCCAGCGCGCCCGCAGCACCGTGAACCCCTCCCGCTCGGCGTCGTCGCACACCAGCTCGTCGTCGTCGACCAGGACCCGGATCTCCCGGCTGCGGGCGAGCCGGCGCAGGGTGTCCAGCTTGGTGCGCCGGGCGGGCCGCCGGTCGTCGTCGCGCCGCATGTACACGCGCCCCTCGGGCAGCCCGTGCGCCGCCAGCCAGTCCAGCGTATCGCTCCGGCACCGCTCGGGCCGCCCGGTGAGGTAGACGACCTCGCACTCCCGCGCGCTCTCCACGGCCAGCGCGACCCCTTCGGCGAGCGGCGGGTCCTGCGGCGCGGCCGCGAAGAAGGCGTCCCAGTCCTTCGGCCGCCGCTGAAGGAAGCGCTGCCGGTGCGCGGTGTCGGCGAGCGTGTTGTCGAGGTCGAACACGGCCAGCGGCCGCCGGGGCGTACGGGACGTGCGGGACGTAACAGTCACGACGTCCACCCTAGAGGGTGTCCCGACCCGGCGTATGGATCATGCTTCTCCCATGCGATCCCCCGTTCCCCCGCCCCGCACGGCCCTGGTCGGTGCGGCCCGGCAGCGCCCCTGCACCCTCGTGGTGTGCCGGGGCTGCTGCTGCGGCGACGCCCGCAAGCACCCCGGCACCGACCACGCCTGGCAGCTTCAGCGGCTGCGCGCCGCGGCCGCCGAGCACGGCTTCCAGGTCCGTACGACCGACTGTCTCGGCCCCTGCGACCAGGCGAACGTGATCGTCGTCCAGCCCTCCGCCGCGGGGCGCCGGGCCGGCGGGCGGGCCGTGTGGATCGGCTTCACGCTGGACGACGACAGCACCGAGGAGGTCATCGACTGGGCGGCCGCCGGCGGGCCCGGTGTGGCCGCGCCGCCGGTGACGCTGGAACTGCAGGTCATCCGGCGGCCGGGGGCACGCCGATAGCGTCCGGTACGCCCACGCCGTGGGCCGGGGCGCGTCAGCGCTGGGCGGCCGGGCGGTAGCGGCGGTACAGCGCCGCGCCGCCGAGCAGCAGCGCACCGCTCGTCAGGGCGGCCGCCAGAGTGCCGTCCGTGCCGGTCTCGGCGAGGGCGCCCGCGGCGGCGGCCTCCTCCACCGGCGTGCGCACCAGCGCCGTGTCGTGGTGCGGGGCCTGCGGCCGCTCGGGCGCCGGGGGCACCGACCGGTCGACGGGCTCGTCCGGTGTCTGCGGCGTGCCGGGCTGCTCCGGCTTGTGGCCGGAGGTGTTGGACGACTCGTTGCCGAACACCGGGTTGCCGATGCCGACGACGTTCGCCGTGTTGCCGCTGACGTTGACCGGGAGGTCGACCGGCAGCTGCACCCCGTTGCCGGAGATCACGCCGGGCGAGCCCTCGTTGCTCTGCCCGGCCGTCGCGCCGCCGCCCGCGTTCGACGAGCCGCCGTGGCCCGAGCCGCCCTTGTTCGCACAGGTGTTGCCGAACGCCGGATTGAGCAGGCCCACCACGTTCACGCTGTTCCCGCACACGTTGACCGGCACGGCCACCGGGAGCTGGATGCCGTTGCCCGAGCCCACGCCGGGCGAGTTGGCCAGGTTGCCCTCCGCCGTCGAGTCGGCGTGCGCCGCCGGGACCATGGCCATCGCACCGGACGCGGCGGCCACCGCGATCAGGGTGTTCCGGGTAACCCGCTTCATAGGTTCCCTGCCTTCCACAGATGAGAGAGACGCGGGCATGTGCCCGCAAGAGGTGCAACGCGGCCCGGCGGCCGGGGTTATGGAGAATCAACCGTTCGCGCGCCCGGGCAGGGCGTGACGGCGAGGTGAACACGGCATGACCACGGGCCGACACTGCCCGCCTCACTCACCGTGACAGTAGACTTGACGCAGCGTGACGACGGGAATCCGGTGGGCTCGCGGGCGTTGAAGACAGATGTGAGTGCGCTGATCTCCCGGACCCGATTCTCCGTTCTCGACCGCTCCCGTACCCGGGAGGGCCGGCCGCCCGGTGAGGCGCTGCGCGACACCGTGCGCCTGGCGCGGGAGGCGGAGCGGCTCGGCTACCACCGGTTCTGGGTGTCGGAGCACCACGGCGTGCCCGGCGTGGCCGGTTCCGCGCCGACCGTGCTGGCCGCGGCGGTGGCCGGCGCGACCGCGCGGATCCGGGTCGGCACCGGCGGGGTGATGCTGCCCAACCACCAACCCCTGGTCGTCGCCGAGCAGTTCGGCGTGCTGGAGTCGCTCTTTCCCGGGCGGATCGACATGGGGCTCGGCCGCTCGGTCGGGTTCACCGACGGGGTGCGCAAGGCGCTGGGCCGCGACAAGGGCGACGCCGAGGACTTCGCGGCGCAGATCGAGGAGTTGCTCGGCTGGTTCCGCGGCAGCTCGCCGACCGGGGTACGCGCGCGGCCCGCCGACGGGCTCACCGTGCCGCCGTTCGTGCTGGCGATGGGCGAGGGCGCGCACATCGCCGCCCGGCTCGGCCTGCCCCTGGTGATCGGCGACCTGCGCGGCCGGGAGAAGATGCGGCGCGGGATCGACGCCTACCGGGAGCACTTCCGTCCCTCGCCGTGGGCCGCGGAGCCGTACGTGGTGGTCTCCGGCACGGTCGCCGTGGCCGCGACCGAGGAGGCGGCACGGCGGCTCCTCCTGCCCGAGGCCTGGTCGATGGCGTACTCCCGCACGCACGGCACCTTCCCGCCGCTGCCGCCCGCCGAGGCCGTCGAGACCCGCGCGATGACCGCCAAGGAGCGCGGCTTGTACGAGGCCGGGCTCGGCGGGCACATCGCCGGGACCGCGGAGCAGGTCGCCGGGGAGCTGGAGACGCTGCTGAAGGAGACGGGCGCGCAGGAGGTGCTCGTCACCACCAGTACCTACGACCGCGAGGCACTGCTGGACTCCTATCGCCGCCTGGCCACGCTGTTCGCATAGAATCGCGGGGTTTGTCCCCCACCAGCGCTTCGGAGTCCCGCATGCACAGCCCCCACGACCCGTACGTCCGGGTCCGCGGTGCCCGTGAGCACAACCTGCAGGGCGTGGACGTCGACATTCCGCGCGATGTGGTGGCGGTGTTCACCGGGGTGTCCGGCTCGGGCAAGTCGTCGCTGGCGTTCGGCACGATCTACGCCGAGGCGCAGCGCCGGTACTTCGAGTCGGTGGCGCCGTACGCGCGCCGGCTCATCCACCAGGTGGGCGCGCCGAAGGTCGCGGAGATCACCGGGCTGCCGCCCGCGGTGTCGCTGGAGCAGCGCCGCTCGGCGCCGACCTCGCGCTCCTCGGTGGGCACGGTGACGAACCTGTCCAACTCGCTGCGGATGCTGTTCTCCCGGGCCGGCACCTACCCGCCGGGCGCCGAGCGGCTCGACTCCGACGCGTTCTCGCCGAACACGGCCGCCGGTGCCTGCCCCGCGTGCCACGGGCTCGGCCAGGTGCACGACACCAGCGAGGAGTTGCTGGTGCCGGACCCGTCGCTGTCGATCAGGGACGGCGCGATCGCCGCCTGGCCGGGCGCCTGGCAGGGCAAGAACCTGCGGGACATCCTCGACGCGCTCGGCTACGACGTGGAGCGGCCCTGGCGCGACCTGCCCGCCGGGCAGCGGGAGTGGATCCTGTTCACCGACGAGCAGCCGGTGGTCACCGTGCATCCGGTGCGGGACGCCGACCGGATCCAACGGCCGTACCAGGGCACGTACATGAGCGCCCGGCGGTATGTGCTCAAGACGTTCGCGGACTCGAAGAGCGCCACCCTGCGGGCGAAGGCGGAGCGGTTCCTGACCAGCGCGCCCTGCCCGGCGTGCGGGGGCAGCCGGCTGCGGCCGGAGGCGCTGGCGGTCACCTTCGCGGGCCGCACGATCGCCGAGCTGGCGGCGCTGCCGCTGGCGGAGCTGGCGGACACCCTGACCGCCGACGGGGAGACCGCCCGCGTCCTCACCGAGGACCTGAAGTCCCGGATCGCACCGGTGCTCGAACTGGGCCTGGGCTATCTCAGCCTGGACCGGGCCACGCCCACGCTCTCGGCGGGCGAGCTGCAGCGGCTGCGGCTGGCGACCCAGCTGCGCTCCGGCCTGTTCGGGGTGGTGTACGTGCTCGACGAGCCGTCGGCGGGGCTGCACCCGGCGGACACCGAGGCGCTGCTGACGGTGCTGGAGCGGCTGAAGCGGGCCGGGAACTCGGTGTTCGTGGTCGAGCACCACCTGGACGTGGTGCGCGGCGCCGACTGGCTGGTGGACGTGGGGCCGCGCGCGGGCGAGCACGGCGGGCGGGTGCTGCACAGCGGGCCGGTCGCCGACCTCGCGGCGGTGGCGGAGTCGGCGACGGCCCGCTTTCTCTTCGACACCTCCCCCGCCCCGGTGCGCGAGGTGCGCGAGGTGCGCGGATGGCTGACCGTCGGTCCGGTCACGCGGCACAACCTGCGCGGGGTGACGGCGGAGTTCCCGCTCGGCGCGTTCACGGCGGTCACGGGCGTGTCGGGCTCCGGGAAGTCCACGCTGGTCGGCGAGATCACCCAGGACGTGCCGGGCGTGGGCCGGCTGGTGGCGGTGGACCAGAAGCCCATCGGGCGCACCCCGCGCTCCAACCTGGCGACGTACACGGGCCTGTTCGACGTCGTACGGAAGGTGTTCGCGGCGACGGACGAGGCGCGTGCCCGGGGTTACGGGGTGGGCCGGTTCTCCTTCAACGTGCCGGGAGGGCGCTGCGAGACCTGCCAGGGCGAGGGGTTCGTCAGCGTGGAGCTGCTGTTCCTGCCGAGCACCTACGCGCCGTGCCCGGACTGCGGCGGTGCCCGCTACAACCCCGAGACGCTGCGGGTGACCTACCGGGGGCGGACGATCGCCGAGGTGCTGGACCTGACAGTGGAGGCGGCGGCGGAGTTCTTCGCCGACACCCCGGCGGCCGCGCGCAGCCTGGGCACGCTCCTCGACGTCGGTCTCGGCTATCTGCGGCTCGGGCAGCCGGCGACGGAGCTGTCCGGCGGTGAGGCGCAGCGCATCAAGCTGGCGAGCGAGCTGCAGCGCGGCCGGCGCGGCCACACCGTGTACCTGCTGGACGAGCCGACGACCGGCCTGCATCCGGCGGACGTGGAGGTGCTGATGCGTCAGCTGCACGGGCTGGTGGACGCCGGGCACACGGTGATCGTCGTCGAGCACGACATGACGGTGGTCGCGGCCGCCGACTGGGTGATCGACCTGGGCCCGGGCGGCGGCGACGCGGGCGGCCGGATCGTGGCGGCGGGCACACCGGCCGAGGTGTCCCGCACCGAGGGCAGCGTGACGGGCCCGTACCTGGCCCGGGCCCTGCGGGGCTGAGCGGCGCGGGCCCTGCGGGGTCGAGCGGCACGGGCCCTGCGGGGTCGAGCGGCACGGGCCCTGCGGGGTCGAGCGGCGCGGGCCCTGGCCGGGCGTACGGCGACGGGTGGAAACGCGCTGACGGGGCCGGGACGCCCGTGTCGGGGTCCGCGCACTCGCCCGGCGGGTGGACCGCCTCCGCGGACCCCGGTGGCGGACCCGTGCCGCCCGACCGGACCAACCGGCCGGGCGCCGCGCGGGGCCCGCGGTCAGAGTGGGCCGTATGACAGAACCCGGCGAGCGACGGCGCGGCACGGCCGCCAAGGCACCCCGCGCGTCCCAGGTACGCGGCGCGCGGGATGCCGCCCGATGTGCCGCGCAAGAGCTGGCCGCACTCGTCGGGCAGCACATCGAGGGCGTCTCGGCGGTGTGCCGCACCGAGGGCGGCGACGGCTGGCTCGTCCATGTGGACGTCCTGGAACTGGCCCGGATCCCCGACACCACCAGCCTGCTCGCCACCTACGAGGTCGAGCTGGACCGGGCGGGCGAGCTGCAGCAGTACCGGCGCGTCGCCCGCTACCGGCGCGGTGCCCAGGACCAGTGAGCGTCCGTACCCCTCTCCGGAAGGACCGCAGCATGATCACCTACGACGACGAGGTCGTCTGCGCCCCGCGCGCCGGCACGCTCTACGACGTCCTGGAGCTGATCCTCGACCGCGGCATGGTGATCGACGTCTTCCTGCGCGTCTCGCTGGTCGGCATCGAGATCCTGAAGGTGGACGCCCGGATCGTGGTCGCCAGTGTCGACACCTACCTGCGGTTCGCCGAGGCCTGCAACCGCCTGGATCTGGAGTACGACCCCCGGGCCAAGACCGTCCCCGAGCTCCTGGGCGGCCCGCTCGCCAAGAGCGTGGGCAAGGCGGGCGTGAAGCGCACCGCCCGCTCCCTGACCGAGAAGGTGCGGGACATCCTCAGCCCGGAGGAGGAGGCCGCGGAGACGGCCGCCGCCGGGCGCGACGAGCCCGTCCCCGCCGCGCAGCGGCCGCGCCGCCGGCCGGCCGCGGAGCGGCGCGAGGGCCCCGGCCGCTCCCGGGAGGACGACGACCGTCCCCGTACCCGCACCCGCCGCCGCACCGAGGAGGAGGAGTGATGGCGCCCGCCACCGCGACGCGTACCGACACGCTCTACGTCTACGGAATCTGCGCCTCCGGCGTCCGCCCGCCTGAGACACCGGGGGTGGGCGGAGAGCCCGTACGGCTGCTGACGGAGGCCGGGCTCTGCGCGGCCGTGTCCGGTGCGCCCGCCCGGGTGCGGGCGCGGCGCCGGGACCTGACCGCCCATCAGGAAGTGCTGCGGGCACTCGCCGCGCAGGGCGCCGTGCTGCCCATGCGGTTCGGGGTGCTCTCCCCCGGCGCGGGGACGCTGCGCGCCCAGCTGCGCACCGACGCCGGGCACCTGGCCGCGCAGCTCGACGGCGTGCGGGACTGCGTGGAGATGAACGTCAAGGGCACCGCGGTGTCCGGGTACTTCGAGACCCTGGTGCGCCGGGACGAGAGCCTGCGCGCCCTGGCCCGGCGGACCCGGCGGCGCCCCGACTACGAGGCCAACGTGCGGCTGGGCCAGGCGCTGGCCCGGGCCGTCGGGCGCGAGGCGCGCAAGGCGGCGCAGCAGGTGCTCGCCGCGCTCACGCCGCTCGCGGTGCGCACGGCGCCGGGCGCCACGGACGACGGGCAGGTGCTGAGCGCGTCGTTCCTGGTGCCCGCGGCAGACGAGGAACGGTTCCGGCAGGTCGTGGCCGCGCAGGCCGAGGCGTACGGGGACCGGCTCGCCCTCGCCGTGACCGGCCCGCTGCCGTGCTACAGCTTCGTGCAGCCCGGCCCCCTGCCGGCCGGCCGGTGACGCGGTGGGACTCGTGAGCGGACTCCTGCTGCTGCCGCTGGCCCCGGTGCGCGGCACCCTGTGGGTGGCCGACCACCTGCTGACCGAGGCCCGGCGGCAGGCCACCGACCCGCGCGCCGTGCAGGCCCGGCTGGCCGCGCTGAACCGGGACCTGGAGGAGGGCACCCTCGACGAGGCGGCCTTCGAGCGGGAGGAGGAACGGCTGCTCGCCCTGCTGGAGGCCCGGAGCCGGCCCGGCGCTCCGGCGCGGCCCGGCGGCGTGGGCGGCGGCCGTTCCGCAGTCGGGGCCGGCGGGCAGGCCGCACCACGGGCCGGAGGCCGTCCCGGAGCCCGGGGCCCCGCGCAGGCCGGTGGCCGTACCGGAGTCCGGGCCGCCGCACAGCCCGGTGACCGGCCCCGCGGCCGTCCGCGGAGGACGCCATGACCCAGTTCGGCCTCGAACCGCAGCCCTACGACCCCGGCCCCGTCACCGGCAGTCTGGCCGACCTGCTCGAACGCGTCCTGGACAAGGGCATCGTGATCGCCGGCGACATCAAGATCGACCTGCTGGACATCGAACTGCTCACCATCCGGCTGCGCCTGTTCATCGCCTCGGTGGAGACGGCCAAGAAGGCCGGCATCGACTGGTGGGAGACCGACCCGGCGCTGTCCTCGCGGGCCGCGCGGGACGCGCTCGCCGAGGAGAACGCGCGGCTGCGCGAGCGGGTGGAGGTCCTGGAGGCCGCCGCGCCGGAGGCCTCCCGGTGAGCGCGCGGACGGCAGGGGACCTCGTCGGGCCGCGCGGTGGTGTGCTCGTCTGCGCCTTCGCCGTCACCGGCGCCCCCCGGCCCGCCGGGGCAGCGGACGCGCGCGGCCACGAGGAGGGCGGCCCCCTGCGGGTGCTGACCGCGGGCGAGCTGTTCCTGCACGTACAGGACGTGCCCGTGGCGGCCTTCGGCGAGGAGCCGCTGAGGGCGCGGCTGGAGCGCGCCGACGACCTGGAGCGCCTGGCCCGCGCGCACCACCGCGCCGTCGAGGCCGCCGCGCGGTGCGGTGCCGTCGTCCCGCTGCCGCTGGCGACCCTCTTCCACGGTGACGACAGCGCGGTGGCCGCCGTCGCGGAACGGTCGGCGGGACTCGTGGCGCTGCTTCAGCGGCTGCGCGGCCGTACGGAGTGGGCGGTGAAGGTGCACGCGGCCGGGGCCGGGGTCCGCGCGCCGGATGCCGGGGACGCCGCGGCGGTCGCGGGCGGGCGTGCCTACCTCAGCCGGGCGAGCGCGCGCCGGCGCACCGAACGGGAGGGGCACGCGCAGGCGCTCGCCGAGGCTCACGCGGTCGACGAGGAGCTGCGCCGGTACGCCGTCGCCGCGACGCGGCACCGCCCGCAGAGCGAGCAGCTGTCCGGGCGGCGCGAGCCGCAACTGCTCAACGCCGCCTATCTGGTGGACGACGCGCGGCGGGACGCCTTCCGCCGGGCGCTGGCCCGCCTGGGCACCGCCGGGCGGGCACCGGCCGTACGCGTCACGGCGTCCGGGCCGTGGGTCCCGTACTCCTTCGCCCGGTGGGACGAGACCGCCGAGGCCCGCGGAAACGGGGTGGCGCGATGACCGGACGGCCGCTGCCCGGACGGGAGAGCCCGCTGCCCTCGCCCGTCCCGTGGGACGGGGACGAGCCCTGCGCTCCGCTCGGGGTGCCCCTGGTGGACCTGCTCGACCGGGTCCTGGCGACCGGTGTCGTGGTCAGCGGGGACCTGGTGCTGTCGATCGCGGACGTCCCGCTGGTGCGCGTGTCCCTGCACGCGCTGCTGTCGTCGGTCGGCGAGCGGGTGCCCGCTCCCTGGGCGGACAGCGGGCCGCTGTGACGGCCCGCCGCGCGCACGCCGTGGACCTGGACCCGCAGCGGGTGACCCATGACCTGGCCGCCCTGGTGCTGACGGTGGTGGAGCTGCTCCGGCAGCTGATGGAGCGCCAGGCGGTGCGGCGCTTCGACGAGGGCACGCTCAGCGAGGAGCAGGAGGAGCGGCTCGGTACGGCGCTGATGCTGCTGGACCGGCAGATGGACGACTTGTGCGCGCAGCACGGTCTCAGCCGCTCCGACCTGAACCTCGACCTCGGTCCCCTCGGCCGCCTGCTCGCCGACCCGGAGGGGTGACGAAGGGCCGGCGGGCGGTTCACCCGGCGTGTTCCAGGTGCGGCCTCGTCGGGTTCGGGTCCGTCGCCGGGCGCCGGCTGACGGGGCGCTTCCTCACCTCCGCGCCGGGCCGGACGTCCTGGGTGAGCCGGTGCGCGGCGTCGGCCAGCGTCCTGCGGTCGGCGTGGTCGCCCGGCCCGAGCGGGCGGCACACCCGGACCTCGGCGACCACTTCACGGGCCGTGACCACCCGCCACACGGAAGCCATGAGCGGATCGTCCCCCACGAACGCCGGCGCCGTGCTCAGGGCCCCGCCGGCGTGGCGGTAGCGGATGCGCACCGGCTGCACCGGGACGGAGGCGTCGAGCGCGGCCTGGAAGGCGGCCCGCCGGAAGCGGCCCCCGGAGCGGCCGCACCAGGTGCTGCCCTCGGGGAAGACGGCGACGGCCTGTCCGGCGCGCAGGGCCTCGGCGAGGCGGGCGACCGTGCCGGGCAGGGCGCGCAGCCGGTCCCGGTCGATGAACAGCGCACCGCCGCGGGCGGCCAGTGCCCCGGCGAGAGGCCAGTGCCGTATCTCGGACTTGGCGAGCATGCGGGCGGGGCGGACGGCGGCGAGCAGGGGGATGTCCAGCCAGGAGATGTGGTTGGCGACCAGGAGCAGCCCGCCGGTGGACGGGGCGGTGCCGGTGATGCGCACCCGTACGCCCGCCGCCCGCACGATCCACCGGCACCAGCGCCGCACGGCCGGCGCCGGGATCCTCGCTCCGAGCGGGGACAGGGCGATCCCGGCGAACAGCAGCACCACCACCCCGGTCAGCCGCAGCACCGCGCGCGGTACGGCGGTGACGCGGGCGGTGGTCTCCACGCACGCCCCGGGGGTGCAGGGGGCGCTGGGCAGCCAGACGCTCATCAGGCCGGGACGAGGGAGAGGAAGTGCCGCAGATAGCGCGGGTCGACCCGGCGCATCGACAGCAGCACGTACAGGTCGGCGACCCCGAAGTCCGGGTCGTGGGCGGGCTCCCCGCACACCCAGGCGCCCAGCCGCAGATAGCCGCGCAGCAGGGCGGGCAACTCGGCGCGGGAGGCGGGCGCGGCGGCGGTGCCCGGAGCCCAGGGCAGCAGCGGCCGGACCCGGAACTCCTCGGGGGCGAGGTGCCGCTCGCGCACCCGGTCCCAGGTGGCGGCGGCCAGGGTGCCGCCGTCGGCGAGCGGCAGGGAGCAGCAGCCCGCCAGCCACTCGTGGCCGCGGTCGACCATGTAGCGGGCGATCCCGGCCCAGATCAGGCCGATCACGGTGCCGTCGCGGTGGCCGGGGTGGACGCAGGAGCGGCCGACCTCGACCAGGCCCGGGCGGATCCCGTCGAGCGCGGAGAGGTCGAACTCGCCCTCGGAGTACAGCCGTCCGGCGACGGCGGCGCGCTCCGGCGGCAGCAGCCGGTAGGTGCCGACGACCTGCCCGGTCGTCTCCTCCCGCACCAGCAGGTGGTCGCAGTACGCGTCGAAGGCGTCGATGTCGTACCCGGGCTGGGGGGTGGTGAGCAGGGCGCCCATCTCCCCGGCGAAGACGTCGTGCCGCAGCCGCTGCGCGGCCCGTACGTCGTCCTCGTCCCGGGCGAGGGCGACGGTGTAACGGGTGGGCGCGGCGGGCTGCGGCGGACGGTCGAGCGTGGAAACGCCGGTCATGGCTCACTCCTGGTACGGCCGGAAAGGGGACGGAGGCGGTACCCCTCGTTTCTTCCGACGCCGGTTGGCGGGCACGTGACCGGTGCCAGGAGTGAGGATGTGGAGATGTTGAACGGCGCGGGCCGAGGGCTGTGGGGAAGCAGGCCCTAGGCGGCGGGCTTGCACAGGCTCAGCAGTCGCCGCGCCTCCTCCCCGTCGAGGACCCGCTCCAGGGCGAGGTGGCCGGTCATGTTCGGGAAGAACCGGCCCGCCGGCCAGCTGCGCTCATACGACGGCGGATCGAGGACCAGCAGGCGTACGCCCTCGACCACGGGGATGTCCGAGGGCGTGCCCTCGTTCCACACCCACTCCCCGCCGGGGGCGACGAGGTTGAACGACCCCTTGGTGGGGACCTGCCCCGGCTGGTCGCGGCAGACGGCCACCTCCTGGGCGGAGGGTGCGTGGCCGGGGACGTGGCCGGCGCCGACCAGGGCGTCGGCGAGCAGCGTGTGCAGCTGGAAGTTGTCGCCGATCCCGCTCATCCGCAGCGCGTACCCGGTGCCGGTCGGGCGGTGCAGCACGACGAGCGGCTCGTCGTCGAGGACGAGCAGGGCGTAGGCGAGGCACTTGAAGTCGTGGCCGGAGGCCTCCTCCACCGGGCGCAGGGCCTCCAGCAGCCGGGTGCGCAGGGCGTCGCCCAGCGAGGCACGCCCTTCGGGGCGGCTGAGCATCGCCACGGACGCCATCTCCCACTGGGGCAGCGTCCACCAGCCCTGGGCCGCCTCCCAGCCGACCCGCTCCACGACCTCGGGGTCCGGGTCGCCGGGATCGGGCTCGGGGAGGTCCCCTCCCCCGGTCGCCGCCCAGCGCTCGCAGAACGCGCCCGCGTCGGCGAGCGCCCCGGCGAGCTCTTCGAAGACGTACGGCGCGCACCCGCGTGCGTCCGCCCCTCGCTCCACGCAGGCGCCGACCACCACGGCGATCACGCCGCGCGGTCCCGGGGGGACCTCGGAGAGCAGCGCAGCCAGACGGGGGCCGGCCTCCGCGATCTCCTCGTCGCCCGCCTGCTGGAAGTGCCGGTGAATCTCCTGGAACGCCTGCGTCGACCGGTCACCGTCCCGATCGCGCACCGCGGTCTCGAACGCCGTCACGGCGTCACGGAACCGCTTCCTCCCCTTGTTGCCGAAGATCATGCGGGGACCTTATCGCCCGCCACTGACAACGGGGCCTGGCGGGACCGGGGTTCGAGCACCACCCCCGGTCCCGCCCGTCCGCACCCTGCCGGCGAACGTCTATCGCCCCGCGACCTTGCGGGTCGCCCGCAGCCACTCCTTGTTCATGCGAGTGATGGAGGTCAGCGGGATGCCCTTCGGGCAGGCGGTGGCGCACTCTCCCGCGAGGGTGCAGCCGCCGAAGCCCTCGGCGTCCATCTGGGTCACCATGTCCAGCACGCGGCTCTCGCGCTCCGGGGCGCCCTGGGGCAGGACGCCCAGGTGGTTGATCTTCGCGGAGGTGAAGAGCATCGCCGCGCCGTTGGGGCAGGCGGCGACGCAGGCACCGCAGCCGATGCACTCCGCGTGCTCGAAGGCGTAGTCCGCGTCCGCCTTCGGGACGGGGGTGGCGTGCGCCTCGGGCGCGGAGCCGGTCGGGGCGGTGATGTAGCCGCCGGCCTGGATGATCCGGTCGAAGGCCGAGCGGTCGACGACCAGGTCCTTCACGACCGGGAAGGCCGCCGCCCGCCACGGCTCGATGTCGATGGTGTCGCCGTCCTTGAAGGACCGCATGTGCAGCTGGCAGGTGGTGGTGCGCTCGGGGCCGTGCGCGTCGCCGTTGATGACGAGCGAGCACGCGCCGCAGATGCCCTCGCGGCAGTCGTGGTCGAAGGCGACCGGGTCCTCGCCGGAGAGGATGAGCTGTTCGTTGAGGACGTCCAGCATCTCCAGGAAGGACATGTCGGGCGAGATGCCGTCCACCTCGTAGGTGGACATGGCGCCGTCGGCGTCGGCGTTCTTCTGCCGCCAGACGCGCAGGGTGAGCTTCATGCGTAGCTCCGCTGAGTGGGGTGGACGTACTCGAAGACCAGGTCTTCCTTGTGCAGGACGGGGGCCTCGCCGGTGCCGGTGAACTCCCAGGCGGCGGCGTAGGCGAACGCGTCGTCCTTGCGGGCGGCCTCGCCGTCGGGGGTCTGGGACTCCTCGCGGAAGTGGCCGCCGCAGGACTCGGTGCGGTGCAGCGCGTCGAGGCACATCAGCTCGGCCAGCTCCAGGTAGTCGACGATGCGGTTCGCCTTCTCCAGGGACTGGTTGAACTCCTCGCCGGTGCCGGGCACCTTGATGCGGCGCCAGAACTCCTCGCGGATCTGCGGGATGCGGTCGAGCGCCTTGCGCAGGCCCTCGTCGGAGCGGGCCATGCCGCAGAACTCCCACATCAGCTCGCCGAGTTCGCGGTGGAAGGAGTCCGGGGTGCGGTCGCCGTCGACGGACAGCAGCAGGTTGAGCCGGTCCTCGGTCTCGGCGAGGACCTCCTGGACCACCGGGTGGCCGTCGGTCACCTCGTCCTTGTGCGGGTTGCGCGCCAGGTAGTCGTTGATCGTCGCCGGCAGCACGAAGTAGCCGTCGGCCAGGCCCTGCATCAGCGCGGAGGCGCCGAGCCGGTTGGCGCCGTGGTCGGAGAAGTTCGCCTCGCCGATCGCGAACAGGCCGGGGATCGTGGTCTGCAGGTCGTAGTCGACCCACAGGCCGCCCATCGTGTAGTGCACGGCCGGGTAGATCCGCATCGGCACCTCGTACGGATCCTCGTCGGTGATCCGCTGGTACATGTCGAAGAGGTTGCCGTACTTGGCCTCCACGGCCTTGCGTCCCATGCGCCGGATCGCGTCGGCGAAGTCCAGGTACACGCCCTGCCCGCCGGGGCCGACCCCGCGGCCCTCGTCGCAGACGTTCTTCGCGGCGCGGGAGGCGATGTCGCGCGGGACCAGGTTGCCGAAGGAGGGGTAGATGCGCTCCAGGTAGTAGTCCCGCTCGTCCTCGGGGATCTCGTTCGGCGGACGGGTGTCGCCCTTGGCCCTGGGCACCCAGATCCGGCCGTCGTTGCGCAGCGACTCGCTCATCAGCGTCAGCTTGGACTGGTGGTCGCCGGTGCGCGGGATGCAGGTCGGGTGGATCTGCGTGAAGCAGGGGTTGGCGAAGTACGCGCCGCGCCGGTGCGCCCGCCAGATCGCGGTCGCGTTGGAGTTCATGGCGTTCGTCGACAGGTAGAAGACGTTGCCGTAGCCGCCGGAGGCGAGGACGACCGCGTCGGCGAAGTACGTGGAGATCTTCCCCGTGATCAGGTCGCGGGCCACGATGCCGCGGGCCCGGCCGTCGACCACGATCAGGTCGAGCATCTCGGTCCGCGGGTGCATCTCGACGTTGCCCGCCGCGATCTGCCGGCTGAGCGCCTGATAGGCGCCGAGCAGCAGCTGCTGGCCCGTCTGGCCGCGGGCGTAGAAGGTGCGGGAGACCTGGACGCCGCCGAAGGAGCGGGTGTCGAGCAGGCCGCCGTACTCGCGGGCGAAGGGCACGCCCTGGGCCACGCACTGGTCGATGATCTCCACGGAGATCTGCGCGAGCCGGTGCACGTTGGACTCCCGCGCCCGGAAGTCGCCGCCCTTGACGGTGTCGTAGAACAGGCGGTGGACGGAGTCGCCGTCGTTGCGGTAGTTCTTCGCCGCGTTGATGCCGCCCTGCGCGGCGATGGAGTGGGCGCGGCGCGGGGAGTCCTGGTAGCAGAACTGGACGACGTGGTAGCCCTGTTCGGCGAGCGTCGCGCCCGCCGAGCCGCCGGCGAGTCCGGTGCCGACGACGATCACGGTGTGCTTGCGCCGGTTGGCGGGGTTGACCAGCTTGGCCTCGAAGCGGCGCTTGTCCCAGCGCTCGTGGATCGGGCCGGCCGGGGCCTTGGTGTCGGCGACGGGCTCGCCGAGCGTGTAGTCGACGTAGGAGGTCATGTCAGCTCACCACTCCGGTCATGACGCCCACGGGGACGGCGACGAAGCCGGCCGTGAGCAGCAGCGCGAGGACGTTGGCGACGGTCTTCAGGGCCCGGTTGCGGGTGCGGCTGCCGGCGCCGAGGGTCTGGGCGGCGCTGAAGAAGCCGTGCCGGATGTGCAGGCCGAGGGCGAGCATCGCGACGATGTAGATCACGTTGCCGTACCAGGTGGAGAAGGTGTCCACGACGTTCTGGTACGGGTGGCCCTCCTGGAAGCCGCCGGAGTGCACGGTGCCGGTGGTCAGGTCCAGGATGTGCCAGACGATGAACAGGCCGAGGATGATCCCGCCCCAGCGCATCGTGCGCGTGGCGTAGCTCGCGCGGGGCTTGGCGTGGACGTACTTGCTGGGCCGCGCCTTGATGTCGCGGCGGCTGAGCTGGTACGCGGACACGGCGTGCGCGACGACCGCGACGATCAGGACGACGCGGATCAGCCACAGCGTCCACTCGTAGTGCATGAAGGGTTCGCCGACGGTGCGCAGCCAGTGCGCGTAGTGGTTGAACTCCCCGGCCCCGAAGAAGATCTTCAGGTTGCCGATCACATGGGCGACCAGGTACAGCAGCATGATCACGCCGCTGACGGCCATGACCGCCTTCTTGCCGACGGTGGAGTCCCACACGGTGCGTGCCATGGACGGCCGTCGGTCCGTCCGCGTTGCCAGAGCCATGTCTCAGCACGCTAGGGGCTGCACCTGCGATCAGTCCAAGACATGGTGCGGCTTGATTCGATAGAGAGAGCCTATGCTGGCCGGGTGCAGTTCCAGCAGCTCCAGTACTTCGTCGCGGTCGCCGAGACCCGCCACTTCACGCGGGCCGCCGAGCTGGTCCATGTCGCCCAGCCGTCGCTGTCGCAGCAGATCAAGGCGCTGGAGCGGGAGCTGGGCGCGGACCTGTTCCAGCGGGCGCGCGGCAACATCACGCTGACCGACGCCGGGGAGACCCTGCTGCCGCTGGCCCGGCGCATCCTCGCCGACGCCGACACCGCCCGCCACGAGGTGCAGGAGCTGGCGCAGCTGCGGCGGGGCCGGGTGCGGCTCGGCGCCACGCCCAGCCTGTGCACCGGCCTGCTGCCGGACGTGCTGCGCGCCTTCCACGACCGCTACCCCGGCATCCAGCTGCTGATCGAGGAGGGCGGCTCCCACGATCTCGTACGGCAGCTGGCCCGCGGGGCGCTGGACCTGGCGCTGGTCGTGCTGCCGCTGCCGACGCCGTCGCCGGCGCTGACCACGGTGGAACTGCTGCGCGAGGACCTGGTGGTGGTGTCCTCACCGGACGCGCCGAAGCCCGGCGGCGGGCGGCGTACGGTGCGGATCGCCGACCTGGAGGGCGAGCGGCTGGTGATGTTCCGGCACGGCTACGACCTGCGGGAGCTGACGGTCGCGGCGTGCCGCGCGGAGGGCTTCGAGCCGGACTTCGCGGTGGAGGGCGGGGAGATGGACGCGGTGCTGGGGTTCGTGCGGGCGGGGCTCGGGGTGGCCGTCGTGCCGCGGATGGTGGCGGCGCGGTCGGGGCGGGGCCTGCGGGTCACTCCGTTGGCTCGGCCGGGGCTGCACCGGACGATCGCGCTGGCGCACCGCAGCGATGTGGCTCCGCCTCGGGCCGCGCGGGAGTTGCAGCGGATGCTGCTCGAGCGGTAGGGGTGGGGCGGGCTGCGCATCGGGGCCGTGGTGTCTTGCTGCGGTTCGGCGTCTGCGGGTCCGTCGTGGTTGCGCGCGCAGTTCCCCGCGCCCCTTGTCGTTCGGCGTCCGCGGGTCCGTCGTGGTTGCGCGCGCAGTTCCCCGCGCCCCTTGCGGGGCGCGGCTCAGCGTCGTGCCGCCGCCTGGCGGATGTCCTCCAGTGGGATCTTCGCCTGGTCGCACAGCGTTGCCAGGTCGAAGTAGATCGCCTCGCCCGCCATGCGGTCGCCCTGGAAGGGGACGATGTTCGTGAAAGGGACGTCGAAGCTGCCGCCGCCGGGCGGGACGCCCAGCCACTCGCCCAGGCTGGTGCCGCGCAGGCGGCCCCAGACGGCGATCACGTCGTCGCCGAAGGCGACGCCCTCGTCCTCGGGGCTCAGGTCGGGGAACGCCGTGAAGTACTGCTGCCGGTAGGCGGCCCGTACGGCGTCCCGGCCCTGGCTGCGCAGGCCGAGGGCCTTGGTCTCCAGGAAGCAGTCCTCGGTGAACGTGGCGAGGATGGCGTCGATGTCGCGGGCCGCCTCCGCCTCCCGGTGGGCCTCGAAGAGGCGACGCATCCCGGTGCTGTCCATGCCCGTGCTCCCCTCTCGGGGCCGGTCGGGTCCGCTTCTTCGAGGATAGGTCACAGGTCCCGGGGCGGCTCCCAGACCGAGGCGTCGTGGGCGAACAGGACGCGGCGGGGGGCGAAGGCGGCCAGGCGGTCCAGCCAGGGCCGGTACGGGGGCAGGGGCGGCTCCACACCGTCGCGGGCCGCCTCGCGGGCCAGGTCGTCCGAGGCGTACGCGGAGGCGAAGTCGTGGGCCTGGCCGGCGAGGACGACCGTGCCGTCGTCGCGGCGTACGACGAGCGACTGGTGGCCGTCGGTGTGGCCGGGGGTCGGGATCACCCACACCCCGGGGCGGATCTCCGCCTCGCCGCTCAGCTCCTCGTAGGTCGCTCCCGGGAAGTCGATCAGCTCGTCGAAGGTGTATCCGCCGGCGCGGGCCGTGGCGAGCTCCACGTCCTGCACGACGACGGGGGTGCCGGCGAAGAGCGGGTTGCCGCCGCAGTGGTCGAAGTGCAGGTGGCAGTTGACGACGAGGGAGATGTCCTCGGGCGCCGTGCCGGCCGCCGCCAGGGCCTCGCGCAGGTCGCGGCGGCGGGGGCGGTAGTGGGCCTCGGTCTCCGGGCTCGCCGCCCCGATCCCGGTGTCGAACAGGATCGGGCCCCGCTCGTCGGGCACCAGGTAGGCCAGGGCCGGCTCCACGCGCGGCAGGCCGGTGCCCGTCTCCGACGCGGGACGCACGAAGTGACCGAGGTCCAGTCGCCGTATCCGCATGAGCTTCACCCCGTCGCGTCCGCCATGGCCAGGTCGTGCAGCCGCTCCGGCGGGCCCGGCCGGGCGTAGTACCAGCCCTGGGCCGTGTCGCAGCCCAGTATCCGCAGCTGCTCGGCCTGCGCTCCGGTCTCCACGCCCTCGACGGTCACCGCGAGGTCGAGGCTGTGGGCGAGGGAGACGATCCCCTCGACGATCTTCAGGTCGACCGGGTCGGCGGGGAACTGCTGCATGCCCTGGGTGAAGGAGCGGTCCAGCTTCAGCACGCTGACCGGCAGCCGGCGCAGGTTCGCCAGGTTCGAGTAGCCCGTGCCGAAGTCGTCCAGGGCGATGTCCACGCCCATCTCCGCGAGCCGGCGCAGCGGTTTGAGCAGGTCGTCGTCGGCGCCGATGAGGGCGGACTCGGTGACCTCCAGGCACAGCGCGTCCGGTGCGACGCCCGCGCGCTCCAGGATGTCGACGGTGTCCTGCACCAGCCCGGGATGGGTGAGCTGGCAGGGCGAGAGGTTGACGTTGATGCGCAGCGGGCCCGCCTGGGCGGTGCGCTCGCGCCACTCGCGGGCCTGGCGCACCGCCTCCTCCAGCACCCAGCGGCCCAGCGGCACGATCAGCCCGGTGTGCTCGGCGAGCGGGATGAACCGGTCCGGGCCGAGCACCCCGTGCTGCGGGTGCAGCCAGCGCACCAGCGCCTCCGCGCCGCGCACGCTGCCGTCGCCGAGGTGCACCAGCGGCTGGTACTCGATGAAGAACTCGCCGCGCTCCAGGGCGGCCGGCAACGCCGTGGTCAGCCCGTGCCGGGTGATGGCGCGGGCGTCGGCCTCCGGGTCGGCGAGCTCGAAGCGGTTGCCGCCCGCCGACTTCGCCCGGTACATGGTGATGTCGGCGCTGCGCAGCACCTCCGCCGCGCTGCGCTCGCCGGCGGCGCCCTCGACGATGCCGATGCTGCCGCGCACGGTCAGCTCCCGGCCGTCGATGCGCACGGGCGCGAGGAGGGCGTTCATGATGCGCGCGGCCAGCTCGTCGACCTCGCGCCGGCTGTCCGGTCCGGTGGTCAGCGCCACGAACTCGTCGCCGCCGAGGCGGGCCACCATCTCACCGGGCGCGGTCGCGCAGGACTGCAGCCGGTCGGCGACCTCCACCAGGAGCCGGTCGCCGGCCGCGTGACCGAGGCTGTCGTTGATGGTCTTGAAGCCGTCCAGGTCGAGGTAGCACAGGCCGAAGCGCCGGTCGCCGCCCTGGCTGAGCACCTTCTCCAGCCGCTCGAAGAACAGGGTGCGGTTGGGCAGGCCGGTCAGCGCGTCGTGCGTGGCCTCGTAGCGCAGCCTCAGGTTGAGCAGGCGGCGCTCGGTGGTGTCCTCCATCAGCGCCAGCTGGTACTGCGGTTCGCCGTCGGCGTCGCGCAGCAGGGAGACCGTCAGATTGGTCCACAGGACCGTTCCGTCGGGGCGGTAGAACGCCTTCTCCACGTGGTAGTGCTCGCGCTCGCCGCGCACCAGCTCGTCGTACAGGCGCCACACCTGGGGGGCGTCCTCGGCGTGCGTCCACTCCTTGACGTTGCGGCCGCGCACCGCCTGTTCACTGCCGCCGAACATGCGCACCAGCGCGCCGTTGACCTGCAGTATCGTCCCGTCCAGGTCGGCGATGCCGATTCCTATGGCGGCGCCCTCGAACACCGCGCGGAAGCGGGCCTCGCTGGCGTGCAGCGCCTGCGCCACCACGCCCTGCGCCTGCAGCGCGGCCTGCGCGATGGCCTCCTGCTCGCTCAGGGTGCGCCGGCGCAGGGCCTGCGCGTAGCCGGCGGCCATGGCGTGCTGGAGCCGGGAGCTGCGGCTGCGCAGGTCCTCCGGGTCGCCGTCGCCGCCGCAGTAGAGCACCAGGTAGGCGTCGACGCAGTCGAGGGTGCGGCTGAGCGCCTCGGGGTCCGTGCAGTGCGCGGCGACCAGCGCCGCGCCGACCGCTTTGCCCTCGTTCGCGTCGAACGTCCGGGCGTGCAGTGCCTCGCTCAACCGCCGGGCCAGCGGAAGCAGTTGCTCCTCGAACTCCGGGCGGGTCGCCGACGTCGAGGTCACCGGGAACACGGCCCGGGTCCAGATCGTCGCGAACCGGCGCAGTCTGTCCTCCGGCCCGTCCGGCTCCGCGCTCACGCCGTACGCCCCACGCCGGCGAAACCGGAGAAACCGTAGGGATCCTCGTCCTCCGGTGCCGTCTCGGGCCGCCACAAGGGCATGGGCACCAGTCCCGGTTCCACCATCTCGTACCCCTCGAAGAACCGCGCGATCTCGTCACGTGAGCGCATGACCAACGGGTTGCGAATGTCCTTGTACACGTCCACCGCACCCTCCGCCCGCTCGGCAGGCAACGGGATTCCCTCGTACGAGGCATGCGTGAGCACCAGCAGGCTGCCGGGCGCGAGCGCGTCGCGCAGTTCGGCGACCGCCGTGTACGGGTCGTCCTCGTCCTCCACGAAGTGCAGTATGGCAACGAGGAGCAGCGCCACCGGCCGGTTCAGGTCGATCAGCCGCTGTACCTGGGGGCTGGAGAGGATCTCCTGGGGCTTGCGCAGGTCGGCCGCGACGACGTCGGTGTCGTCGTTGCCGTCGAGGACGGCCTGGCTGTGCGCGACGGCGACCGGGTCGTGGTCGACGTAGACGACGTGCGCGCCGGGGCGGGCGGCCTGGGCGACCTCGTGGACGTTGCCGAAGGTGGGGATGCCGGAGCCGATGTCGAGGAACTGCGTGACGCCCTGGTCGACGGCGAAGCGCACGGCCCGGCGCATGAAGGCCCGGTTCGCCTGCATGATCTTGGGCAGCCCCGGCAGGAACTCCATGGCCTTGCGGGCGGCCTCCCGGTCCACCTCGAAGTTGTGCGAACCGCCCAGGTAGTAGTCGTAGATGCGCGAGACGCTCGGCACCGAGATGTCGATGCTTCGGGGGGCCCAAGCGGGACGCTCCATCCATCTCTCCAAGCCGTAGGCGATCCGGTGTTCGAGCAGAGGCTACTGATCGGCCGCCAAAGGAGCGAGCCGAACCGGAAATTGACCGTCCGTTCCCGGTCACTGCCTGCGGCACGTGCCGCTGCGGCGGCCGCCCGCGCCACTACGGCCGGTGTCCGGGGTGCTGCGCAGGGTACCGGGCGCCGGGCACAGCGGTCCGCCCCCACCGCTCGGGGCGGTGGGGGCGGACCGGGGCCGTGCGCGCCGCCCGGGCGAGGGGGCGGTCACCCTGGGGAGGTGTGATCCGTTACTTCTTCGGCGCGCCGACCGGCTTTCCGTCGGGTGCGACGGCGTACCAGGTGCCGCCGACGCCCTGACCGTTGATGTCCCCGGGGGCCTTGTCACCGGAGAAGGTGTAGACGGGCCAGCAGTTGACCGTCTGCTGTTTGACGCCGTCGGGGCGGGTGAAGCTCATCAGGCCCTTCTTCTTCACGCCCTGGGTGTCGGCCGCGGCGACCGGCTCGACGGCCGGCCACTTGTCCAGGCAGGCGCCGGTGCAGGCGGACACCGGCTTGGGCCAGGCCTGGTCCTTCAGGAAGCGGTAGACGGTCATGCCGTTGCGGTCGACGACGATCTCCCCCAGATTGGGGTCCTTGCGGACGGACAGTCCAGGCAGTTCGGACGCCTTCGCCTTCTTGCCGTCGGGGGCGAGGGCGAACCACTTGCCCTTGAGCCCCTGGCCCTTCACCTCCCCCGCCTTGGTGTCCTTGGCGTAGCGGTAGGCCGGCCAGCCGCCGATGGTGAGCTGCTTGGTGCCGTCGGACCGGGTGACCTCGCCGAGTTCCGAGGGCTCGATGCCGGCGCCGGCGGTGACGTCGTCGGCGGGCACGGGCGGCCACACCTTGGCGCAGTCGCCGTCGCAGGAGGACTTGGACGGCTCGGCGGTGTCCTCGTCGAAGCGGTACAGGGTGCGTCCCGAGCCGTCGGTGAGCACCTTGCCCAGCTCGGCGTTGTCGGTGACGGTCAGCTTGCCCGCGGGGGCGGGGCGGGCCTGCGCCGCGGCGCTCGGGCCGGCGCTGGATCCGTTGCCGATGCCGTACCCGGCGCCACCGGTGCCGTAGCCGCCGACCGGGGCGGTGGCACCGACGTTCTGGCTGGCCGCCTGGGTGCCACCGCCGCCTTGACCGCACGCCGTCGTCAGCGCCAGCACGGCTACGGCGCCCGCTGCGAGCGAGGCGCTCCGCCAGGAGGTCTTCATCGTCAACTCCCCACGTTCACAAGGATGTTGCGGCGACCCGATGCGCCGCCGCACGGCATGGGGTACGCACGGGGGCGGGGGGCGTGTTCAACGGCGACGCGGAAAAGTTTCCGGAACTCGTGATTCCGACCCTCGATCCACCGGCGTACGCGCGTTCGCCCGACCGGACGCTTGAGCGTCATCCCGGCGCCCCGCCGGCCCGCCGGCTTACCTCGTTCGGAGCAATCCCCCGCAGGCCGGGCATGGCGGCGGCCTGCGGACCCCATGATCGTCGTCGTGCATGGACCCGAACCGACCCGACCCGCCTCCGGCGCACGGGTGTTGGCCGTGGTGACCCTGACCTGGTTCCTCGTGGGCGCGCCGGCCGGGACGGCGGCGGCCGACGCCTGCGCCTGGGCCTCCACCGGACCGGACGGGGTGACGGCGGTGGCGGTGGCCGGCAGTCCGCAGTGGCCGATCCCCCCGGGGTGCTCACCGAGCCCGACACCCACGCCGACGCCCACCCCCACACCACCGCCCCCACCACCGCCACCGCCCCCACCGCCCCCGCCGCCCAAGCCGACGCCGCCACCGAAGCCGCGGCCCACGCCGCCGGCGCCCGAGCCGCCGGCCCCGGCACCGCGGCCCGTCCCGGCGCGCCCGGCCCCGGCTCCCCCGCCGAAGGCGGCGCCCTCCCCCACGCCCACGCCCACCCCGACGCCCACGCCGCCACCGAGGCCCGCGCCTCGGCCGTCCGCGAGTCCGGTGAGCTATCCGCGGTACCACGCCTCACCGCCCCGGCGGCAACGGCAGCACCGCGTCTCGCCGGTCACCTATGTCCTGCTCATCACCGTGCCCGCGATCGTGGCCGTCGCCGCGCTCCGACCGCGCTGAGCCCTGGAGGTACCTCCCTTGCCGGAATGGCTTGTTCTCACCCTCGCGATGCTGGCCGCCGGTGTCGTCGTGGTCGTCATCACCCTCGTCCGCCACAAGAGGGCGGCCGACGACGAGGACCCCAGTGAGACCCCGGACGTCATCGAGTACATGACGATGTGGATCGGCGTGGTGTACGCCATCGTCCTGGGTCTGGCGATCGCGGGCGTGTGGGAGGCCCGCAGCGCCGCACAGGACCACGTCCAGGCGGAGGCGCAGGCGCTGCACGAGATCGACCAGCGGGTCCGGGTCTACCCGGTCGACGTCCGTGACCGGATCCGGGCGGATGTCAACGCCTATGTCGGACACGTCGCCACCAAGGAGTGGAAGGCGATGGAGGACCACGGCGAGCTGACCGAGCGCGGCGACGAGCTGCTCGCGCAGGTCCGCCATGACGTCACCGACTACCAGCCGCGCACCGACTTCGAGGCCCAGGCCTACCAGCCGCTGCTCGACCAGATCACCGCCGCCGACGAGGCCCGCACCGCCCGCGCCAACGCCACCTCGCCGACCATGCCGGGCGTGGTGTGGTTCGGCCTGATCACCGGGGCGGTGATCACCATCGGCATGATCTTCGCGCTGCAGATCCGCCGCACACCGAGGGAGCTGATCCTCGCCGGGCTCTTCTCCGCCCTCATCGCCTTCCTGCTGTTCCTCATCTGGGACTTCGACGCCCCGTACAGCCGCGACACGGCGGCCACGATGGAACCCCTGCTGAACCTCTTCCCGCACGCCAGGGGGTGACGCCGCCGTGGTGTGCGCGGGGGCGCCCGCTCCCGCGCACACCACGGCACCGCTGCGAGGCCGCCACGCCGGGGACGTCCCCCGCGGGCGGCGGCACGGTCGCCCGGGTGGCCCACACCGTTGACCCGTTCGCGCTACTGCGATCGCGGGGAGGGACGCCCGTTCCTAGCGTTTCGGTCATCGAGGTGCATTTCACGGCAGGCGGAGACGGATCCGCTGCTGCGTCTCGGGACCGGAGGAAACACATGCGCGCGATACGCGTCGCTTCGGCCGCACTGCTGGGCCTGGGGGCCCTCGCCCTGACCGCGCCGGGTGCCGTCGCGAAGAGCGACATCGGCACCATCACCCCGTTCGGGTTCGCCGTCGTCCCCTCGACCGTCGCGGCCGGCGGGCAGGTCACCCTCCAAGTCGACCGCGACAACGGCGGCTGCCGGGGAGCGGTCACGGTCACCTCGGGAGTGTTCGACACGGTCACCATCGCGCCGCGCACCTCGTCGGCGACGGCCACCGTCGACTGGGACGCGCGTCCGGGCGCGGTCTACCAGGTGACGTTCACCTGCGACGGGGTGAGCGGCTCCACGGGACTGACCATCGCCGGCCGGCGGCCGGTCCCGCCGACGCCGGAACCGCTGCAGCCGACGGTGCCGCGCGGGGTGCACGCCGGTGAGGGCGGCAGCGTCGGCTCCTTCAGCGCGGGCCGGATCGGCCTGGGGGCCGCCCTGGTCGCGGGGTCGGCCGGCGCGGCGTACGTCCTCACCCGGCGCCGCCGCGAGAACGGCAGTTGAGCCGGTCGTCGCCCCGGACTCCGGTGGGGTCCGGGGCGACGACCGTGCCGCGTGCGCGGTGCGAAGGGGAAGGCGTACGCGGGCTGGGGAAGGGCGGGATCAGATGCGCTTCTCGGCGCGGCGCCGCATCCAGAAGACTCCGCCGCCGATGACCGCCGCGGCGACGAGGCCGCCGCCGATCGCCATGTCGGTCGGGGTGGCGCCGCTGGAGGTGCTGCCGCCCAGGCCGCCGCGGACACCGCCGATGACGGTGAAGGCGGCCGGGTTGGTCAGGGTCCGGCCGTTGCAGTTGACGGTGATGCTGTGCGAGCCGGGGCGGGCCTCGCGGTCGACCGTCGCGGTGCCCTTCGCGGTCTGGTTGGCCCCGTGGATGGGCGTGAGCGGCGTGGGCCGGAAGGCGTCCGAGGTGGCGGTGCCGCCGGAGGGGCAGCCGTCGACGGTGATGGTGAGCTGCCCGCCGCGGGCGATGACGCTGGGCAGGGCGACGATGTTGCTCGGGTTGATGTTCATGCCGTCCCGCGCGACGGCCGTGGGGGCGGCGAGGCCGAGGGCGGCGACCGCGGCGGCGCTGGCCGCCAGGGCACGAGAGTTGCGCATGTGATCCTCCGCGGAAGACGCCCCGGGACCCGTCCCCGGTCGATCGGCGAGAAAGCGTCTCCCGGAAAAACCCTCGGATGCCGTGCGGACTCCCGCATGTCGGGGATGGTCCGTCCCGGTGAGAGGACACGCCGTCCGGCAGGTGTGCGGCCGGATGTTCGCGCAGGTCACGGACCGTCAGAAAGTTTCCCCGGGGCGGCGCCACGGATGGCGCACACAGGGTACCGGCGCCACCCGTTCGCTGCCGCCTCCTCGCCGCTCGCGCCCACCGGACTTAGCGTTCTTCCATGCGCACCGTGACGCGGCGACGGCCGTGTCGAAAGGGGATGGCGAATGTCTGCGTCCGAGCTGTCCGAACTGGCCGAGGAGGAGGAGCGGCGGAAAAAGCGCGCCCCTTGGGGCGTGATAGCGCTGGTTCTGCTCACCGGTCTCGCGCTCATTCGCAACGGCTCCGGGGAATTCGACGTGGGCCCGCCGCAGCCGGCCTCGGCGGCGGCCGCGGACGGCCACAGCGTCCTCGGGAGCCTCGCCCGTACGCCCGAACCGCTGCCGTTCTCCGTGGCCGACCGGGTGCGCATTCCCGCGATCCAGGTGGACGCGCCCGTCATTCCGGTCGGTCTGGACGCCGACGGCTGGGTCGACGCGCCACCGCCGGAGGACCCGAATCTGGCGGGCTGGTTCACGGGCGGCGTCTCGCCGGGGGAAAAGGGCACCGCGGTCGTCGTCGGCCATGTCGACAACACCCAGGGCCCCGCCGTCTTCTACGGGCTGGGCGCGCTGAAAAAGGGAAACCGCGTCGAAGTCCACCGCCAGGACGGGAAAACGGCGGTGTTCGAGATCTACGGCGTCGAGGTGTTCTCCAAGGCCGACTTCCCCGGCGACCGGGTCTACGCCTCCAAGGGCGCGCCGGAATTGCGTGTCATCACGTGCGGGGGCGGCTTTTCCAAGAAGAACGGCTACGACGGGAACGTCGTCGTCTTCGCCCGCCTGGCCGAGGTCCGCTGAGGACGTCCCGGCCGGCGGGCGAAGGCCCGCGCCTTACGCGTAGGGCCGGCTGGGCACGGCGAGACGGTAGCCGGACTCCAGCAGCTGCGGCAGATAGCGGCGCAGGGCGCTCACGCTCTGCGAGCGGTCGCCGCCGGCGTCGTGCGAGAGGACCACGACGCCCGGCCCGGCACCGCTCTCGACCGCGCGGACGATGGCGGAGGTCCCGGGGGTCGTCCAATCCTCGGTGTCCACGGTCCAGGCGAGCGGCTCCATGCCCATCTCGGCGCCCAGCTGGAAAGCGGCCCGGTTCCAGGCGCCGTACGGGGCGCGGAACCAGCGCGGGCGCTCGCCGTAGGCCTCCTCGATGACGTCGCTGGTGCGCTCCATCTCGCTGCGGATCCGGGAGCGGCTGAGCTGGGTGAGCAGCGGGTGGGACCAGGTGTGGTTGCCGACGACGTGGCCCTCGTCGGCCATCCGCGCGAGCAGGTCCCGGTTCCAGTCGGCCTGTTCGCCGCACACGAAGAACGTGGCCCGCACGTCGTGCTCGCGCAGGGTGTCCAGAATGTGCGGGGTGTAGTGCGGGTCGGGTCCGTCGTCGAAGGTCAGGAACATGGTGCGGCCGCGACCGGGGATCTTCAGCAGCGGTTCGCGGCGCACGGGCGTGCGCCGCGGCGCCGCGTGCGGCGGGCCGTATCCGGTCAGGGGCTGGAGGCGGTACGCGGACGGATTCTGCGGCCGCTGCGCCGGGGCGCCCGCGGCCGGGGCGGCGGGGGGTGCCGGCTCGTCGGCGCCGTCCAGGGCGAACAGCCCGGCGGCACCGGCGGCACCGGCCGCCCCCAGTGCGGCGGCGCCGGCGAGCAGCGCCCGGCGCCGGGTGAGGAACTGATCCTTCGTCATGACCAATCAGTCGCCCGGGCGGCGGGCGGCGCACCACGACGACACCGGGGCGGGGGCAGGAAAGCACCCGCTCGGGTCAAGCAGCCGGGTGCACGTGCGGCCGAGTGGCGGGTGCCCCGCGGGAACAACGCCCGGCCGTGGGACCCACGGCCGCGCGGGACCGGCCGGCGGCGCCGTGACCAGGGGGAGGCAGCGTCAGCGGCGGCGGACCAGGGGGAACGGCAGCGTCTCTCGGATGGTCAGGCCGGTCAGGAACATCACCAGGCGGTCGACGCCGATGCCGAGGCCGCCGGTGGGCGGCATGGCGTACTCCAGGGCGTCCAGGAAGTCCTCGTCGAGTTCCATGGCCTCCGGGTCGCCGCCGGCGGCCAGCAGGGACTGTTCGGTGAGGCGGCGGCGCTGCTCCACCGGGTCGGTCAGCTCCGAGTAGGCGGTGCCCAGCTCGGTGCCGAAGGCGACCAGGTCCCAGCGTTCGGCCAGGCGCGGATCGGTGCGGTGCTGCCGGGTGAGCGGGGAGACGTCGGTCGGGAAGTCCTTGTAGAAGGTGGGCAGCTGGGTGCGCTCCTCCACCAGCCGCTCGTACATCTCCAGCACGACGTCGCCGCGCCCGTCGTCCTGGGTGTACGGCACGCCGGCGCGGTCGCACAGCAGGTGCAGCCGGGCCAGCTCGGTGCCGGCGTCGATCTCCTCGCCGAGCGCCTCCGAGATCGCGCCGTGCACCGTCTTGACCGGCCAGAGGCCCGAGATGTCGTACTCCCGGCCGTCCTTGCGGGCCACGGGCGAGCCGAAGGCGGCGGTGGCCGCGCCCTGGATCAGTTCGCGCACCAGGTCGAGCATCACGTCGTAGTCGGCGTACGCCTGGTAGGCCTCCAGCATCGTGAACTCGGGATTGTGCTTGTAGGAGACGCCCTCGTTGCGGAAGGTGCGGCCCATCTCGAAGACCTTCTCCATGCCGCCCACGCACAGCCGTTTCAGGTACAGCTCGGGCGCGATGCGCAGGTACAGGTCGAGGTCGTAGGCGTTGATGTGGGTGGTGAAGGGGCGGGCGTTGGCGCCGCCGTGGATCTGCTGCAGCATCGGCGTCTCGACCTCGAGGAAGCCGCGCTCCAGCAGGCCCTGGCGCAGCGCCTGGACGGCGGTGGAACGGGCGCGGACGACGTCGCGGGCGGCGGGGCTGGTGACCAGGTCGAGGTAGCGCAGGCGCACCTTGGCCTCGGGGTCGGCCAGGCCGCGGCGCTTGTCGGGCAGCGGGCGCAGGCACTTGCCGGTGAGCTGCCAGGAGGTGACGAAGACGGTCGCCTCGCCCTTGTCGCTGGTGCCGGCCCGGCCGGTGGCGGTGATGTGGTCGCCGATGTCGGTGTCGGCGCGGAAGCGGGCGAGGGCGGCGGTGCCGGTTCCGGTGCGGGTGAGGGCGAGCTGGTGGTCGCCGGACCAGTCGCGCAGGACGACGAAGACGATGCCGCCGAAGTCGCGCATCAGCATGATCCGCCCGGCGACGGTGACGTCCTCGCCCTCGCGGACCTCGGCGAGGGGGTGGGTGCGGGCCGGGACGCCCACCGGGTAGGGGTCGGTGCCGGCGGTGCGCAGCCGGTCCAGGGTGCGGTGGCGGATGCGGACCTGCTCGGGCAGGCCCGCGTCCGCTCCGCCAACCCCGGTCTCGCCCCCTCCGTCGAGACCGAGTGCCGACAGCGGCGGCAGGCCCTCGGTGGTGGCGGGCCGCCGCACCCCCTTCGGGTGCGCCTTGCCCCACAGCTTGCGCAGCGACGGCACGGGGACGAAGCCCTCGGCGATGCCGGAGGCGAGGCCGATGCGGGCGAGGGCGGCGGCGTCGCCGTAGCACAGGAAGCGCGGGTACCACTCGGGGTGGTACTTGGCGTTGGAGCGGTACAGGGCCTCCAGCTGCCACCAGCGGGAGAAGAACAGCAGCAGCCGGCGCCACAGCCTGAGGACGGGTCCGGCGCCGATGCGGGCGCCCTCCTCGAACACCGAGCGGAAGACGGCGAAGTTCAGGGAGATGCGGCGCACGCCCAGTTTGGGCGCGGCGGCGCACAGTTCGGCGACCATGAACTCCATGACGCCGTTGGGGGCGGCGCGGCGGTCGCGGCGCATCAGGTCCAGGGAGACGCCGTCGCGGCCCCAGGGTACGAAGGAGAGCAGGGCGATCAGCCGGCCGTCCGCGCCGAAGGCCTCGACCAGCAGGCAGTCGCCGTCGTCGGGGTCGCCGAGGCGGTCCAGGGCCATGGAGAAGCCGCGTTCGGTCTCGGTGTCGCGCCAGGTGTCGGCGCGGTCGACGATCTCCTCCATCTCGGCGTCGGTGAGGGCCTCGTGGCGGCGGATGCGGCAGGTGGCGCCGGTGCGGCGGACCCGGTGCACGGCCTGCCGGGTGACGCGCATGTCGCGGCCGTCCAGGTCGAAGGCGTGCACGTGCACGATGGCCTCGTCGCCGAGTTGCAGGGCGCCGAGCCCGGCGCGGGAGTAGGCGGTGGCGCCCTCCTCGGAGGCGCCCATCACGGCGGGCGCCCAGGCGTGCCGGCGGGCCACGTCCAGCCAGGCCGCGATGGCGTGCGGCCAGGCCTCGCGGTCGCCGACGGGGTCGCCGCTGGCCAGGCACACCCCGGCCTCGACGCGGTAGGTGACGGCGGCCTTGCCGCTGGGTGAGAACACGACGGCCTTGTCGCGGCGGGTGGCGAAGTAGCCGAGGGAGTCCTGTTCGCCGTAGCGGCCGAGCAGGGCGCGGATGCGTTCCTCCTCGTCGTCGTGCAGGGCGGCTTCGAGGCGCTGGGAGCGGAACAGCGTGGCGGCGGCGTTCAGCAGGGCCAGCGCGCCGAACAGGCCGAGCAGGAAGAACAGGGCGCGCGGCGGGCGGCCGTCGAAGGAGCCGGCCGAGACCAGGCCGCCGAGGACCCGGTTGGCGGCCCAGGACAGCCGCTGCCCGCGCGGCAGGGTGCCGGGGAAGAGCTCCACCAGGCCCCAGCCGACGAGGATCGCCACGGCCAGCCCGGCCAGCAGTACGGCCAGGGCGCGGCGTACGGCGGCTCTGCGGGAGGCGGCGTAGAACTCGCGGCGTGCGACGACGAGCAGGGCCAGCGCGAGGGCGCACAGCACGAGGGAGGGCAGCGACTCGGCGTACAGGCCGACGGCGACGCCGAGGACGTCGGTGAGGACGACCAGGCCGAGGTAGACGACGACGAGCCACCAGGCGACCTTCTTGCGGGCGGCGGTCGCGGCGGCCAGCAGGAACAGGAAGACCGCGTAGGCGAGGTTGGCGCTGATGGGGACCAGCAGCAGGTCCAGGAAGCGCACGACGGGGCGCAGCAGGCGGCGCAGCGGCGGGATGAGGGCCAGCAGGACGCACAGCAGGCCCAGGGCGCCGAAGAAGGTCGCGAAGCCTTCCGGCACCCGGCTGAGGAGGCCGTTGCGGGACGGCCGTATCGGTCCCGGGGCGTCCCGGCCCGCGGGTGCCTCCACCGTGGCACTCATGCATCCGACTGTAGGAAGGGCCGGGCCCGTGCGCCCGTCGAGCGGGCCCGTGCGCCCGTCGAGCGGTCCCGGCGGGCGGGCGGAGCCGCGGCCTCCGATAGCCTCGGGGCGTGACGGAACAGCACTCGCACCAGTTCGACTCCCATCAGTTCGAACGGGGCACCGACGGGCCGAAGGTCATCGTGGTCGGGGTGGACGGCTCCGACTCCTCGCTGCGCGCCGCGGCCTACGCCGGCGGCCTGGCCCGGCGGCAGCGCGCGCTGCTGGCCGTCGTGTACGTGCAGCCGGTGATGGCGGCCGGCGCGGCGCTCGGGGTGCCGGTGGCGGAGACCACCGACGAGATCGCCGAGGACCTCGTGGCGCAGATCCGCGAGGCGGCCGAACGGGTCAAGGGGATATTCGAGGTGCGCTGGGAGTTCCACACCTTCCGCGGCGACCCGTACAACGGGCTGGTGAAGGCGGCGGACGAACTCAAGGCGGACGCGGTGGTGGTGGGCGCCTCCGAGCAGGCGGGCCACCGCATCATCGGCTCGGTGGCCGTCCGGCTGGTGAAGGCGGGGCGGTGGCCGGTGACGGTGGTGCCGTAGCCGCCGGCAGGACGGCGACGACGAGGGGGCGGCGACCCGCGGCGAGGCGGGGCACCGCGCCGGTCGCGGCGAGCGCGGCACCCGCGCGGCCTGATGTGGGCCGCGGGCGGGTCACCGGCGGGCCGCTTCCGCGTGGCGCAGCAGCGTTGCGATGCCCGTGAAGCCGCGGCGTTCGGCGTGTTCGCGGGCGGTGACGCCGTCGCCGTCGGGGAGCGCGGGGTCGGCGCCGGCGGCGAGCAGGACCTCCACGACCTCCTGGTGGGTGCGGCCGCCGTCGCCGAGGATCACCGCCTCCAGCAGGGCCGTCCAGCCGAGCCGGTTGACGTGGTCGACGTCGGTGTCCGTCTCGGCCAGCACGGCCCGGACGTAGTCGACGTGGCCGCGTTCGCTCGCCGGGATGACGCTGATGCCGCCGAAGCGGTTGGTCAGCGTCAGATCCGGGCCGCCGGGCAGCAGGGCGCGCATCATGGCGACGCTGCCGGTGACCCCGGTGACCAGCCAGGGGCTGTCCTGCCGGTCGTCCTGCGCGTTCACGTCGGCGCCGGCGGCGACCAGGACGCGGGCGGCGTCGACCCGGTCGGCGAGCGCGGCGCGCAGCAGCGGGGTGCGGCCGCTGTCGTCGCGGGTCTCCAGGCGGGCGCCGTGGGCCAGGGCGGCCCGCACGGCGTCGGTGTCGCCGCGGTGGGCGGCGTCCAGCAGGGCGAGGTCGGCGGCGGTCCGGGACACGAGGTGACTCCTCCACAGGCGGACGACGGGACTGAGCCGCAGGGTGACGAAGGGGCTCCGCCGCAGGACGGCGACGGGACTGAGCCGGAGGGTGACCACGGAGCTCCTCCATGGGGTGGCGGCGGGCGGGAGCGCGGTGCTCGGGGACTGCGAGGGCACGGTGCCCGGGCGGGACGGGCGACGGCGCGGTGCTCGGGCGGGTGTGCCGGCGGCGCGCAGCGGGAACGGGGCCGCGCGCCGCCGGTCGGGGAGCGCGCGGCCCGGTCGGGGTGGCGCTCACCCGGGGGTCTTGGCGGTCAGCGGCCGTTGCTGATCGCGGCGACGCCGGCCTGTGCGAACTTCTCGTCCAGGTCGCCGGAGGGGGCGCCCGCGACACCGATGCCCGCGACCGGCGCGCTGTCGTACGCCACGGGGGCGCCGCCTGCGAGGAACAGGGTGCCGGGGATGTCCTTGAGGGTGGGCGCGTTCTGCAGGCGCTTGACCAGGTCGGACGTGGGCGCGTTCCAGGAGACGGCGGTGTACGCCTTCTTCACGGCGGACTCGTAGGACTGCGGGCCGGCGCCGTCGCCGCGCAGGGTGACGAGCGTGTTGCCGTTGCGGTCGACGACGGCGACGCTGACCCGCTGGCCCTCCTTGCGCGCGGCGTCCAGGGCGGCGCGGGCGGCGTCGGTGGCGGCGTCGACCGTGAGGTGGGTGGTGGTCGTGGTGGCCTTGTCCTTGAGGGCGGCCGGGGCCGCGGCGGGCGCGGCGGCCGGGGTGTCGGCGGAGGCGGAGACGGCGCCGGCCACTCCGGCGCCGACGGCGGCGAGGAGGGCGGCGGAGGTGACGGCCTTGGCCCGCGTGGAGAACTTCTTGGCCTTGTGCTGCATGCCGGACGGCTCCCTGTCGTTGCGTCGTGCGGACCGCGGCCTGGCTGCCGGGTCCCGCTCAGCGTCTGGTGCGCTGTGCCTCCAGCCTCCGCCCGGATCCCGTCCGTCCTGGTCGGCGTCCCGGCTCGTCCCGGCGCGCGCATCGTGTGACCTCCGTGTCGTCCGATCGGACGACCCCCGCACCGGCCCGGCCGTGCCGACCTCGTGCGTGGCGTCTTCCCAGGACGGGTGGGGTGAGCCATCATGATCCGCCGTCAGCCGTTTGCCGATCGTGAAGAGGTGAGGCGCATGGCCGGGCTCCGGACGGGCGAAGGCATTCTCCGTCGCAAACCGATCGAGCACATCGAGGAGACGGAAGTCCAGGAGGGCGCACGGCTGGACAGGTCGCTCGGCCTGACCCAGCTGACCGCGATCGGCGTCGGCGGCATCATCGGCGCCGGCATCTTCACGCTGGCGGGCACGGTGGCCAACGGCACGGCGGGGCCCGCGGTGCTGATCTCGTTCCTGATCGCCGGCGTGGCGAGCGCCTGCGCGGCACTGTCGTACGCCGAGTTCGCCGGGCTGATCCCGAAGGCGGGGTCGGCGTACACGTACGGCTACGCGGTGCTCGGGGAGTTCGCGGGCTGGTTCATCGGCTGGGACCTGCTGCTGGAGTACACCGCGATCGTGGCGGTCGTCGCGATCGGCATCTCGGGCTACTTCAGCTTCCTGGTCGAGGAGATGGGCGCGAAGCTGCCGCACTGGATGCTGGGCGCGCCGGGCACCGGGTCGGGTCACAAGGTCGACCTGTTCGCGGCGCTGCTGTGTCTGCTGATCGCCTGGCTGCTGAACCTGGGGATCCGCAGCGCGGCCCGGTTCGAGACCTTCGTGGTGGTCCTGAAGGTGCTGGTCGTGCTGCTGGTGATCGGCGTCGGCGTCTTCCACATCGACTCGTCGAACTACCACCCGTTCTTCCCGTTCGGGATCAGCGGTGCCTTCACGGGCGCGGCCACGGTGTTCTTCGCGGTCTTCGGCTACGACGCCATGTCGACGGCGGCCGAGGAGTCCAAGGACGCCCAGCGGCACATGCCGAAGGCGATCATCTACTCGCTGGTGATCTCGATGGTGCTGTACGTGGCGGCCTGCCTGGTGCTGACCGGCATGCAGAACTACAAGGAGATCGACCCGAAGAGCGGTTTCTCCACGGCGTTCAAGTCGGTGGGCCTGGACCGGCTCGCGGACGTGATCGCGGTGGGCGCGATCATCGGCATCCTCACCGTGATGTTCACGTTCATGCTGGGCGTGACGCGGGTGTGGTTCTCCATGTCCCGCGACGGTCTGCTGCCCGCCTGGTTCGCCAAGACGCACCCGACCCGCCATGTGCCGACCCGCGTCACCTGGATCGTCGGGGTGGCATCGGCCGCCATCGCCGGGTTCGTCCCGATCGGCTCGGCGGCCGAGCTGACCAACATCGGCATCCTGCTGGCGTTCGTGGTGGTGTGCGTGGCGGTGATCGTGCTGCGCTACCGCCACCCGGAACTGCCGCGCAGTTTCCGTACGCCGTGGATGCCGGTCATCCCGATCGCGGGCGTCGTCTTCTCGATCTGGCTGATCACCTTCCTGATGTGGGAGACCTGGGTGCGCTTCGCGGCCTGGTTCCTGATCGGCTGCGTGGTCTACTTCACCTACTCCTACAAGCACTCGGCGCTGGCCAGGAGGGGGTCCGCTACAGGGAGCGGAGGAAGTCGAGAAGGATCGCGGTGAACTCGCGGGGCTTCTCCAGCAGGGCGTAGTGGCCGGCGCCCTCGACGACCGCCGAGCGGCCGTCGCGGACAGTGCCGGCCAGGCGCTCGGCGGCGCCGAGCAGGTCGTCGGGTTCGAGGGTGCCGTTGACGGTGAGGACGGGTACGTCGATCTTCGGGACCCGGGCCCAGATGTCGGTGACCGGCACCCGCAGGTCGGGCTCGCCCGGCGTGTGCTTGGCCATGGTGTGCAGGGCCATGTCGCCGAGCCTGCGGGCGAGGGAGGGGTCGAGGTCGCCGGGTTCGCGGTGCGGGCCGTGCACGACGCGCAGGAAGGCGGCGAGCCAGCCCTGGAGGTCGCCGGCCGCCAGGGTGCGGGCGTACTCGGCCTGGATCTCCTGGTACCAGGGATCGGTGTAGGCGAAGTCGCTGGTGGCGGCGGCGCAGGCGACCACGGCGCGGACCAGGCCGGGGTGTTCCAGCACGGTGTCGGTGGCGATGCCGCCGCCCATCGACACGCCGACCAGCACGGCCGGGCCGGCGTCGAGGTGGCGCAGCAGGCCGGCCAGGTCGTCGGCCCAGCGGAAGGGGCGGGTGGCGTTGGCGGAGAAGCCGTGCCCCCGGACGTCCGGGACGATCACCCGGTGGTGCTCGGCCAGGGCGGGGATGTGGTCGTCGTAGAGACGGTGGTCGACGAACCCCGAGTGGAGCAGGACGACCAGGTCGCCCCGGCCCGTGTCGCGGTAGGCGAGGTCGCCGTCGGCGGATGCGAAGAAGCGGAGATCCGAAGCGGTAGTCATGACAACCAAGGTGTCATCTTCTCGCGACTATGACAACCAAGGTGTCATGATGGAAGGGTGAACACACCTGGCGACGCCCCCGCCCACCGCACCGCGGCCCCTTTCGACGGCCCCCTCGCGCCTGACGCGCTCGCCGAGCGCCTCACCGAGGTGTTCGACGTGGTCGGACCCCTGTACCGGCGCGTCCAGCGGGCCGTCGAGCAGGGGGAGGCCGTCGAGGGGCTCTCCGTCGGCGTCCGGGCCGTCCTGGCCCTGCTGCATCGCAACGGCCCGATGACGGTGCCTCAGATGGGACGGGCGCAGGCGCTGAGCCGGCAGTTCGTGCAGCGGATGGTGAACGACGCCGCGGCGCGCGGGCTCGTCGAGACCACCCCGAACCCGGCGCACCAGCGGTCCTCGCTGATCCGCCTGACGGCGGAGGGCCAGGCCGCGATCACCGCCGTGCTCGGCCGTGAACACGCGCTGCTGCGGCAGGTCGGCGGCGACCTCACCGAGCAGGACGTGACGGCCTGCCTGCGCGTCCTCGGCGCGATGCTGAGGGTGTTCGACGACGTGGACGTCAACTGACGCGGCTGGTTTTGTGGGTGTCCGCCGCCACCCTCCCCGGCCGCGCGATCGTCGACCGGCACGCTGGGCCACGGAGGCGCCCACCGGCACGCTGGGGCGCGGAGGCGCCCACCGACGCCTCGGGCCGCGCCGGCGCCGGGCGCGTCCCGGGCCGCGCGGGCCTGCCGCCTACTGGCCCATCACCAGCCCGTCCTTGACGGCGCCGCGGCTGAGCACCACCTCGCGGATCCGGTCGCGGACCGAGCGCACCTCCGCGCCCTCGGCGAGGGCGCGGTTGAGGTTCACCACGCGGCCGGCGTCCACGTCGAAGAACAGCGGGACGAACTCGGCGCGGGTCACCTCCCAGCGCCCGCCCGGCCGCTTCGGCGGTACGAAGGTGAAGCGGCCGAGGGTGGACTCGTTGCCGCGCGGATCCTGGACGCCCTGGTCGTTGTACATCTCGCCGGCCACCTCGTCGCCCAGCCCGTAGGCCACCCAGGTGCCGTTGACCTTCTCGTACGCCTGCGGGACGTGGGCGTGGGTGCCGAGGATCAGGTCGATGTCGGGGCGGCCGCCGTCGCGGGAGGCGGTGAGCCGGCGGGCCAGGGCGAGCTGGCGATCGTCGGGGGCGTCCTGCCAGGCGGTGCCCCAGTTCAGCGAGACCACGACCACGTCGGCGCCGGCCTTGCGGGCGGCCCGGGCGTCGGCGACGATCTTGCCCTCGTCGAGGAGGCTGACCGCCCACGGCTGCCCGGCCGGCGGCGCGAAGTCGCCGGTGCCCTGCGTGTAGGCCAGGTGGGCGACCTTCGCCGGGCCGGCCCGCAGCATGGTCACGGAGTTCGCCTCCGCCACCGTGCGCGCCGACCCGACGTGCTTGACGCCGTTGCCGTCGAGCGTCTCCAGGGTGCGCCGGATGCCCTCCGTGCCGTCGTCGAGGCTGTGGTCGGAGGCGGTGGAGCAGCTGTCGTAGCCGGTGGCGGCGAGAGCCTGGGCGACCTCGGGCGGGGACTTGAAGAGGGGACGGCTGGTGTAGTCGCCGTTCGCGCCGTAGACGGTCGCCATGTGGCACAGGGCGAGACCGGCGGGCGCGACCAGCGGCCGGGCGCCCGCGAGCATCGGCCGGAAGTCGTAGCCGCTGCCGCCGGCGTCGAAGCGGGCCCGTTCGATGATCGAGGCGTGCGGCAGGACGTCCCCGGAGGCGACGAGGGTGAAGCCGCGCACACCGCCCGGCGGGGCCGGACGCCCGGCCTGCTCGCGCTCATGGGCCTGACAGGCGGCCCCCGCGGCGAGTACGGCCGTCAGAGCCAGTGCCAGCAGTCGTCTGCGTGCGCGTGCGCTTGCGATCATCACTCACCCCTGCGTGGTCACATTTACCTACGAATAGGTATGAGGGGGCCGCCCGTCGCAAACGGCCCGGACGCCCCTTTGACCCGTCCGGTGTCAACCGATGTGACCCGTCCGGTGTCCGCCGACGGGAGGAGGCGACCGTTCGTCGCACCGTTCAGCGACGCGATCGACCGCCCGCCGCACAGGCGTGCACCGACCCTGTGCGCGACCGGTGCCCTGCGGTGCCATACGGCCATGACGGCCGGAAACACCCTCACCGCCCGCGCGACGACCGCCGAGCACGAACTCGCCGCCCTCCAGCGCGAGCACGGCCGGCCCCTGTTCGCGCTGCTGCTGCGGCTGTGCGACGGCGACCGGCAGCGGGCCGAGGACCTCGTGCAGGAGACCCTGGTGCGCGCCTGGCAGCACCCCGAGGCGCTGCGCGCCGACGCCTTCGACTCCGTACGGCCCTGGCTGATGACCGTCGGACGGCGCCTGGCCATCGACGCGCGACGCGCCCGCCAGGCCCGGCCGGCGGAGGTGTGCGACGCGGCGCTGGATCAGGGGCACGCCCCGGTGTGCGCCGATCACGCCGAACGGTCGGCCGCCGCCCTCGACGTACGGCGCGCTGTGAAGACACTCACTCCGCACCACCGTGACGTGCTGGTACTCGTGTATCTGCAGGGGGCCAGTGTGGCGGAAGCAGCGACGGAGCTGGGGATTCCGCCCGGTACCGTGAAGTCCCGCGCGTTCTACGCGCTGCGCGCCCTGCGCCGGGAGCTCGCGGGATACGCGGCCGACCTGCGGTGAAACCGACCACCAGGTCAAGGCTTGGCAAAACGCCTGCTGCTGACCATGGTTGAGTAATCGGCTGTCTTCATCCGTGTTCCGGACGAGGGCCCGCACCGGGCGACGCGCGACACCGGAGGAAGGCAGGAAGGGATGCTGCACAGAGGTCACCAGGGCACGGACGGCGCCGACGGCGGGGAACTGACCGTCCCCATGGCCTGGCTGTACGCCGAGTACATCGCCGACGAGCTGCTGCGCACCGGCGATCTGATGCCGCCGACGTCGTTCGAGTTCCGCGCCGGGCGCGACGCGCTGGCCCTGACCGTCTTCCTGTCCGACACGGAGGGCGAGCTGTCCGGCATCCGGGTGGTCACCCAGCTGGAGACCTGGCTGTCGCTGACGGCGTACGACCAGCCGTGGCAGGACTGGGTCCGCGAGCGGATGGCGGCGCTCGCCTCCGAGGGCTCCGCCACGCCGGACCTCGCGCTGGCCCGGGCGGCGTGGCGCTGGCTGGAGGAGACCGAGCTGCTGGCGCCCGACCTGAACGCCGTGCCGGGCGGGGCGGGGGCGCTCGGCGAGGACGACGCACCGAAGGTGTGGACACCGGCGTGGCAGCTCGGGCTGCCGCTCGGGCACCTGGCGATCCACCTCTTCTGACCGGCGCGGCCCGCCCGCTCCTCCCCCGCCGGGATTTTTTCCGCTCCCGGACCAATCCGGGGGCCGCGCCGCTCCGAATCACCGGTGGCGAATTCCGTGCGTGGCTTGAGTGAATCGGTGCTGTGGTCCGTACCGATGGGTGCAAGGAGTGACCCCACCCGCACCCAACGGCACGAGGATTCGCATGAGGTCCCTGGAACGGCATCGCGACGTCGCCGCCTACGCGCTCGGCGTGCTGGACGAGGCGGAGGCCTTCCGCTTCGAGGATCACCTCATGGAGTGCGCGAGCTGCTCGGCGCAGGTGACCGAATTCGGCCCGGTGACACGGCAGTTGCTGCTGTACCGGCGGGCGACCCCGCGATTCGTGCACCCGCTCGCGGCGCCGGGGGACCGGGTGCTGGACCGGCTGCTCACCGAGATCGGCCGCCGCCGGCGCTCCGCCCGCCGGCGCCTGCTGTACGCCGTCGCCGCGGCCCTCGTCGTCGGGCTGACCGCACCGGCGGTGGCCGTGCTGTCGAGCGGCGGCGAGGGGGCTGCGCCGCTGTCCGCGACGGACCCGCGGTCGGGGGTGTGGGCGCAGGTGACCACGCACGACGAGGACTGGGGCAGCCAGGTGCAGCTGAAGGTCAAGGACGCGGCCGGTACCCGCTCCTGCCGCCTGGTCGTGATCGGCCGCGACGGCTCGGAACAGACGGTCAGCACCTGGAGCGCCCCGGGCGGCGGCGGCCGCACGGCCACGATGGAGGGCAGTGCCGCCTTCCACCCCGACCAGATCGCCCGCTACGAGGTCCGCACGACGGACGGCCATCTCCTGGTGACCCTGCGCCCGCAGCAGTAGGTCCGCCGCGCCGCCAGATCCGCGGGGCGGGCACGGCACGACGAGCGGTCCCGGCTCCCGGGCCGTCGCGGGACGCCTACGGCCACACCAGCAGCACCGGGCACGGGGCGTGGTCGACGACGAAGCGGGTCGGGGGGCGCAGGGTCTTCGGCCCCGGACGGGCCGTGTCGCCGTCGCGGCCGAGGATCAGCAGGGTGGCGTCGCGGGCGGCCTCGACCACCTCGTGTTCGGGACGTCCGGTGCGGGCCAGGCGGGTGCAGGGACGGCCCAGCCGGTCCGCTGCGGCGTCGAGGAGGTGCCGCGCGGCGTCGGCGGCCATCCGCTCCAGCCGGGTGCCGGGATCGTGCCCCGGGTCGGCGCGCCCCAGCAGGCCGGCGAACGCCCCGTGCGCGGCGTCGGCGACGTCGTGGCCGCTCACGTGCAGCAGGACGACCTCGGCGGGGTCCGTGGCGTACTCGCGTGCGGCGTCCACGCAGGCGCGCCAGGTGCCCTCGGCGATCCAGACGACGACGGCCATGGGCTTCGGGCCTTTCGGTCAGGTTCCGATCACGAGCAGGGACCCCCACAGTGCCACCACGGCCGCACCGAGCGACAGGGGCACGGCGAGGAGACCGAGCACGGTGAACTCCTTCAGCTCGACCTCGTGGTCGTGCTGGTGCACGATCCGCCGCCACAGCAGCGTGGCCAGCGAGCCGGCGTAGGTGAGGTTGGGCCCGAGGTTCACGCCGAGCAGCACGGCGAGGACCGCGCCGGCGCCGGAGGGCGCGGTGAGCGGCAGCAGGACGAGCACCGCGGGCAGGTTGTTGATCAGGTTGGCGAGGACGGCGGCCAGCGCGGCGACCGCCAGCAGCGCCACCAGCCCGGTGCCGGACGGGACCAGGTGGCCGAGCGCGTCCGCGAGGCCGTTGTCGACGACCGCCCGGACCACGATCCCGAGCGACAGCACGAACGCCAGGAACGGCACTGAGGCGGCGCGGACGATCTCCGACGGGCGGGTGCGCCGCCGTACCAGGGCGCGTACCGCCAGCACCAGCGCGCCCGCGAACGCCGCCCACGCGGGGTCGAGTCCGACGGCGGAGGCGAGCAGGAAGCCGGCCAGCGTGCCCGCGACCGTCACCAGGGCGAAGACGGGCACCTCGGGCGGCTCCCCGGCGTCGGGCGTGTCCGCGCCCGCGCCCAGGTCGCCGGCGAAGAAGAACCGGAACACCGCGAACTCCACGGCGATCGCGGCGAGCCACGGCAGCGCCATCAGCCCGGCGAACCGGGCGAAGCCGAGCCCGCTGACCGAGAAGGCCAGCAGGTTCGTCAGATTGGACACCGGCAGCAGCAGCGAGGCGGTGTTCGACAGATGGGTGCAGGCGTAGACGTGCGGTTTGGGCCGTGCGCCGAGGCGTGCCGCCGTCGCGAACACCACCGGCGTCAGCAGCACCACCGTGGCGTCCAGGCTGAGCACGGCCGTGATCGCCGAGGCGGTGACGAAGACGTACATCAGCAGCCTGCTGGGGCTGCCCGCCGCCGCCCGGGCCATCCACGCCCCGCAGGCCTGGAACAGCCCCTCGTCGTCGCAGAGCTTGGCCAGCACGAGGACCGCCGCGAGGAACCCGATCACCGGGCCGAGGCGCGCCGCCTCCTCACGGGCGTGGTCCAGGGAGATCGCGCCGGTGCCGACGACGATCGCGGCCGCGGGCACGGCGACCACGGCTTCCGGCCATCCCCAGGGGCGGACGACCGCGCAGGCCAGGACCAGGGCGAGGAGAACGGCGGACAGCGTCTCGGCGAAGATCGTGTTCAGGGGTGGGTCCTCTCGGCAGCTCGGTCCTAGGTCCGCTCGCTGTGCACGCGATGCGCGGACGGCGGGGTCAGCGAGAGTTCATCACAACGCCGCGGCGCTCACTTCAGCAGCCTGGACAGCCGGCGGTCGGCGAGCGGCTTGCCGCCGGTCTGGCAGGTGGGGCAGTACTGGAGGGAGGAGTCGCTGAAGGACACCTCGCGAATGGTGTCGCCGCACACCGGGCACGCCTCGCCGGTGCGGCCGTGGACGCGCAGGCCGCTCTTCTTCTCCGCCTTCAGCCGGCCCGCGGCCACGCCCCGGGAGCGTTCGACGGCCTCGGTGAGCGTCTCGCGCAGCGCCCGGTAGAGGCGGGCGGTGTCCTCCGGGGTGAGGGAGGCGGCGAGTTTGAAGGGGGACATCTTCGCCGCGTGCAGGATCTCGTCGCTGTAGGCGTTGCCGACCCCCGCGATCAGGCTCTGGTCGCGCAGGGCGCCCTTGACCTGGCGGCGCTCCCCGGCGAGCAGCGCGGCGAAGCGGGCCTCGTCGAAGTCGTCGGCGAGCGGGTCGGGGCCGAGCCGGGCGACGCCTTCGACCTGCTGCGGGTCGTCGACGACGTAGACCGCGAGGCGCTTTTGCGTGCCGGCCTCGGTGAGGTCGAAGCCGGCGCCGGTGTCCAGGGCGACGCGCAGGGCGAGCGGGCCCTTGCCGGGGCGGGGCGGGCCGTCGGGGAGGCGGTCCTTCCACTGCAGCCAGCCCGCCCGGGCCAGGTGGGTGACCAGGTGCGGGCCGCCGCCGGTGGACAGGTCGAGGAACTTGCCGTGCCGCCGCACGGCGGTGACCTCGTGCCCCTCCAGGGCGCTCACGGGCGGGTCGTAGGTCTTCAGGACGCTGATGGCGACCGGGAGCACACGGACGATCTCGCGGCCGACCAGGTGCTCGGACAGGAAGTCCTTGAGCGCTTCCACCTCGGGCAGTTCCGGCATACGTCCAGAGTGCCATCCGTCACCGGTGGTCTCACGGGAGCGACGGCACCACGAACTCGCACCACACGCATTTGCCGCCGCCGCGCGCCTCCACGCCCCACACGTCCGTGAGCAGGTCGACCAGGAGCAGTCCGCGCCCGGAGACCCCCTGCACGCCGGCCTCCCGGCGGCGGGGCAGCGCGCTGGAGGAGTCCTCGACGTCGACCCGCAGCCGGCGGTCGGCGCCGTTGAGCACGCGCAGGGTGACGATCGCGGCTCCCTCGGTGTGCATGAGGGCGTTGGTGATCAGCTCGTCGGCGACCAGTTCGATCTCGTCGGCGCGCTCGCGGCCGCCCCAGGAGCGAACGGCGGCGCGGATCATGTGCCGGGCCTGGGTGAGCGCCTCGGCGTCGCCGGGAGCGACGTGCTGCTGGAGGCGGCCGCCGGTGCGGGGGGCGTCCAGGGGGCGGCGGCGCAGCAGCAGGAGCGCCACGTCGTCGTCTCCGCCGCGGGCCTCGGCGATGTCGATCAGCCGGTCGGCGAGGGCGCGGACGTCGTCGGGGCCGGCGGCGACGGTCGCGGCGAGGGCCCGCATGCCGTCGTCGAGGTCGGTGCCGGGCTGCTCGACCAGGCCGTCGGTGGTGAGCAGCAGGGTGTGCCCGGGGTCGAGTTCGACGGTGGAGACCGGGTACTCCAGGCTGCCGAACTCCGCGGACAGCCCGAGCGGCAGCCCGCCGGGGACGGTGACCCGGCGGCAGCTGCCGTCGGGGGCGCGCACCAGCAGGTCGATGTGGCCGGCCCGCACCACCTGCACGACCCCGGTGCCGAGGTCGGCCTCGGCGTACAGGCAGGTGGCGAAGCGGTCGGTGTCCAGTTCGTGCAGGAAGACGGAGGCGCGGGCCATCACGGTGGCCGGGGTGTGGCCCTCGGCGGCATACGCGCGCAGCACGATGCGCAGCTGGCCCATGACGGCCGCCGCGTGCGTGTCGTGGCCCTGGACGTCGCCGATGACGGCGCCGACGCGGCCGCCGGGCAGCGGGATCAGGTCGTACCAGTCGCCGCCGATGTCCCGGCCGAGCAGGCCGCCCGCGCTGCCGGCCCGGTAGCGGACGGCGACGTCGGCGCCGGGCACGCTGGGGATGGTGCGCGGCAGCATGGCCTGCTGCAGGCCTTGCGCGATGTCCTTCTCCTCCTCGTAGAACATCGCGCGCTGCAGGCTCTGCGCGATGCTGCTGCCGAGGGCGACGAAGATGTTGCGCTCCTCCTGGGTGAAGCCGCGCCGGTCGTTGTAGAGCAGGCCCATCGCGCCGATCGGGCGGGCCTGGACGATGAGCGGCAGATAGGCGGCCGAGGTGATGTGCAGGCCGGTGATGTGCGGCCACAGGATCGGGTAGTGGGCGGCGAACTCCTCGGGCGACTCGATGAAGCGGGGGCTGAGGGTGCGCACCACCTCACTCATCGGGTACGGCTCGTCGATGCGGGTGACGCGGGTGCCGGGGACGAAGCTGCCGACCGGGCCCTCCGCGATCAGCCGGATGCGGCCGGCCTCGACCAGGCCCATGACGAGGCTGGCGGCGCCGAGGTGGACCAGGCCGTGGGTGTCCTTGAGGACGTCGATGACGTCCTGGACGGTGCGGGCGTGGGCGAGGGCGGCCGTGGTGAGCTGGACGACGTTGGTCTGTTCGCGGCGGGCCTCGTCCAGGGAGGCCTGCTGGCGGTGGGCGGCGAACTCGTCGAGTTCGCTGGTGGCGTCGCGGACGATGCCGATGATGCGGCGCGGGCGGCCGGTGTGGTCGCGCCGGATGTAGCCCTGGGTGTGGGTCCAGCGCAGTTCGCCGGTGCGGCAGCGGATGCGGAAGTAGGCGCCGTAGTTCTCGCTGCCGTCCTTGATGGCCTGGGCGACCAGGGCGTCCAGGCGGCGGGCCTCGCCGGGCGGTACGCGGGCGGCGAGCGTCTCGGGGCGGCCGTCGTACTCGTCCGGGCGCACGTCGAAGGCCTCGTGCGCCTGGGCGTCCATGCTCATCAGACCGGTGTCCAGGTCCCAGTCGAAGCTGCCCATGCGGTTGAGCGCCAGGATCGGATCCGGGTGGGCGGGCCAGTCGTCCGGGAGTGACAGGGCACTCGCTCCCCGATCAACCATGCGCCCACCTTGCCAGGCTTTGCCCGATTATTCGACTGGGAGTCCGGAGTGATCTCTCCTCCGTGCGGGTTGCCCGGGCACAGCCGTGGCACACGGAGGGTGACGAGCGGTGGCGAGCGCCGGGAAAGGAGCGCGGGCGCGTGGACTGGTTCACGGCACCCGACTACTGGCTGAGCCGGCTGGTGTTCCAGCGGGCCCTGGCCGGTCTGTACCTGATCGCGTTCCTCGCGGCGGCCCTGCAGTTCCGGGCGCTGCTGGGCGAGCGGGGCATGCTGCCGATCCCGCGGTTCACCGCCCGGGTGCCGTTCCGTCGGGCGCCGAGCCTGTTCCAGCTGCGCTACTCGGACCGGCTCTTCGCGGGGTGCGCGTGGGCGGGCTGCGCGGTGTCGGCGGCGCTGCTCGCGGGCGTGGACGGGTATCTGCCGCTCGGGGCGGCGATCGCGCTGTGGCTGGTGCCGTGGGCGCTGTACCTGTCGATCGTCAACGTGGGGCAGACCTGGTACTCCTTCGGCTGGGAGTCGCTGCTGCTGGAGACCGGCTTCCTCGCCGCGTTCCTGGGCAACGACGACGTGGCGCCGCCGGTCGTGGTGCTGTTCCTGCTGCGCTGGATCCTGTTCCGGGTGGAGTTCGGCGCGGGGCTGATCAAGATGCGCGGGGACGCCTGCTGGCGGAAGCTGACCTGTCTGGACCACCACCACGAGACGCAGCCCATGCCGGGGCCGCTGAGCTGGTTCTTCCACCATCTGCCGAAACCGCTGCACCGGGTCGAGGTGGCCGCCAACCACGTCACCCAGCTGGTCGTGCCGTTCCTGCTCTTCGCCCCGCAGCCGGTCGCGACAGCGGCGGCCGCGCTGATGATCGTCACCCAGCTGTGGCTGGTGCTGTCGGGGAACTTCGCCTGGCTGAACTGGATCACGATCGTGCTGGCCGTGCCGGCGCTGCGCTTCCCGGACGGCGGCGCGCCCGCGTCGGCGCCCGCCACGGCCCCCCTGTGGTACGAGGTGGTCGTCCTGACAGTGGCGGCGCTGCTGGTGTTCCTCAGCTACCACCCGGTGGTCAACATGATCTCCCGCCGGCAGGTGATGAACCGCTCCTTCGACCCGCTGCACCTGGTCAACACCTACGGCGCGTTCGGCAGCGTCAGCCGGGTGCGCTACGAGGTCGTGGTCGAGGGCACCCTCGACGACGTGCCGCGCGAGGACTCCGACTGGCGGGAGTACGAGTTCAAGGGCAAACCCGGCGATCCGGGGCGCTGGCCGCGCCAGTTCGCGCCGTACCACCTCCGGCTGGACTGGCTGATGTGGTTCGCGGCGCTGTCCCCGGCGTACGCGGGGGCCTGGTTCGAGGGCTTGGTGGAACGGCTGCTGGAGAACGACCGCGACACCCTGCGCCTGCTGCGCCGCTCCCCGTTCCCGCCCGGCACTCCCCCGCGCCACGTCCGCGCCCGCCTCTTCCGCTACCGCTACACGACCTGGCGGGAACTCCGGGAGACGGGCGCCTGCTGGAACCGCACCTACGTCCGCGAGTACCTGCCCCCGACCCGGCTGGCGGGGGTGGCCCAGCGGACCTGAGCGGCCGGATGCCCTGACCCGGCGTCAGGGCCCGCGGGGCGGCGACGGAGGATAGGCCGTGCTGTCGGGGGTACGCGTGTCCGGCACCCCCCGTCGGTACCTCGGCGCCCGTCCCCGGCGCCCTTGAAGCAGTGGGAGATGAGATGCGGCTCCGCCAGCCGGCTCCGGCACCGTCCCGGTGTTCCGCGCCCGTGCTCGCCGGTCGGTACCGTCTGGACGGGCTCATCGGCTCGGGCGGTGCCGCCGATGTGCACCGCGGCCTCGACCTGCGGCTGCAGCGACCGGTCGCCGTCAAGGTCTTCCGCACCGGCGCCGACGCCGACATGGAGGAACGGTTCCCGAACGAGGCGCTGATCCTGGCCCGGTTGCAGCATCCCGGCCTGGTCACCGTCTATGACGCGGGCCGGCACGACGGCAGGCCGTTCCTGGTCATGGAGCTGATCGACGGCCCCACCCTCAAGCGGCGCATCGCCGAGGGGCCGCTCACGCCGGGCGCGACCGCCGCGCTCGGGGCTCGCCTCGCCCGGGCCCTCGCTCACGCGCACGAGGCGGGGATCGTGCACCGCGACGTCAAGCCGTCGAACATCATCCTGGACGCCTCCGGCCGGCCCCGTCTCACCGACTTCGGCATCTCCCGGCTGCTGGACGCCACCACCCACACGGCGCCCGGCGCCCTCGTCGGCACGGCCGCCTATCTGGCCCCCGAGCAGGTCCTCGGCCGGTCCGTCGGCCCGGCCGCCGACGTCTACGCCCTCGGGCTGGTGCTCCTCGAATGCCTCACGGCCCGGCTGGAGTACGACGGCGTGCCGCTGGAGGCCGCGATCGCCCGCCTGCACCGCCGCCCCGTTCTGCCGCAGGCCCTTCCGCGGGAACTGGCGCGGCTGCTGGGGGACATGACCGCGCTGGAGGAGGCGGACCGCCCCTCGGCGCAGGAGTGCGCGCGGACGCTCGGCGCGCTGGCCGACGCCGAAGGCCCGGGGTCCGCCCCGTCCACGGCCGTCGTGACGCTCCCGCCGCGGGCCGCCGTGACGCCCCTGCCGACGGCCGACCCGGCGCACCCGTCGGCGGCCGGCGACCCGGTGCGCGCGTCCGCGGCCGTCGTGACGCACCGGTCCGCGGCGGCGGTGCCGAGCGAGACGGCCCCCGCGCCGAACACCGACACCACGCAGCCGGGGCCGGCACCGGTCCCGCCGAGGGGCGCGCGCGGGCGGCTTCTCGTCGCGGGCGGGGCCGTCGCCCTGGCCACCGCCATGGCGGCCACGCTCGCCGTCTCGGACGGCCACGCCCCGGCGGGCAGCCACGACACGGCGACACGGACCGCCGCCCCGACCCCCGCCCGGGAAGCGCCGGGCGGACCCTCCGCGCACCCCTCCACGGCTCCGGCGTCCCCCGGCGGCACCCCGTCCGAGCGGCTGCGGGACGCCGCCCTCGTCGATGACTCCGCCGCCGCCCCGGCCCGGCCGAGCCGGAAGGTCCCCGGCGGGCCGACGCGGCACGCGACCAAGGCCGCACCGCCGCAGTCCGGCCAGGACGGCCCGCCGGAGAAGGCAAGGAAGCACAAGGAGGCGAAGGGCAAGAAGGGCAAGCACTGACGGGCCGGGCCGGGCCGTCACGGGCCGGGCCCGGCCGGGCGGTCACGAGGTGGCCGTGACCGCCCGTCCCGCCCTCAGCCCCTGCGCAGCCGCAGCGTCACCAGCTCGAACGGGCGCAGGCGCACGGCGATCCGGTCACCGTCGACGGCCGGGGCCGGGGCGTGTGCCAGCGGCCGTTCCAGCAGATCGGTGACCGTGGCCGCGGCGAGCGGGAAGCCGGTGGTCAGGGTCGCGCGGGCGCGGCCGCCGTGGGCCTCGTGGAAGCGGACGACCACGTCGCCGCTGCCGTCGTCGGCGAGCTTCACCGCGGTGATCACGACGGCGTCGTGGTCGGCGGTGACCAGCGGGGCGACCTCGGCCGCGCCCGTGAGGTGACGCTCGGGCAGATTGATCCGCCAGCCCTCGCGCACCGCGTCGCCGATCCCCGCGCCGGGCACCAGGGCGTGCCGGAAGCGGTGCACGCCCTGGTCGGTCTCCGGGTCGGGGAAGCGCGGGGAGCGCAGCAGCGAGACGCGCACCGTCGTGGTCGTACCGCCGTCGCCGTCGGTGCGGACCGTGCGGGTCACGTCGTGGCCGTAGGTCGAGTCGTTGACGATCGCGACGCCCCAGCCGGGTTCCTCCAGGTGGACGAAGCGGTGGTTGCAGGCCTCGAACTTGGCCGCCTCCCAGGAGGTGTTGGTGTGGGTGGGGCGGTGGAAGTGCCCGAACTGGGTCTCGGAGGCGTACCTTTCGGCGTGCACGTCGAGCGGGAAGGCGAGCTTGAGGAATTTCTCCGTCTCGTGCCAGTCGACCTCGGTGTCGATGACCAGCCGCCGCTCCCCCGGCGCCAGGGACAGCACCTGGGTGACCGTCGAGGAGCCGAAGGAACGCTCGACGCGGACCGACCGGCCGTCCTCGCCTGCCGTGACGGCGCCGGCCTCGGTCAGGTCGGTGACCGTGTTGCGGTAGAACTTGTCGACGTCCCACGCGTCCCACATGTTCGGGAAGTCGGGGTGCAGCTGGAGGAGGTTCGCCGCCTGGCCCGGCGCGAGGGTCTCACGGTCGGCCTCGACGTCGTACACGGAGACGACCAGCCCGCGCCCGTCGATCTCCACCCGCAGATGGCCGTTGCTCAGCACGTGCCCGCCGCCGGGACGGTCCTCGCGGGTCGTCTGGCCCTCGGTCGCCGGGGTCGCGGCGCCGCCGGCCGGGATGCCGCAGCGGGGGTGCGGGGCCGCGTTGAACACCAGCGGCACCTCGCCCTCGCCGGCCAGCGCGCGCTGGGCGGCCTCGACGATGCCGGTCAGCTCGGCGGCGACCCGCTCGTAGGTGGCGCGGGCCTCGCGGTGCACCCAGGCGATCGAGGAGCCGGGCAGGATGTCGTGGAACTGGTGCAGCAGGACCGTCTTCCAGATCCGGTCCAGTTCCTCGTACGGGTAGGGGAACCCGGTGCGTACGGCGGCGGTGGCCGCCCACAGCTCGGCCTCGCGCAGCAGGTGCTCGCTGCGCCGGTTGCCCTGCTTGGTCCGGGCCTGGCTGGTGAGGGTCGCGCGGTGCAGTTCGAGGTAGAGCTCGCCGACCCACACGGGCGGCTCCGGGTACTCGGCCTCCGCCTTGGCGAAGAAGGCGTGCGGGGGCTCCCACACCACGGTGGGCGAGCCCTCCAGGTTCTTCACCCGGGCCGCCTTGGCGATCATCTCCCGGGTGGTGCCGCCGCCCCCGTCGCCCCAGCCGGTCGGGGCGAGGGAGTGCCGGGCGACCCCCTTGTCCTTGAAGTTGCGTTCCGCGTGGGCGAGTTCACTGCCGCGCATGGAGCAGTTGTAGGTGTCGACGGGCGGGAAGTGGGTGAAGATGCGGGTGCCGTCGATGCCCTCCCAGCGGAAGGTGTGGTGCGGGAACTTGTTGGTCTGCGACCAGGAGATCTTCTGCGTCAGCAGGTACTTGGACCCGGCCGCCTTGATGATCTGCGGCAGGCCCGCGGCGAAGCCGAAGGTGTCGGGCAGCCAGGCCTCGTCGTTCTCGATGCCGAACTCGTCGAGGAAGAACCGCTTGCCGTGCACGAACTGCCGGGCCATCGCCTCCGAGCCGGGCATGTTGGTGTCCGACTCCACCCACATCCCGCCGGCCGGCACGAACCGTCCCTCCGCCACGGCCTTCTTCACCCGCGCCCACACCTCGGGCCGGTGGTCGCGCACCCACGCCCACTGCTGGGCCTGCGACATGGCGAAGACGAACTCCGGCTCGTCCTCCAGCAGCGCCGTCATGTTGGACGTGGTCCGGGCGACCTTGCGGACGGTCTCGCGCAGCGGCCACAGCCACGCGGAGTCGATGTGCGCGTGCCCTACGGCGCTGATCCGGTGCGCGGAGGGCACGGCCGGGGCGGCGAGCACGCCGGTGAGCTCGGCGCGGGCGGCGGCCGCCGTGCCGTTCACGTCCTGCAGGTCGACCGCGTCCAGGGCGCGCTCCACCGCGCGCAGCACGTCCCAGCGGCGCTGCGCGTCCGCCGGCAGCTCGGCCATCAGCTCGCCGAGCACCTCCAGGTCGATCACCAGCTGCCACACGGTCTCGTCGAAGACGGCGAGGTCCATGCGGGTCAGCGTGTACTGCGGTGCGCTGCCGGCGGTCTCCTTGTCGCCGAGCGGCGTCGGCACGAAGGGGTGGTAGTCGAGGATGACCGGGTTGGAGGCGGCCTCGATGTGCAGCCGCACCTCCTCGCCGCCCTCGGCGGGCGCGCCGATGCGCACCCACTGGTTGCGCGGGTTGAGGCCCTTCACCGGGGTGCCGTCGGGGCGGTAGACCAGGCCCTCGCACTGGAAGCCGGGCATGTTCTCGTCGAAGCCGAGGTCGAGCAGGGCTTCCACGGTCTTCCCGGCCCACGCCTCGGGGACGGTCCCGGTGACCCGGAACCAGCTGGTGCCCCACGGAGCACCCCAGCGGGCGCCGACCGCGATCGGCTCGGGCTCGGCAGCCAGTCCCTCGGCGACCGGGACCGGCTCGCCGGGCGCGTGCCACACCGCCACGTCCAGCGGTACGGACTCGGGGTACACGGCGGGGCGGATGCGCTCGTCGAGGACGCGCTTGAGGCGGGCTTCGACCAGGCTGCGGTCGTCATGCATGCGGGTGCTCCGTAATCGTCCGCGGGTGGTTACCAGGGGTGGGTCAACGTCGCGGGGGCCGACGAGGTGTACAGCTCCCCCACCGCGCGCACTTCGAACCGTGCCGCGCGTTCGCCCTGCTCGGGGCGCTGGCCGGCGACGTGGAAGGCGTACTGCCCGGTGGCGCCGAGGAAGCGGCGGGTGCCGTCGGGCAGCACGCGGTGCACGGTGTACTGCCGCACGCCGCGCAGCGGCCGGTTCCAGGCCAGACGCAGCTCGTCGCCGGCGGCGGCCGTGACGCGGAGGCCGACGGGGGCGGCCGGGGTCTCGCGGTGGGTGCGCACGGCGAGACCGCCGAGCCGCCAGCGCACGGGGCCGCCGCCGGTGGCGGTGAGGCGCACGCCGAGGGCGCGCACGGTGGCGCCGGCCACGCCCGTGAGCGGCACGGTCACGGTCCGCCAGCCGTTGACCACGCGAGCACGCGAACCGCCGTTGACGCCGCTCACCGGCAGGTAGGTGTACGGCGGCGGCGTCCCGGGCGTCCCCGGCTCGGCGGTGGCCACGCCCAGCTCGACGGTCACCTCGCCCGCCTCGACCCGGTGGGTCACCTCGACGACCGTGTTCACGGTCCGCGGCAGCCGAGTCGCGTACAGCTCGACGACCACCGGCTCGTCGAGCTCACCGCCCTCGGTGTCGACGAGCACGCTGCTGCCGCCCCGCCAGGCGTCCGTGAAGTCGAAGGAGACGGCCGGCCGCCGCCCCGGCGTGTGCACGGCCCAGCGGCGCGACGGCAGCCGGTCCTGCAGCCCGAGGTGGTTCCACGGCGTGTCCGAGACGACCGCGCCGTCCTCGTACCAGCGCAGCCCGTGCCCGGTGTTGAAGACGCTGGCGAACGGCACGGACGTCACCGTGGACCGGTCGGCCACGGACACCGCGGGCGCCCGCCACGGGTCGTCGGCGTCCGGCCGCGTCGGGTCCAGCGAGCGGCCGGTCCAGAACCGGTCGTCGGCGGCGTGGAAGTCGTCCGGTCCGCGCCGGTCGCCGGGCAGGTGGGTGCGGGTCCACTCCGGCCGGTAGAAGCCGACCGAGGCGACGTGGTCCGCGTCGCGCGGCACGACCGCGTCCCAGTTCACCGGCGTGTTCCAGCCGTTCGCCTCCACGTCCACGCCCGCCCACAGCGCGTAGCGGCTGCGGCCGAGCCGCTCGGCGGTACGCGCGGAGGAGGTGAGGCCGGCCGTGCTCCAGCCGAAGTTGACGAACATGTCGTCGGCGGCCTGGAAGAACGCCTGGTTGCGGCTGGTGAGCGCGTTCTGCCAGTCCACGGTGCCGTCGACCGTCATCGCGTCGTACCAGGTCACCCGCTGGCCGTGCGCCGCCGCCAGGGCCCGCAGCTCGCGCACGAAGCCGAGCATGTCCGCGCCCAGCGCGCTGTCCCCGCCGCCGGTCTCGGCGTTGAGGAACCACCCGTCGAAGCCGTACGCCGAGGCCACCGCGACGAGCTGCGCGGCGAGCGGGTAGTGCCCGGCGGCGTCCTTGCGCACCAGGTCGCGCGTCCAGCGCAGCTGTCCCCCGTAGGCGGCGGGCGGCAGGAAGACGTTGCCGAGGACGGGCACGCCGTGCCGGTGGGCCGCGTCCACGATCGGCGCGTTGGGCGCGAGGATCAGCCCCTCCCCCGCCGAGCCGCCCCAGAAGACCAGCTCGTCGATGTACGCCCAGTGAGTCAGGGCGTAGTAGTCGGCGGTGGCCGAGCCCTGGGAGGGGTTGCCGGCGGTCGGGCCGAAGGAGACCAGGGCCTGGACGCGGGCCTGACCGGTACGGGCCGTGGGGTTGGCCGGGGCCGGGGTGAAGCGGGGGGCGAGCGGCACGGAGGAGGCGTTGAACGCCAGGTCGGGGTCGGTCGCCGGCCGCCAGGAGGCCAGGCTGCGCCAGGTGATGCCGGGGCCGGGGCTGCCGTCGGGCAGCGAGTCCGGGTACCAGTAGGAGGCGTACGGCTGGAGCGGTGCCGCCGCGCCGGGGGCGGCCTGGGCGGGCGGCGAGGGCAGGAGTGCGGCGGCCGAGGTGGCGCCGGCGGCGAGCAGGACGGTGCGTCTGGTGGGACGCGGGGCGGGGTTCAAGAGCGGGTGCCTCCTTGCGGGGTGGGGAGTACCTGTTCGGGAGCGACAACCTCGGTGATGCCGCGCGCGGCGAGGTGGGCCGTGTCCCGGGCGCGGGTGTCGAGGACGGTGGTGGGGCGGGCGCCGTCGGCGACCAGCCGGAAGAAGGCGTCGAAGACGGGTCCGCCGGGCGCGCAGCGGGACCTCAGCGCCGGGTCGGACGGGACGACGAGGGCCGTGGTGCGGGTGGCGGGGGCCGGGTGCGGGGTGCGCGCGGCCCGGGCGAGGACCCGCGCGGTGTCCTTGGGCCGGCGGTCGTTGGTGAGCAGCCCGAGGCCGTATTCGAGGTCGGGGAAGTCGGCGAGGGCGCGGGAGACGTCGTGGGAGCACCACCAGGTCACGCCCCACAGGCCGGGGCAGTCCAGGGCGGCGGCGACGGTGGCCTCGGTGAAGGCGGCGGCGTGCTCCGGCGGGATCAGGGGCGCGGGGGCGCCGACCTCCTGGAGCCACACGGGCCGTCCCGGATCCTCGGCCCACGCCTTGCTCAGCTCGATCAGGTAGGCGGCGTGGTGCTCGGTGGGGACGCCGGTGCGGCCGTGGCGCTGGGCGGTGCCGTTGAAGACCCAGGAGTGGACGGCGGTGACGGCGCCGTGCCGGGCGGCCTGGGCGGGGGTGAAGGGCTGGTCGTCCTGGTACCAGGTGGCGTCGTACTCGGCGTGCAGGTGCAGCCGTCCGGGGGCGCCCTTCTCGCAGGCGGCGAGCATGCGCTCCAGCCAGGCGTCGATCTGGCCGGCGCTCGCCCGGTCGGGGTCGGGGTGGGGGCCGGCGGAGAACTGGTTGACCTCGTTGCCGAGGGTCATGCCGAGGAAGTTGGGGCGGTCGGCGAGCGCGGCGGCCAGGGTGTGCAGATAGGTGGCCTGGCCGTCGAGGACCTCGGGGTCGGTGAAGAGGTTGCGCCGGTGCCAGGTGCGGGTCCAGGCGGGCAGGAAGTCGAAGCTGCTGAGGTGGCCCTGCAGTCCGTCGACGTTGACGTCGAGGCCGCGTTCGGCGGCCGCGTCGGCCAGGTCGAGGAGGTGCTCGATCGCCCGGGGCCGGATCAGGGCGCGGTCGGGCTGAAAGTAGGGCCACAGCGGGAAGACGCGGATGTGGTCGACGCCGAGGTCGGCGATCGAGTCGAGGTCGGCGCGCACGGCGCCGGGGTCGTAGTCGAGCCAGTGGTGGAACCACCCTTCGCTGGGGGTGTAGTTGACGCCGAAGCGCGGGGCAGCGGGCATGCTCAGGTCCTTCAGGGGGTCCTTGGGGCGGGGCTCACGCCGGGTTCAGCCCTTGACCGCGCCCTCGCCGACCCCGCGGAAGAAGTACCGCTGGAGGCAGGCGAAGAGCACCAGGAGCGGGGCGACGGCGATGACGGTGCCGGCGGCGACGAGCCGCTCGTCGTTGGCGAAGGTGCCGTGCAGGTAGTTGAGGCCGATGGTCAGGGTGAACCGGGACGGGTCGCTGAGCACGATCAGCGGCCACAGGAAGTCGTCCCAGGCGCCCATGAAGGCGAAGATCGCGACGACGGCGAGGGTGCCCTTGACGGCGGGCAGCGCGATGCGGGTGAAGCGCTGCCAGACGTTGGCGCCGTCGACGAACGCGGCCTCCTCGATCTCGTACGGCAGGTTGAGGAAGGCGTTGCGCATGAGCAGCACGTTCATCGCACCGATCGAGCCGGGCAGGACGACACCGACCAGGGTGTTGTTCAGGCCGAGTTCGCGCATGGTGGTGAACTGGGCGATCACGATGCCCTCCACCGGCACCAGCATCGCGAGGATGAAGGCGAGGGTGGCGGCGCGCCGGCCGCGGTAGCGCAGCCGGGCGAGGGCGTAGCCGGCGAGGGCGGAGCCGACGCAGTTGGTGACGACGTTGGCGGTGGCGACCTTCAGCGAGTTCAGGGCGTAGTCCCACACGGGGATGGTGGCGGCGACGCGCTCGTAGTTGTGCAGCGTGGGGTGCTCGGGCAGGAAGCGGGGTGGGGAGCTGAAGATGTCCTCCGTCGGCCCCTTGAGGGAGGTCGACAGCTGCCACAGGAAGGGGCCGACGGTCAGGGCGAGCACGGCGAGCAGCAGGACGTAGCGCCAGGCCAGTTCCCAGACGCGGACGCGGCGGCCGTGCTCGTCGGTGATCCGGGGTTCGCGGGGGGCCGCGGCGCGCGGTGCGGGCCGTACCTTCTCGAGGACGCTCATCGTTCCTCCTTCCGGTCGGCGCGCAGGACGAGCAGCATCAGGGCGACGGTGACGACGAAGACGACGAGGGAGATCGCGGAGGCGTAGCCGACCCGGCCGGTCAGGCCGGTGCCGGTGCGCTGGACCAGCATGACGAGGGTGGTGTCCTCGCCGGCCGGGCCGCCGCTGGGGCCCGCCATCAGGTAGACCTCGGAGAACACCTTGAACGCGGCGACCGAGGACAGGGCGGCGACCAGCACCATGGTGGAGCGCACGGCGGGCACGGTGACGGTGAGGAAGCGGCGGACGGCGCCGGCGCCGTCCACGGCGGCGGCCTCGTGCAGCTCGCGCGGCACGTTCGCCAGCGCCGCCAGGTAGATGATCATGTAGTAGCCGAGGCCCTTCCACACCGTGACCGCCATGGCGCTGAACAACAGCAGCCACTGGTCGCTGAGGAAGCCGACCCGGCCCACGCCGACCGCCTCCAGCAGCGCGTTCACCAGTCCGCGCTCGTCCAGCAGCCACACCCAGATCAGGCCGACGACGACGATCGAGGCGACGACCGGGGTGTAGAAGGCGGACCGGAAGAAGGCGATGCCGGGGATGTTCTTCTGCACCAGCAGGGCGAGCAGCAGCGGCAGGACGACGAGGGCGGGGACGACACCGACGACGTACAGGGCGCTGTTGCGCAGGCCGATCCAGAACATGTCGTCGTGCAGCAGCTCGCGGAAGTTGGCGAGCCCGACGAACCGCCCCGGGAGCAGGGTGCGGCGGTCGGTGAAGGCGTTGATCACCGTGGAGACGAACGGCCACAGGATGAAGGCGCCGATGATCAGCAGCCCGGGCGCGGCGAACAGCCAGGGGCTGGTCGGCAGTTGGCGCCGCACCCGGGTGGCGGGGAAGCCGGCCATGTGCGTCAGCCCTGCTGCCGGAGCAGCGTGTCGCACTGCTTGACAGCGTTGTCAAGAGCGTCCTTGGGGCTCTCCTTGCCCTGGAGCGCCCGGGCGACCTCGTTGCGCAGCGCGGTCTTCATCTGCTCGCTGAACAGCACCGGCGTGTAGTTGACGGCCGTCTTCAGCGACTTGGCGGCGGCGATGCGCACCCGGGTCACGTCGGTGCCGTCCTCCTGGGTGAAGTACGGGTCGTCGAGCGAGCCGGCCGTGGAGGGGAAGATCGCGACCTTCTTGGCGAAGGACATCTGGTGCGCGGCGTCGGTGACGAAGTGCGCGAAGGCGATCGCGGCGGGCTTCTTCTTGGTCTGCGCGTTGACCATCACGCCCATCACGTACATGTTGGCGTGCCCGGTGCTGGTGATCTGGTCGGTGATGCCGATGTTCTTGTACAGGTTCGGCGCGTTCTTCTTGAAGTTCTCCAGGTCCAGGGCGCTGCCGGGGTTCATGGCGACGGCCTCGGTGAGGAACTTCTTGCCGGAGGACTCGGGGGTGGCGGTCAGCGCCTGCGGGTCGAGCGCCTTGGCGTCGTACAACTGCTTGTACTTGGTGAGAAGTTCGACGCCCTTGGCGTCGTTGAAGGCGAAGCCGGTGCCCTCCTTGTTCATCAGCTCCACGTCGTAGCGGCCGAAGTCCTCGATGGTGGGGACGTTGGCGAGGGTGGCGACCTTGCCGCCGCTCCGGTCCGCCATCTGCAGGGCGTCCGCGAAGAGTTCGTCGTACGTCTTCGGCGGCTCGGCGGGGTCGAGGCCGGCCTTCTGGAAGAGCGACTTGTTGTAGAACATCGGCCCGGTGTTCAGATACCAGGGGAAGGCGTACGTCCCGCCCAGGCCCGGGACCTGATGGCTCGCCCAGGCGCCCTCCAGGTACTCCTTCTTGTACTGCCCGGCGGCCTTGTCGAGGTCGAGCGCGAGGCCGGCCTTGGCGAGCGGGGCGACCAGGTCCGGGGAGACGTTGACGACGTCGGGCAGGGTGCCGCCGGCCGCGTCGGCGCTGATCTTGTCGGCGTAGCCCTCGGCGGGCTGGTCGATCCACTTGACGTGCGTGCCCGGGTACTTCTTCTCGAACTCGGCGACGACGCCGTCGAAGTAGTCCTTGAAGTTGGCCTTCAGGTTCCAGGTCTGGAACGTGATGTCGCCCTGGACCTTGCCCGAGGCGTCGTCCGAGCCGCCGTCGTCCCCGCCGCCGCAGGCGCTCAGCGGCAACAGGACGACGGCGGCAGCGGCGGCGGCGAAGGTTCTGCGGGAGATGCGCACGACGGTGTGCTCCTTCGTGAGGACGGTGTGCAAAGGGGGTGGGGGCCGGCCGATGGCGCCGGGGCAGACCTTGCCCGCCGATTCCCGACGACGTCAATGGATTCACCGGAACTAAAGTCTTTAGTTGGCCGTTTCCCCAGGTCAGCGAGTTTGACAACGATCTCTTGCGGGAGATCGCTAATGCGCTTTAGCCTGTTGGCACTCAAGCGCATTAGTGCATCGGAGTTTTCGAAGGGGGGACGGGTTGTCGGGCAAGCGGGTGCCGGCGCGCCGGCCGACGATGAAGGACATCGCGCGGCGCGCCGGTGTCTCCGAGAGCGCGGTCTCCTTCGCGCTCAACGGCCGTCCGGGTGTCTCGGAGGTCACCCGGGACCGGGTGCGCCGGGTCGCCGAGCAGCTGGGCTGGCGGCCGAGCACGGCGGCCCGCGCGCTGTCCGGGGAGGGCGCGGCGACGGTCGGCTTCGTGCTGGCCCGCTCCGCCGACACCCTCGGCGTGGACTCCTTCTTCCTCCAACTGGTCTCCGGCATCCAGGAGGTGCTGGCCGAACGCCACCTCGGGCTGCTGTTCCAGGTGGCGCGGGACGTCGACGAGGAGTGCGCGGTCTACCGGCGCTGGTGGGCCGAGCACCGGGTGGACGGCGTGCTGGTGGTCGACCCGCGCAGCGACGACCCCCGGCCCGGCCTGCTCGACGAACTCGGGCTGCCCGCCGTGGTGATCGGGGGTGCGCCGGACGACCGCCATCCAGGGCTGTCCTCGGTGTGGGCGGACGACGCCGGTGCGATGGCGTCGGTGGTGGACCGGCTGCACGCGCTGGGCCACCGGCGGATCGTGCACATCGCCGGGCTGCCGGGCCTCGCGCACACCGAACGCCGGATCCGCACCCTGCGCGCCGAGGCCGGGCGGCGAGGCCTGACCGAAGTGGAGTCGGTGACCACGGACTACTCCGACGCCGAGGGCGCCGCGGTGACCCGCCGGGTCCTGGAGCGCTCCCCCGCCCCGACCGCGCTCGTCTACGACAACGACGTGATGGCCGTCGCCGGCATCGCGGCCGCGACCGGCCTGGGCTTCGCCGTCCCGGGGGACGTGTCGGTGGTCTCCTGGGAGGACTCGGCGCTGTGCCGCCTGGTCAAGCCCTGGCTGTCCGCACTGTCGCGGGACAGCGTGGAGTTCGGCCGCACGGCGGCCCGCGAACTCCTCACCCTCCTGGACGGCGGCCCGGCCCGCACCGTACGGGTCCCGGTCCCACGGCTGATCGAACGGGACAGCACGGGGGCGGCGCGTGGCGCGTGACCACTACGATGAGTCCCCGTCAGACCGCTTGCACTGAAGGGGGAACGGGTTGGACGAGCGCGAGGCGGCGGTGGTCCCGGTCGAGATCGACGGGCAGCAGGTGCTGCTGTCGGTCGCTCCGGGCGGACGCGGACCCGGATCCGCGCCGGCGGAGGAGAGGGAGATCGGCTGGCGCGCGGCACGCCTGGACTCCGTGCTGGACGGTCTGACGGCGGCGGCCCGCGCCATGGGAGAGCGCCTGCAGCAGACCGGCGCGGCCAAGGCCACCATCGAGTTCGGCTGCGATGTCTCCTACGACAGCGGGCAGTTGCTGGCCGTGCTCGGCAAGGCGTCGGCCAAGTCCGCCTGGAAGGTGACCCTGGAGTGGACGGCCCCGGAGACACAGAGCACCTCCGGGACCTAGCCGTGGACCTCTGGAAGGGGCTGCTGGAGTCCGCGACGGTGGCCCTGGAGCTGCCGGACGGCCGCGGCGGCGGCACCGGCTTCGTCCTCGCGCCGGGAACCGTGGTCACCTGCGCCCATGTGGTCGCCGGAGCGGACACCGTGCTCGGGCGGATCTCGGTGACCGGGCAGGAGTTCCCCCTCACCGTGTCCGCCGGGGACAGCCACCGCTCCCCCGGCGGTCTCGACGTCGCCTTCCTCCGTTTCGATCCCGGCAGCGTCTCCCCCCGGCCGGGGCCGGTCCTCACCTCGGCGCCCATGCGACTCGGCGACCGCCTGTGGGCGTACGGGCATCCACGGGGCACCTACCGGGCCGGGCAGGGCGCCGCCCTGGAGTACCAGGGCGAGTCCCGGGTGGCCTTCGCCGACGCCGTGCCGCTGCCCCGCGGTTACGGCACACCGGTCGGCGAGGGGTTCAGCGGCAGCCCCGTGGTCAATCTGCGGACCGGCGCGGTGTGCGGCATGCTCACCACGTCCAACGAGGCGGGCAGCGCCCACATGATCCCCATCGCGGAGATCACCGCACGCCTTCCCGGGGCCGAACCGTCCGCCGCGTGGGTGCGCACGCTCACCGACGAGCAGATCGCGGCCGCGGGGCTGCGCCGCCCCGGCCCGCTGCTGCGGGACTACCTGCGCGCGGCCCGTGAGGAGGCCGACGAGCACCCGTACGCGGCGCTCCTGACCGACGCGGGCGAGGTGCCACTGTCGACGGTCTACGTCCGGCAGGAGGCGTCGTCGGACGACGACCCCGACGATCACGGCGCCCGGCAGCGGCGCCGGGTGCCGAACCGGCCCGCTGAGAGCGTGCTCGCGGAGGAACGCCATGTGCTCTTCACCGGCGGCGCGGGCGTGGGCAAGTCCAGTCTGCTGCGCCGGCTGACGTACGTGGCCGCGCAGGCCTGGCTCGAAGACCCCGCGCAGGCACCGCCCTACGTGCCGGTGCGGGTGGCCGCCGCGGAGCTGACGAACGGTCCGTTCCCCGAGGCCCTCGCGGCCGCCGTGGGACGTGGTCTGCCCGGGCTGCGCCGTTCGCCCCGGCCCGAGATGTTCGACACCGGACCGTTGCCGCAGGTCGACTGGCTGGTGTGTGTCGACGGCCTCGACGAGGTGCTGGACCCCGAGGAACGCGGCACCGTGATCCGCCTGGTGCAGCGCTGGGCGCGCGAGCCGCACCTGCGCTTCGTGGTGGCGAGCCGCTCCCTGGTCACCGCCGAGATGAACCGTCTCGGCGCGCTGGGCCGGTACGTCCTGGAGGGCCTCGGCGACGCGGAGATCGAGCAGGTCGCCACGGCATGGTTCCAGGCGCTCGGCGTGAGCGACGCCGTTCGCCGGGCGGCCGGGCTGGCGGGCGAGGTGCGCCACGGCCGGCTGGGCGAGGTCGCCCGCAACCCCCTGTACCTGACCATGATCTGTGTCGTCGCGGCGGTACGGGACCTGCCGCGCACGCCGGACGAACTGTACGGGCGGTTCCTCGCCGTGCTCCGGGAGAAGGGCGCCCGGCGGCTGGCCCGCGGGGGCGGCCCGGTGCACGGCATCACACCGGATCTGCTCGACCGGGTGCGCGAGGTGCTGCTCGACGTGGCCGAGCGGCGGCAGGGCGGCGATCGGCGGCCCCTGCTGGACCAGGCACGCGAACTCCTGCGGGAACACCACCCCGGACTGCCGGCCGCACGGGATGAGGTGTTCCGCGCTCTGACCTTCACCGGGCTGGTGCGGCAGCAGGGCACGGAGCTGCACTTCCTCCACCACACCATCCAGGAGTACCTGGCCGCGCAGGCGCTGGCGGACCGGCACACGCCGAAGGACGCCGAGGCACTGCGCGTCGTGCGCCGGGCGATCGCGGGTGAGCGACCCAACCTGGTGCTGTTCATGGCCGCGCGCTGGCACGCGCAGGGCATCCCGCTGGAGGAGTTCCTGCGCACCGTCGCGGACAGCGGCGGCTGGCGCGACCTGCTGCTGTGCGCCACCGTCCTGAGCGACGAGCCGGCCGGCGACGAGGAGCTCACGGGGCGGTTCACCCGTGCCGTGATCAAGCTGCACGGGCGGCGGGTGCACGTCGGTGACCTCACCGTGGAAACCGTCCTGGACCGGCTGTACGCGGTGCTCGACGAGGACGGGCTGGCCGCCGTCGTCTGCGACCCCTCGGTCCCGCACGCGCCGCGTCTCGGGGCGCTGCGGCACCTTGTGCGGCGGGGCGGCGACCGGGCCGCCGCACTGGCCGCCGCGCTCGCCGGTGACGACGCCCTCCCGGCGGCCCTGCGGGTCGAGGCCGCGCGGTTGCTCGCCGACGCGGGCGAGCACGCCCAGGCGTGCGCACGGCTCGCCCTCCTGGCCGAGGACGCCGACTGCGTGCCGGAGTCGCGTCTGAAAGCGGCGCTGGCACTGCTGGACCTGGACCAGGAGGTCGCGACGGCCGCCCTGTGCGGCGTGCTGCGCACGACGGACTTTCCCCAGGAGCACGTCGAGGACTTGGAGAGAAGCCTTCCGGCCTCCATGGCCCCGGCCACCCGGACCGCGCTGGCGGACTCGGTGGCGGCGAACCCTGTGGTGGCCGGGGCCGGGCCGGGTCTGGCGCGGTACCTGCGCGCGGTGCTGCTCGCCCCGGTGCGGCCCGATGCCCTGGTGGGCGTGGCCTCGGACGCTTCCCTTCCGCTGCCCCTGCGCTACTACGCGGCCGATCGCCTGACACGGGGCGGAACCGCGGTGGGCAGGGCGGCGGCTCGCGAGCTCTACGCCTTCCTGGTCGGTGCTTCCGAGTCGTCCGACGACCTGGTCGGGGTCACCGTGAGCCACATCGACGACGCGCGCCTGGTCGAGCGAGTCGCACGCGACGACCAGCGGTCCGTCTTCGCCCGGACGCAGGCGGCCGAACGGCTCGTCGACCTCGGCCACGTCTCCACGGCCGAGGAATGCCTTCTGTCGCTGGCTGCGGCTGAAGCGGGGCCAGGGGCAGCGTCCGGGGCGGCCGCCGCCCTTCGCGACCTGGGGCATGCGGCCGCGAGCCGGCGGCTCCTCCTCGACGGCCTGCACGACCCGGAAGCGGCCGGCTTCGAAATCGCCCAGTACGCGCGCACCCTGGCGGAGCTGGGGGCCCCGGCGGAGGCCGAGGAGGCGCTCAGGCGGATGGCCGCGGACCGCGGCATCGGGGCCTTCGACCGGCTGACGGCCGTCGAGGCACTGGAGGACGTCGCCCCGGCGGCCCTCGCCCCCCTGCTCGCCGAGTTCGCCCTCGACCGCACCCTGCCCTCGGACGTGCGCCACATGGCTGCGAGCGGTCTCCTCGACGCCGGGGACCGCTCGGTGTCCACCGACGCGCTGCGGCGCCTCGCCGAGGACCCCTGGGCCGCCACGGCGGACCGCGTCGACGCACTCACCGACCTGGCCGACATCGATGCGCGCACCGCGGCGGAGATCGTGCACAGGATGCTCGACGAGTCGGGCCTCACCGACCGTCACCTGTGGCGGCTGCTCGACCTCGCCGACGCCCTGACCCCGGACGCGCGTCCGCGCAGGCGGCTGGAGGCGCTGATCGACGACGAGACCGTGCCGCCGGACGACCTCCTGCACGCGACGAGCGATGTCCCCTTGGCGGCCGCGATCGTGCCGCGGCTTCGGCGGGCCGTGCGCCGCATCGCCGACGTCACCGCCGACCGGCCGAACGTGCGGGCCCTCGCCGTGCACGGGCTGCTCGGCCTGATCCCCTACCGCCACTGGCGCACCCTCATGGCGGGGCTCGGCGAGGACCGCCTGCACACGCTCAGCCTGCACGCCGCCATGGGCGCGCACTCCTACGACCTGTTCCCCGAGCACCGGACGCATCTGTCGTTCTACCAGGAGGACGAAGGCGTGGTCGCCCCGGCCGGATTCCTGGCCGGCGTGGACCTCGGCGAAGCCCTCGCCCGGTGGCGCGAACTCCTGGTGCGGCGACGGCCGGAAGCCGTCACGCGGCTGCGGCACCTGGAGCACTTGATCACCGACGAAGCCGAGGACGAGGAGATCCGGACCGCCCTGCTCGACTGGGGCCGTGACGCGGCGGCACCGCTCGCGGAGCGGATCGCGGCCGCGGAGACCGCGCACGCCTACCCCCGGGCTCCCTGGTACGCGCTGGCCGCCGACGCGCGCACTCCGGCCGAACTGCGCGTGACCGTCTGCGCGTTGCTGCCCCCACTGGGCCCGTACAACCGCATTCCCCTCGCCCGTCGGCTCGCGTCGGACCCCACCGTTGCGCTGGACGTGCGCGCCAAGGCCGCCGCGCTGCTCGCCGAGGACCTCGGCGAGGAGGGCCGCCGTCGGCTGCGGGACCTGGCCGGCCCGCACACGACGGACCCCGAGGCCCACGCGGCCGTGGCGGCTGCCTGGGAGAAGCTGGGCATCGGCGCCGAGGCCGTGGCAGCCTTCCGGCGGGTGCTGGACGACGAGCAGAGCGAGGCGCGGCAGCGGGTCGAGGCCGCGGCGCGTCTGACGCGCTGGCGGGAGGCACGCGGGCAGGCCCGGACGGCCCTCCGGTCGGTCCTGTACGACGAAGGGGCACCCCTCGGCGTGCGGATCGACGCGGCCGAGCGTCTGCTCGGCCTGCGCGAGGAGGCCGAGGCGCACCTGGGCCTGCTGCGGCTGGCCCGCTCACGCACGCCCGGCCCGCAGGAGCGGGAGCGGATCGCGCGGTTGCTCCCGGACGACCTGCGGGGCCTCGCCCGTCCCGAAGGGGGCGCGGAAGGCGCTCCCCATGACCGGCTGAGAGCACGCTCCGCCGGCCCCTCGACGTGAGGCGTGCGGCAGGGCACAGTTCTTCCTGCGTACGCACTACTCACCGGTAATCGCCCCGAGGAGCGCCCGTGACCAGCTGGGTCGGTCTGTCCGCCGCCGAGATCGCCGCCGCCGTCCGCGAGAAGCGGGCCACGCCGCGGGAGGTGGTGGCCGAGCATCTCGCCCGGATCGAGCGGCTGGACGGGCGGATCGGCGCCTTCCGCACGGTGCGGGCGCGGGCGGCGCTCGCCGAGGCCGAGGAGGTCGGCGCCCGGGGCGACCTCGGTGACCTGCCGCTCGCGGGGGTGCCGGTCGCGGTGAAGGACAACCTCGCCGTGCGCGGGGAGGCGACACGGGTCGGCTCCGCCGCCACGCCGGACACGCCTGCCGGGGACGACCATGTCACCGTGGCCCGGCTGCGCGCCGCGGGCGCCGTGGTCGTCGGCCTGACCAACGTCCCCGAGCTGTGCGTCTTCGGGACGACCGAGGGGGTGCACGGCACCTCCCGCAACCCGTGGGACACCTCCCGCACGGCCGGCGGCTCCTCCGGCGGCAGCGCGGCCGCGGTCGCCGCGGGCTTCGTGCCGGTCGCGCTCGGCAACGACGGCATGGGCTCGCTGCGCATCCCGGCCGCCAACTGCGGCCTGGTCACGATCAAGCCGGGCCACGGCCTGGTGCCGGCCGGCATCGGCGAGGGCGACTGGTTCGGCATGGCGGAGAACGGCCCGCTCGCCACGACCGTCGAGGACGTCCGCCTCACCCTGTCGGTGCTCGCCGGCCCCGACGCCGTACGGCCTCCGGCGCCCGGAACGCGCAGGATCGCCGTCTCGCTGCGCAGCCCGCTCGCCGGTGTCGCGGTGAGCGCCCCCTACGCGTCGGCGGTGCGGGCCGCCGCCGGGCTGCTGGCGCGCGCCGGGCACACGGTACGGCGCGCCGAGCCGCCGTATCCGCTGTCGCTGGGCGTGACGGCGCTGACCCACTGGACCGCGGGCACCGCCGTGGACGCGGCCGGCCTGGACGCCCGTCTGCTGGCCCGGCGCACCCGGGTCCACGCGACCGTGGGCCGGCGCTTCGTGCACACCGCCCGTGACGGCCGGGGCCGTGAGCGGCTACGGGCGCGCATGGAACCGTTCTTCGCCCGTTACGACGTGCTGCTCACCCCGGCGCTGGCCCGCCGCTCCCCCGCCGCCGCGCCCTGGCACGAGCGGAGCTGGCTGCGCAACATCGCCGCGAACACCGCCTACTCGCCGTTCACCCCGCCGTGGAACCTCACCGGCTGGCCGGCCGCGACCGTCCCGCTCGGCACCCTGCCCTCGGGCGCCCCCTGCGCCGTACAGCTGGTCGGACGGCCCGGCACGGAGGCGGAACTGCTGGAGCTGGCGGAGCAGTTGGAGCGGCTGCGGCCGTGGCGGCGGACGGCACCGCTGGACTAGGCCTGACGCCGTCGGCGTCACCGCGCGGTGCCGAAGGGTTTGTCGACGACGTACCGCCCCAGGCCGTCCCTCCCCCGGCGGGCCACGTCGGTGGCCGTCCCCTCCAGGTGGACGGGCGTGCCGTCCCGGCCCGGGCCGTCGATGACCCAGTCCACGACCAGCAGCGCCAGATCACCGGTGACCCAGGTGTGCCGGGGACGGACCCTGATCGGCACGCCGAACGACTGGAACGCGGTGCCGGCTGCCGTCCGGTCCGGGCCGCCCACCGCCGTGCCGTTGCTGCACGGCCCGCACTTCTTCGGCGATCTGCGCGACCGGCTCCCGGACATCAGCCCCAAGGCGCTCACCGAACGGCTCGGCACCCTGCGTGAGCGGGGCCCGGTCAAGCGACGGCGGCTGCCCGGCTTCCCGGTCGGCACCCGCTACACCCTGACCGCCACCGGACAGGCCCTGCGCCCGCTCCTGGTGGAGCTGTACCGCACGGGCCCGGTGCCGGCCGAAGCGCGGCACGCCCCCTGAAGCCTCCCTCGGCCGCTGGGCGTTCACGGCGCATTTCGACGGACTTCGAAAGGCTGGCGTGATCCGTCCGCGACACGGCAGGCTCGGCGGCGAGACGGAGCCGGACGGGCGGCCGGTTCCCCCACGGGGGAGCGGAACCGGCCGCCCGGCTCCGCAGCGGCACGGGACCCTTCCTCATGGGGCGGCCACGTCGTCGTACCACCGGAGACGAGGGCGGGGGAGCACCGTGCCCCTTCGAGACCTGGTGCGGCCGATCGGCAGGGAGGCCATCGGCGAGTGGGCGGCCCCCACAGGGAGGCCGGCGGTGTCCTCGACATCGTCGGACTGCTCCAGCACGTCCACCGGTCGGGCCATGCCCGCCGGCCGTGAAGCACACGGACACGGAGAGCGCGGCGGACGAGGGAGGTCGGCCTCATGGCTCGGGAACCGCGGCACCTTGCCGGCTCGGCGCGAAAACCCGGCGACACCGAGTGGAGCGGCGTCTTCCTTATCGGTGGGCTGCTGGCGCTGTACACCCCGCTCGCGGGACTGTGCGGCCTGATCGCCTTCTTCGTCCGCGGCTGGCCGACCGGCTGCGCGCTCCTCGGCGTCACCGCCGTCTTCGCCGCGCTCAGTCATCTGGCGTCCCAGGTGGCCCTGCGCGGCTCGGGTCTGGCGGCGCGGCCCGCGGGCGGCGACGGACAGCCGGAGCGGGCGCCGGTGCCACGACCCCGCGTCACGGCGGAGGACGGGGACGAGGCATCACCCTGGGTGGTGGTCTCCGCGCTCTTGTTCCTGCTGGGCTGCGGCGGCGCGCTCACCCTGGGCGGTGGCCTGGTCGCCTTCTTCCTCGGCGGAGGGGGCACCGCCGTCCTCGTACTGGCGGCCGGTGCCGCGGCGCTGGTGGCGGGATTCACGCCGGACGGCTGGCTGCGCACCAAGCGGAAGACACCGGCGCGGCCGTCCCGGCGTGCGCGGGATGCGGCGCGGGCCGCCGGGCTCGGCCGCCACCTCCGCACCCTGCGCGGGCCCAACCCCCTGTTCTGGCTGCTGATGGCGCCCCTCGCGTTCGTCGCGCCCTTCGCCCTGCTCAGCGGCATCTCCTGGCTGGTCGGCGACGGCGACACCCCCGGCGGGAAAGCGGCGGGCGGTCTGCTGCTGATCAGCTTCGTGCTGGTCCTGGCAGGCCCGGGACTGGCCGGGATGGTGCTGTGGTCCATGCCGGCCAGGCTCGTGCGCACCCACCTGTACGAGGGGGGCCTCGTACAGGAGGTCGACGGCCGCGTCCGCACCAGGGTCGGGTGGGAGGAGATCACGGCGCTCGAGGGCGAGTTCACCAGGAATCCGGTGGCACGCCCCAGAGCCTGTGTGATCGTGTGTGCCGACGGCAGCCGGGTGCGGGTGCGCGCCGACCGTGGGCCGGTCGGTGACGTGGGACGGTTCGACGCGTTCATGCGCAGGCTGGTCCCCGAGGCCAACCGCCGTCGGATCCCCGTCCACGCCCGGTTTCTGACGCTCTACCGCTGAGTCGGCCACCAGCCGCTGACGGCCAGCGTTCTTCCTCACGACCGGTGCGCGGCGGTCAGGTCAGCAGGTCGACGAGGGCGTCCCCGCGCGCGGTGCGACGGAGGCGTACGTGCTGCCCCTCGCGCCGGCGGACGATGAGGCCGCTCTGCTCCAGCCGGGTGCAGTGGTGCGTCAGATTGGCCGGGGAGCAGCCGACGCGGGCCGCGACGTCGCCCATGGTGGCGGGAGCCCCGGCCGCGCGCAGGATGCGGGCGCGTACGTCGCCGACGACCAGGGTGAGCACGTCCGTGCGCGGGTCCGGCCGGGGGTCGGGGCCGCCCTCCCACAGCCGCCCCAGGCCCGGCAACGGGTAGCCGATCCACACCAGGTCGGACCGGTCGAGGGCGAACAGGGACGTGCTGGGGCCGGACACCACGGGAACGAGGACGAGTCGGCGACCGTCCAGGGAGTAGGTGTCGTTCTGCGGATCGGGCAGCAGCAACCGGTCCCCGGTCAGCCGGAAGCGGCTGCTGAGTCCGGACAGCACGGTGTCGGCGCAGCCGCGCACCACCGCGCTTCCCACGCGCTCGGACTCGCGTTCCAGCAGCGGCCCGGCCCTGTCCCACACCGGCCGGAACGCCTGCCACACCGCCTGGATGATCTGGGTGTAGGCCCGGATCCACCGGGCGGGGCGGTCGACGACCGGGCGCCACTGCGCGGGAAGCGCACCGCCGAACTCCCTCTCCAGTTCCGCCAGCAGCACATCGGCGGACAGGTCCCCCAGCTGTGCGCACTGGGTGGCGATGTCACCGCGGGGCATGCTCGCGGTCGGGGTGACGCAGTCTGGGATGACGGAGTAGCCGGGGTCGAAGAGGGGGCGCAGGACCTGACCGGCCGTGGCCGGCACCGCTTCGAGGACCATCCGCCGCCACGGACGCGGCACCCCGTGGCCGCGACCGCCGAGGACGTCGGCGACGAGTGACAGCACCGTCGCCCCCTGGTGGCCGGCCACCGACAGCCGCAGGTCGTCGAGCGTCCCGAGGTGCAGTGCCGTGTGCCCGCGCATGCCCAACCGTTCCGTCACCGTGCCGTCCGTGTCCGTCTGTTCATTTTCGGCGAGCACGGCGCGGGCGCCGTCCGCCCTGCGCACCTTTGCGTAGTCCGTCTTCTCCTACGATGAGGAGGTTCGGGACCGAGAGGGGGAGGCACCGTGGGACTGGATCACCGCGACTACGAGATTCTGCTGGCGCTCTCGGTCCACGCGCTGGAGCAGGACGGCTCCGCGTCGTCGTGGCCGGCGCTGGTACGGACCTTGCGTGCGCATCTGGGCGCGGAGGCGGTGACGCTGACGGAGATCGGCCGGGAGCGCGGCCGCCCGCTTGCCTGGGCGCCGGACGGGGTCGGTGCGGGGCGTGTCCGGGAGCTGTCGCGGCAGTCCATACGCAGCGGCAATCCCCTCATCGGTCACTACCGCGAAGCACGCGACCCCGTGCCGCGCACCGCCGAGGATCTGACGGGGAGCGCGGGGTGGCGCGACAGCCCGGCGCGGTCGGTGGCCCGGGAGCACTTCGGCGCCGAGCACGTCCTCGGTGTGCCCTGCGCGCTGCCCTCCGGGCGCGCCGGTGTGCTGCGGGGCTGCGTCGTCTACAGCAGGACCCGGTTCTCGCCGGCCCACCGCGCGTTCGTACGGCGGGCACAGCCGCTGCTGGCCGCGGTCGACGCGCACGAGCGGGCGATGGCGCGGGTCCGTGAACGGGCAGGCCAGGACGCACCCGACCGGGCGCGGGAGTACGGCCTCACCCCGCGCGAACTCGCCGTCCTCACCCTCCTCGGCGAAGCCCTGCCGGCCAAGGCGATCGCGACGCGGCTGGGCGTCTCCGTACGCACGGTCCACAAACACCTGCAGAACCTCTATCGCAAGCTGGGCACCAAGGACCGCATGGAAACGGCGTTGCGGGCGCAGGCGTGGGGACTGCTGCGTCCGGGGCTCCCCCACCGGTGAGACCCGGTCCTTCGACCCGCTTCTTCACCGCCCTGGTCCCCCACAGTGGGGTGGGCGCTTCTGGTCCTCCTCCTCTTTCCGTTCGCCTGACCGCGTTCGTCGTCGCCGCCTGCCTCGCCTCCGTTCACACGCCGCTCAGGCGTGCGTCGCGGCCGAGCCCGCTGCGAATCGGTGGGCTACCGGCACAGGGCGTCGCCGAGCGCGGTGCGCGCGTAGCGGACGATGCGGCCCGTGCGGGTGCGGCTGAGCAGGCCCGCGTCGTAGAGGACCGCCAGGTGCTGGCTGACCGCGCCCGGGGTGACGTCGAGGCGGCGGGCCAGTTCGGTGGTGGACGCCGGTTCGGCGAGCAGGAGCAGCAGGCGGGCGCGGGGGCGGCCGAGGAGACGGACCAGCGCGTCGGGGGTGGCCGGCGGGGGCTGTTCGGACACGAGGGCCCGGCCCCGCGCGGGGTAGACCAGCACCGGCGGGCGGGACGGGTCGATCGTGGGCTGGGCGCCCCGGGCGAACAGCGTGGGCAGCAGCACCATGCCCCGCCCGGCGATGCCCACTTCCTCGGTCCACGGGGCGGCGACCGTGAAGTGCCGGGTGGACAGCCGCAGTCGCCCGTCGTCCCAGGTGAGCCGGTCGTCCAGGCCGGACAGCATCGCGGCGGCGCCCTGCTCGGCGAGCACCCGTCCCCGGTAGGCGAGGTCCGCCTCCAGTACGGCCCGCACGCGGGGCCACCAGTCGTCGGCGAGGCACGTGTGCCAGTAGCTCTCCAGGGCGTCCACGGCCCGGGCCAGCAGGGCCGGCGGATCGGTCAGGCCCCGGGCCACGACCGGGGGCAGGGCGTCCGCCGTGCGGTAGGTGGCGCGGAAGTCGGCGGCGACGACCTCCGGCGGGGTGCGGCGCAGCGTGGCGAGTTCGTCGGCGAAGGCGGGGCGCGCGCGGGAGGGCCGGGGCGTGAGGAAGTCCGGCACCCACAGCCAGGGCGCCGACAGGGCGGTCAGCATCTCGTGGTCGAGGTCCGCCAGCCGGGGCCGGATACGGCGCAGCCACGGCCGGTGGTGCGGATAGCGCGCCGCGTCGTGCAGGCAGCGCAGCGAGAACACCGCCTCCTGCAGCGGGGAGTAGGCGAAGGAGGTGGTGGCGAGGTCGCCGATGCCGAACCGGAACTCGATCATTGAGCGCCACGCTAAATCAATGCCGGGGCGCCCCTGCCACCGGGTTGCCTGATGGGCATGACCACGACACCGCTCCCGCCCGCCCCGCGTCCCGGCCGCGCCACCCGGGCCGGCGGCCTGCTGCCCGCCGACCCCGCGCTGCGCCTCGCCACGGTCCTGACGGCCGTCAACTCCCTCGGCAACGGACTGTACTTCCCCCTCGGCGTCCTGTACTTCACCCGCGTCGTCGGCCTGGACCCGACCTCGGTCGGCCTCGGCCTGACGGTGGCCGGGCTGGTCGGCGTGGCGGCCGGGGTGCCCGCCGGGCGGGCCGCGGACCGGTGGGGTGCCCGGCGGGTCGGCGCGCTGCTGTGGGGCGGCACGGGCCTGGCGACCGCCGCCTACACGCTCGTGCACTCCTACGCCGCCTTCCTCGTCGCGGTGATCGCGGCGACGGGACTGCAGACGGCGAGCCGCGGCGTGCAGGGCGCGCTGTACGCCGACGTGCTGCCGGCCGCGACCCGCGTGGAGGCGCGGGCGTATCTGCGCATGGTGACGAACGTCGGCATGGGGCTGGGCGGCGCGCTCGGCGCGGTCGCGCTGCAACTGGACTCGCGTCCGGCGTACGTGACGGTGATCCTGCTCGACGCCCTGTCGTTCGCGGGTCCGGCCCTGCTGGTGCCGCGGCTGCCGCTGGCCCCGCACGTTGCGCGACGTGCGGCCCAGGACGCCGGCGCGCCGGCCTTCGACCGCTGGCGCGCGGTGCGCGACCTGCCGTTCCTGGCGGTGACCGTGCTGAACGCGGTGCTGGTGGTGCAGTACTCGCTGAGCGAGGTGGGGCTGCCGCTGTGGATCGTGGAGCGCACCGAGGCGCCCCGCTGGACGGCGGCCCTGCTGATGATCGTCAACTGCGCGCTGGTGGCGCTGCTGCAGGTCCGGGTCGCCCGCCGGACGTCACGGGTGCCGGCCGCGGTGCGGGCGATGGCCTGGTCGGGGCTGCTGCTGGCCGTGGCCTGCGCGGTGTACGCCCTGTCCGCGGGCCTCTCTCCGCTCTGGGCGGTGCTGGCGCTGACGGCCGGCGCGGTCGTCCAGGTGTTCGCCGAGGTGCTGTCGGCGGCCGGCGGCTGGACCCTCGGCTACGAACTCGCCGACGCCCGCGCCCACGGCGTCTACCAGGGCGTCTTCGGCGCGGGCATGTCGGCGGGCATGATGGCGGGCCCGGCCCTGGTCACGGTCACGGCGATCGCCCACGGCTCCCTGGGCTGGGCGATGCTGGGCGCCCTCTTCGCGCTGGCGGGCCTGACGGTCCCGGCCGCCGCCCGCTGGGCGTCCCGTGACGGGGCGTGGCGGGGTGAGCGGGAGTGAGAGGGCGGGCGCGTCGCCGGCCGGCGGCTCGACGACTACGGCCGCGCCGTGGCCGCGTCCCCTCGCGGCTCGGCCGCGCGTCACAGGAGTGACTTGTACATGACGTTCAGGCCGACCAGGCCGTGGCGGGGGTGTTCGAAGGCGTCCGGGACCGTGCCGAGGACGGTGAAGCCGAGGGACTGCCAGAGGCGTACCGCCGGGTTCGTCTCGACCACGGCGTTGAAGACCATGCCCCGATACCCCTGGGCCGCGGCCTCGGTCAGGATGTGCTCGGCGAGGGCGCGGCCGATACCGCGGCCGCCCCGGCCGGGGTCGACCATGAAACCCGCGTTGGCGATCCGGGCGGCCGGGCCGCCGTAGTTCGGGGTCAGATAGGCGGAGCCGACGACGGCGCCGGTCTCGTCCTCGGCGACGTACACCCGCTTGGCCGGGCTCATCCACAGCTCGCGGGCCGCTTCCTCGGTGGTGTCCGGGTCCCAGGCGTAGGTCTCGGCGGCGGCGACGATGCGGTGCCAGAACGGCCAGATCTGCGGCCAGTCCTCGGCCGCGGCTTCTCTGATCAGCATGGGCGTGAGTCTGGCACGCCCATGCGGCCGGCGATCGCGATGGTCCTGCCCGGGGAGGGTCAGTCCACGCTGGGCAGGATGTGGGGCTCGGCGAGGTCGTCCTCGTATCCGGCGAGGCGGATGGGGGCGGACCGGGCCCACACGTCGAGGCTGCCGATCTCTCCGGGCCGGCGGCCGGCGCGCTCCGTGCGTTCCTTGGGGCGCTGCTCGCGATTCGTCTTCTCTGGTGTCACCGCGCACTCCTTATGTGTCGGTCACCCGGGGACGTACCGGCCATGCTGAGGCCTGTGCTTCGACGTCCGCTCGGGTCTGTCTCAAGGCGTTCGGACGCGGTGGCGTCGACAACTCACAGTGGATCAGGCCGTGGTGGACCGGCTTGTCCGTGACGGACGGTGGGTGTGGGTGGGACCCGCTGTGCTGTCCGTCCGCTACAGACTAACCAAATGAGCGGGGCCCCGCTCGATGGGGCTGAAAATTTGGGGTAACCATGGCAAGTCACCCACATGTCCTCGCTAGGGAATTGAACCCTTTTGACCGGTTTGCCGCCTTTTATCAGTCACTCGATCGGCCTACGTTCCCGCGCGGGTCTTCGACTTCGGGCCGCCGTTCAAGTGCCGTTGGCTGTGCGATAAACCGGCCATGATCTGCTGTCGGGCCGGCACCTGGCTGTCTCGCGGGAGGACTGACGCATGGAACTGCGCAGCGTCGACGAGCTGATGGACCTGCTCTCCGCCTGCCGGGGCGCGCAGGCCCTGCCGGGCCGCTCCGCCCGCCCGGCCGATCTGCACGACCACGCCCTGCGCACCGCGGCGCTGCTGCGCCGGCGCCGCCCCGCGGACAAGGAGCTCCAGGTGGCGGGGCTGGTCCTGGCGGTCGGCCGGCTGCTGCGCCCCGGGGACGCGGCCGCGGGCGCCGAACGGGCGGCCGAGGCGGTCCGGTCCCTGCTCGGGGAGCGGGTCCACCGTCTCGTACGGCTGGCCGGGGCCCCGCTCGGCACCGGCGAGCCGGACGACGCGCTGCTCGCCCTGCGCCAGGCCGACGAGGAGGCCCGCACCGACGCGCTGGACGGCGGGGTCCTGGAGGACTGGCGCACGGTGCTGGAACTGCTCGCCACCCACAACTCCCGCCCCAGCACGGTCGACTGAGAGAGGCTGCGTCCTCCGCCCGCCGAGGACCACCCCGGCGGGACGCCCAGCGGGTCCACCGGCGGGCCCCCGGGGGGCCACCCCCAGGCCGCGGGCGCGCTCACCACTTGCCCGGGGGCCGCCCTCAGGTGGCGGGCGCGCTTACCACTTGCCCGGGGAGCCGCCCTCAGGCCGCGGGCGCGCTTACCACTTGCCCGGGGCGTAGTCCTTCAGGAAGACGCCGTACAGGTCCTCGCCCGCCTCGCCGCGCACGATCGGGTCGTAGACCCGGGCCGCGCCGTCGACCAGGTCGAGGGGCGCGTGGAAGCCGGCCTCGGCCAGGCGCAGCTTGTCGTAGTGCGGGCGTTCGTCGGTGATCCAGCCGGTGTCGACGGAGGTCATCAGGATGCCGTCGGACTCGAACATCTCGGCCGCGCTGGTCCGGGTGACCATGTTCATGGCCGCCTTCGCCGCGTTGGTGTTCGGGTGCCCGGCACCCTTGTAGCCGCGGTTGAAGACGCCCTCCATCGCGGAGACGTTGACGACGTAGGCGCGCCCGCTGGCCGCCTTCTTCGCGGCGTCCGCCATCGCCGGGCGCAGCGCGCTGATCAGGATGAACGGCGACGTGTAGTTGCACAGCTGGGTCTCGAGCAGCTCGACGGGCGAGATCTGGTCGATGGTCTGCACCCAGGTGTTGGTCTCCACGACGTCGGGCACGAGCCCGCCGGCGTCGATGGCGGTGCCGTCCAGGTGCCGGGCGACGCTGGCGTTGCCCGCGACGAGGGCGAGGTCGGCGACCTTCTGGGCGTCCAGGCCGCTGACGCCGACGGGCAGCGCGGCGATGCCGTCGACGGCGCCGGAGTTGAAGGCGCCGATCACGTGGTGGGCGGGGAGTTCCCCGGCGGGCAGCGGGGCGCTCTCCCCCTCGACCAGGGCGGCGTAGGCGGAGGGCAGCCGGCGCACGGTCTGCGTCGCGTTGTTGATCAGGATGTCGAGCGGGCCGGCGGCGGCGACCTGCTCGGCGAGGGCGACGGCCTGGGCGGGGTCGCGCAGGTCGATGCCGACGACCTCCAGCCGGTGCAGCCACTCCGCGGAGTCCTCCATCGCCTTGAACCGGCGGATGGCGTCCTTGGGGAAGCGCGTGGTGATGGTGGTGTGCGCGCCGTCGCGCAGCAGCCGCAGCGCGATGTACATGCCGATCTTGGCGCGGCCGCCGGTGAGCAGGGCGCGCTTGCCGGTGAGGTCGGCGCGGACGTCGCGCTTGGCGCGGTTGAGCGCGGCGCAGTCCTGGCACAGCTGGTGGTAGAAGTAGTCGACCTCGACGTAGCGCTTCTTGCAGGTGTAGCAGGAGCGGGGGCGCTGGAGTATCCCCGCGATCCGGCCGGGCTCGACCTTGGAGGACGGCAGGATGCCCTCGGTCTCGTCGTCGATGCGCTCGGCGGAGCCGGTGGCGGTGGCCTCGGTGACCGCGCGATCGTGGGCGGTCTTGGCGGCGCGGCGCTCCTGCCGGCGGCGCTGCTTGACCGTGCGGTAGATGTGGGAGGTGGCCCGGCGCACCGCGACGGCGTCCGGGTGGTCGACGTCGAGATCGTCCAGCTCGGCGAGCACGCCGAGGCAGACGGCCAGCCGCTCGGGGTCGATGCCGGGGCCGTACGCGGCCTCGTCCGTGGTCGCCGAGCCGTCCTGCGTCACCGTCATCGCGCTGCCGATCCCTGGTCTGGTCCCGCGGCGCTCCGACCGCGCCCGCTTTCGAACGCGGAATTCTACGGAGCGCCGCACCCGGGAACCAAACCGCGCGGCCTCAGTCGGCGCACGCTGTGAGCAGTGTCTCCACCTCCCGGGTCACGGCCCGCGCGAACCGATCGAGATCCGGTACGGCTTCGGCGTCGGCGACCAGCCCGTAGTGGACCCGGCCCTGGTAGGTGGAGATCGCGACCGCCAGGGCCTGGCCGCGGGCGAGGGGCGCGAGCGGATAGACCGAGGTCAGCGGGTTCCCGCCGAGCCGCAGGCCGATCCCGGGCAGCGGCACGCTGGTGACCAGGATGTCGAACCAGAGCCGGGCGGCCTGGCCGACCAGCGGCCCGCCGAGCCGGTGGCCGAGCGCCGGGACGTGGTCGGCGAGCAGCGCGACCGCGCCGGCGCCCCGGTTGGGTCCGGCGTCCTTGTTGCGGTCCATCGCCACCCGGACCGCGGCGAGCCGCCCGAGCGGGTCGCCCTCCCCGACCGGAAGCCGTATCAGGTACCCGGAGAGCCGGTTGCCCTGTGGGTGGGCGGTGCGCGGGCGGCGCTTGGACACCGGGATCAGGGCGCGCGGCGCGACGCCCTCGCTGCCGTCGCCGCGCTCGTCGAGCCAGGTACGCAGGGCGCCGGCGACGACCGCGATCAGTACGTCGTTGACGGTGCCGCCGACGGCCTTGCGGACGCGGTGCACGTCGTCGAGGTCGACGACCACGCCGGCGGTGCGCCGGGTGCCGGTGGGTTCGGCGGTCAGCGCGGGCGTGCTGCGCATGCCGAGGGTGGACACGGCCACCGAGGCGCCGATGTCGAGGGCCCGCCCCACGTCGGACAGCGCGCCCGAGACGGCGCCGCGCACCAGCTCCGGCAGGCGCCGCACGTCGGGCAGGAGACCGCGTGGCGGCTCCTCGGGGCGGGGCCGGCGCGCGGGCAGGTCGACCGGGTCGAGGACGGCGGCGGCGAGACCGAGCGCCCGCAGCCCGTCGGCCAGCGCGTGATGGAACTTGAACAGCACCGCGAAGGACACCCCGTCCGCGCCGGGCAGCACGTGCGCCTCCCACGGCGGCCGCTCCCGCTCCAGCGGCCGCTCCATGAGCCGGCCGGCCTCGGCGTGGAAGTCGGCGGTGGGGGCGTGCAGCCGGATGTGGTCGAGCGGGTCGAAGTCCGCCACCGGCTCCCGCGTGGCGCCGCCGAACGAGAGCGGTGAGCGCGCCCCCAGCGGCTGCCACACGTCGCGGATCCGCATCCGCAGCCCGGGCACGGCCGCGGCGCGAGCGGCGAGCAGGTCGGCCGCGTGGGCGCCGGCGGTCGGCGAGTGGGCGGAGAAGACCCCGAGCGCGGCCAGGTGCATGGGGTGCTCGGGGGACTCGATGTTCCAGAACGCCAGGTCGAGAGGTGCGAGCAGATCAGGAGTCAAGGGCTTGCCTCGCGTCGACGGACGGATGAGCCTGAAGTCAAACCCTTGCAACCGATTACGGTCAAGTACGATCAGGCTACGCACAGTTAACAGCAGATTAAGTCCCACCCTCCGCGTGAAGGGCGGGACTTATGGGACATCTGAGGTTACTTCAGCTCAGGCGGCACCGCCCCGCCGACATCCCCCATCCGGAGGGGCGCGGGGCGGCCGTCCTGTGCTCCGCCCGGGGGAGCGAGGAACCCGGCAGGCCAGGGACATCGTTGTCGTCCCGCCGGCCGCGCACCCCTCGCTCCCCTGCCTTCGCCCGAAGGGGGACTCAGGCCGCCGGGCAGCCCGCGACGGTCGCCCGGGACGCGTCCCGGATCAGCGCCCGGTGGGCGGCGCGCAGCCGGTCGGCGTCCGGCTTGAGCACCCGGCGGTCGTAGGTGAGCAGGCCGTTCAGCTCGCCCTCGACGTCCGCGATCTGTGTGTAGACGGCGCCGTTGCCGCCGCGGCAGGCCAGCGCGCGGACCTCGGCGAGTTTCGCCAGGTAGTCGTCGGTGTAGGTCGCCGGGTCCACGTCGACGTACGACTGCTGCACGGGCCAGGCGTGACCGGGCACCGCGAGGCCGAGGCCGCCGTACTCGCCGCTGAGCAGGGCGCGTTCGCCGTCGGGGTGGGGCGGCAGGGCGGGGCTGGGGTAGCCGTGTTCGTCCATGACGTCCCCGGTGCCGCCGTCGCGCCCCAGGTTGAGTCCCGACATGCCGTTGACGAGCCGGGTCGGGTCCCAGGTCTTGGCCTGGTCGGCGATGCGGGCCTCGTCGTACTGGCCCCAGCCCTCGTTGAAGGTGACCCACATGATCACCGAGGGGCTGGAGACGTGCTCGTCGATGATCTGCCGCATCTCCCGCTCGTACTCGGCGCGGGCCGCCTCGCCGGGGTTCACCCCGGCCGTCGTCGCGGGCATGTCCTGCCACACCAGCAGGCCGAGCCGGTCGGCCCAGTAGAACCAGCGGTCGGGTTCGACCTTGATGTGCTTGCGCACGGAGTTGAAGCCGAGCCGCTTGTGGACCTTCAGGTCGTAGGCGAGGGCCTCGTCGGTCGGCGCGGTGTACAGGCCGTCCGGCCAGAAGCCCTGGTCGAGGGTGGCCATCAGATAGACCGGCGAGCCGTTGAGCATCGTGCGGGGCACCCCGTCGATCTTCTGGACGCCGACGGAACGCATGCCGAAGTAGCTGCCGACGCGGTCCTGGCCGACGGTCACCTTCAGGTCGTACAGGAACGGATCGTCGGGCGACCACAGGTGGGGGTCGCGGATCGTCAGGGTCAGCGGGGCGCCGGTGCGGCCCCGCGCGGTCGCGACCGGGCGGCCCTGGGCGTACGCCGTCGCGGTGACCGGGACGCCGGCGCGGACGCCCTGCGGTTCGACGGTCAGCGTGTCACGCGTGAGGTCGGGGGTGAGCTTGAGCGCGTCGACGTGGTCGGGGGCGACCGGCTCCAGCCACACCGTCTGCCAGATGCCCGAGGTCGGCGTGTACCAGATGCCGCTGGGGTCCAGGCGCTGCTTGCCCAGCGGCGGGTTCTCGCCGCCGGCCGCGTCCGTCGGGTCGTACACGCCGACGATCAGCTCCTGGGTGCGGCCGGGCTTCAGCGCGTCGGTGACGTCGGCGCTGAACCGGTCGTAGCCGCCGCGGTGTTCGGTGACCTGGGTGCCGTTGACGTACACCTCGGCCTGCCAGTCGACGGCGCCGAAGTTCAGCCGCAGCCGCTTGCCCGAACCGATGTGCCAGCCGGGCGGGACGGTGAAGGTGCGGCGGTACCACATGCGGTCCTCGTGCCGCTCCAGGCCGGACAGCTGCGACTCCACCGGGTACGGCACGGTGATCCGCTCCGGCAGGTCGCGCCCGGTGGGCGGCTGCTCCCCCGCCCGCGCGGCGGCGAACTGCCAGCGCCCGTTGAGGTTCAGCCAGGCGTCGCGGGTGAGCTGGGGGCGCGGGTACTCCGGCAGGGGCCGGTCCGGGTCGACCCGGTCGGCCCAGGGGGTGCGCAGCTCGTGGGTGGACCGGTTGGGGCCGCTGCTCCAGAACGCCTTGACAACGTTGCCGTCGGTGGTCGTGAGGCCGCCGGATCCGTCGTAGCGGACGTCGGCCGTGCCGCGGGCGGTGCCGGCCTTGTTGCCGACGACGGGCTGGGCGAGGGCGACGAGCAGGGCCTTGGGGTCGGCCGGGTCGGGGCGGGCGCCGGCCAGCGGCCAGGCGGCGCCGCCGATGACGGCCCGCAGGTGGTCCGTGAAGGAGGCCGGGGGTGCGGCGAGGTCGCGGGGGAAGTCCAGTTTCAGGGTGCTGCCGTCGGCGAGGACGGTGGCGGCGGTGGCGCCGTCGTAGTCGAAGCCGTCGGGCAGGCGCAGGGCCGACTGCGGTACGGCCTCCTTGGCGCCGCCGGGCGGCGTCCAGCGCAGGTGCAGGTTGGAGCCGCCGAAGTGCTCGAAGTACTCGACCTTGAGGTCGTAGGGCTGCCCGGCGGTCAACTCCAGGGGTGCGGAGGTCTGTTCGCGGTCCCAGTCGTCGACCCAGTGGTCGATGACGAGGCGGCCGCCGACCCACAGCCGGAAGCCGTTGTCGGCGCTGACCGAGAAGGTGTGGGCGCCGCTGCTCGCGGGGACGAGCCTGCCGGTCCAGCGGACACTGACGTCGTCCGACTGCCCGGTGGTGAACGCCAGGCGCGGCTCCAGGTTGTCGTAGTCCAGGTTCGGGTCGAATCCGGTGGCCTTGAGCTCGTGGAAGTCGAAGGCCCCGGGGGCGGACTGGGTGTAGTAATCGCCCTTGAGGCCGTGGACCTCGACGGCGTCCGCGGCGGTGGCGCCGGTCTCGGCGCCGGCCGGGGCGGCGGTCAGCCCGGCAAGGCCGAGGGCTGCGGCGAGCAGCAGGGCCAGTTTCGTTCTGAGGCGTCCGGTGCGCATGGATCCTCCTTCGGGGGAAGGCGGGTGACGGTTCGTCAGCCGGAACGGGGCGCGGGATTACATCGTTGTAAACGCGGCCGTTGGCATGACAACACGGATTCCGCCGGGCGTCCAGGGACATGACAAACGGGTGGGGCGGGCCCCGACGGGATCGCGCCGATCACGCGGCCGGGGGGGCGGCGCGCGGGCACGCAGCCCCGGTACCGAGGCTCCGGTACCGGCCTGCTGCGGGGCACACGGGCGTGGGGCACGTCCCCTGCCCGGATGTACCTACCGGCCTGCTGCGGGGCGCACCGCCGTCGGGCACGTCCCCTGTGCCCGGACGTGCCCGCCGTCGTCGGTCACCGGCCCCCGCGGGGGCGCTAGGACACCCGCTGCCCCTTGCCCAAGGCGATCACGCCGGCCTTGGACACCGTGTACAGCTCCGCGTCCCGGCTGGGGTTGACGCCGATGGTGGCGCCCGGGGGCACTTCGACGTTCTTGTCGAGGATCGCGCCGCGCACGATCGCGCCCCGGCCGACGTGGACGCCGTCGTGCAGCACCGAGCCCTGCACGACCGCCCCCGGGTCGACCACGACGCCCGGCGACAGCACCGACCGGGTGACCTGGCCGCGGATGAGGCAGCCGGCGCTGATGATCGACTCGCCCGCGATGCCGCCGGCGTTGAAGCGGGCCGGGGACAGCTGCGTGGAGTGCGTGTAGATCGGCCACTGGCGGTTGTAGAGGTTGAACGCGGGACGCTCCGCGATGAGGTCCATGTGGGCCTCGTAGTACGCGTCCAGGGTGCCCACGTCCCGCCAGTAGCCCTGGTCGCGGCTGGTCTCGCCGGGGACGTGGTTGGCGCTGAAGTCGTACAGCTGCGCCTCTCCGCGCTCGGTGAGCTGGGGCAGGATCGAGCCGCCCATGTCGTGCACGGAACGCTCGTCCTCGGCGTCCCGCTGCAGGGCCTCGATCAGGGCCTTGGTGGTGAAGATGTAGTTGCCCATCGACGCGAAGACGCACGCGGGGTCGTCCGCGAGGCCGGGCGGGTCGGCCGGCTTCTCCAGGAAGCGGTCGACGGTCTGCCCGTCCGAGCCGGGCGTGATCACGCCGAACGACGAGGACTCGCTGCGCGGCACCCGGATGCCGGCCACGGTGACGCCGGCGCCGCTGTCGATGTGCTGCGCCAGCATCTGCCGCGGGTCCATGCGGTAGACGTGGTCGGCGCCGAAGACGGCGACGTACTCCGGCTGCTCGTCGTGGATCAGGTTCAGGGACTGCAGGATCGCGTCCGCGCTGCCCAGGTACCAGCGCGGCCCGAGGCGCTGCTGGGCGGGGACGGGCGTGACGTAGTTGCCGAGCAGACTGGACATCCGCCACGTCGTGGTGATGTGCCGGTCCAGCGAGTGCGACTTGTACTGCGTGAGCACGCAGATGCGCAGGATGTCGCCGTTGACGAGGTTGGACAGCACGAAGTCGACGAGCCGGTACGTCCCGCCGAAGGTGACCGCTGGTTTGGCGCGGTCGGCGGTCAGGGGCATCAGGCGCTTGCCCTCTCCGCCCGCGAGCACGATGCCGAGCACCGAAGGACCACCACGACGCATGGCCGCTCCCCTCACGCTGGTTGACCCATGACTGCCCCTGGCCCGGGCGCTCAATCCTGTTTCACGTTGCCGAGGATCTCCTCGTAGAGCCGTACCGTGCGCCGCGCGACCGCGTCCCAGCCGAACCGGGTGACCGCGCGCTCCCGTCCCGCCTCGCCCATCCGCCGGGCGGAGGCGGGATCGCCCAGGACACGGTCCAGCGCCCGGGCGAGACCGTCCTCGAAGTGGTCGTCCACGTCGACGAGTACCCCGGTGACGCCGTCCTCGACGACCTCGGGGATGCCGCCGACGCGGGAGGCGACGACGGGCGTGCCGCAGGCCATCGCCTCCAGGTTCACGATGCCGAGCGGTTCGTACACCGACGGGCAGACGAAGGCCGCCGCGTGCGTGAGCAGCTGGATCACCTCCGGGCGCGGCAGCATGCGCGGGATCCAGTGCACCCCGTCGCGTACGCCGCTCAGCTCCTCGTACAGCGTGCGGAACTCGGCGTCGATCTCCGGTGTGTCCGGGGCGCCCGCGCACAGCACGACCTGCGCGGCGGGGTCGATGTCCCGCACGGCCCGCAGCAGGTGCGGGACGCCCTTCTGCCGGGTGATGCGGCCGACGAACAGCACGTACGGGCGGTCCGGGTCGACGCCGGCCCGCTCCAGGGCGCCGGTGCCGGGGTCGGGCCGGTACAGGGTGGTGTCGATGCCGTTGTGGACGACGTGCACCCGGGCCGGATCGAGCGCCGGGTAGCAGGCGAGGATGTCCTCGCGCATCGCGCCGGAGACGGCGATCACCGCGTCGGCGGCCTCGATGGCGGTGCGCTCGGCCCAGCCGGACAGCGCGTAGCCGCCGCCCAGCTGTTCGGCCTTCCACGGGCGCAGCGGCTCCAGCGAGTGCGCGGTCACCACGTGCGGCACGCCGTACAGCAGCTTGGCGAGGTGGCCGCCGAGGTTGGCGTACCAGGTGTGCGAGTGGACCAGGTCGCGGCCCTGGAGGGCGGCGGCCATGGACAGGTCGACGGAGAAGGTGCGCAGCGCGTCGTTGGCGTCGTCCAGGCGCGACCAGGGGCGGTGCCGCAGGATGCCGGCCGCCTTGTCCGCCGAGGAGCCCTCGCCCCAGCAGTGCACGTCGAGGTCGACCAGGGGTGCCAGCTCGCGGGCCAGGAACTCCACATGGACGCCCGCACCGCCGTACACGTCCGGGGGATACTCCCGGGTCAGCAGTCCCACACGCACCCGGAACCCCCTGTGACTCGGCTGCCGTTGCCCCTTCATGGTCACCCAGACGGGGCGCGTGGGGAAGAGCGCGGAGGACTCGGGAAACAGCAGTCCCCGCACACGCCCCCGGCCGGGACCCGGTAGTACAGGCAGCAGCTGCGGCGCCGGAAGCCCCCGGACGGCAGGAACCGGCCCGCCCCGGCGAGGTCCGGGTGGGCGAGCAGCCCGGCGGTCAGGGCCCGGGCGCGGGCCGCGGCCTCGGGGCGGTCGTGGGCCGCCGCCCAGCGCTCCAGCTGCCGGGCGGCACCCGCGAGGGCGGAGGCGGCGTTGCCGCGCAGCAGGCCCGGCGCGAGAGGGTAGCGGGCGCGCAGAGCCGCCCCGAGGGGGCGCAGATGGCCCACGAGGACCCCGGCGGCGAGATCCGTGCCGGGCCGCACCTCGGTCAGCCACAGGTCGTCCGGGGCGGTGGCCTCCGGGTCCCAGCGCACCAGCCGCGGATCGAGGTCGGGGACCGTGCCGTACAGCGCGGCGCAGCCGAGCGCGACGGACCACAGCCGGGCCGCCAGGCCCTGGTGGGCGATGGAGGCGGCGACCCGCGCCTCGGGAGCGCGGATGCCGTCGGCGACCTTGCGGACACGCAGCATCAGCGGATCCGGGTGGACCTCCGGCTGCGTCTCGCCGTAGGCGTCCGCGAGCGCGGGCAGCGGGCGGGGCGGCCGTCCGGCCGTGCGCAGGAGGAAGAAGCCGCCGAGCGGGCGCAGCGCGGCGAGTTCGGCGTCGAGGTCCACGAACAGCAGTAGTACCAAGTCCGTGCGGCGGTGTGATCAGCGGGTCGCCGTCCGTGTCACCCCCCTCGGGGATGACGGTCCTCGAGCAGTACTCCATCGGCAGTAGGAAGCATTGCGTGCTCAGGGACGACGACGGGAACAGCGTGAAGGGGCATCGTGTTGCTCATGCAAGCCGACCGTTCGTCGCGCCGGGGCCGGCGCCCCCGCCTGCCGCGAAGGAAGTGCTCATGAGCGCCCTCGCGCTGTCCGTCCTGCTCTCGCTCGTCTCGGCCGTCGCCTACGCGGCCGGGGCGATCGTGCAGGAGCGGGTCGCCGCGACCGGCCCGGACGAGAGCTACGCCCCGCTGCGCCGCCCCGCCTGGTGGGGGGCGCTGGCGCTGAACGGCCTCGGCGGTCTGCTGCACGTGGTGGCCCTCGCCTGTGGCCCGCTCAGCCTGGTGCAGCCGCTGGGTGCCCTCACGATCGTGCTGGCGCTGCCGATGGCGGCGCTGTTCGTCGGCCGCCGGGCCGGGGCGGCCGCCTGGCGGGGCGCGACCATGGCGACGGTGGGCCTCGCGGGCCTGCTGGCGCTGGTGGGGGCGTCCGCGGCGCAGTCGCTGGACACCCCGCAGCGGGTGGCGTCGGCGCTGGCCGCGGGCGGCGCGGTGGCCGCGCTGATGGCGGCGGGCCGGGCCGCGCACCGGCATCCGGCGGTCCGGGGCATGCTGCTGGCGACCGCCTCGGGGGTCGCGTTCGGCATGTCCTCGGTGTTCACCAAGACCGTCGCCGTGGACTTCACCGGCGGCCCGGCGCTCTCCGACGCCCCCTCGCTCGCGGTCATCGGCGTGTTCGCCGTCGCGGGCGTCATGCTGTCGCAGGCCTCCTACCGGGGCGCCGGCCTGGCCGCACCGCTGGCCACGCTGACCGTGGTCAACCCGGTGGTCGCGGCCGCCGTGGGCATTACGATGTTCGGCGAGACCTTCCGCTACGGCACGACGGGGACCGTGCTCGCGCTGGGCTGCGGCGTCCTCGCGGCGGGCGGGCTGATCCTCCTCACGACGGAGCGGCTGACGGGCACGGGCGGTGTCCCGGCGGGGAACGCGGAAGCGGCGCACGAGCCGGTGCGGGTACCCGTCCAGGTCGGGGCGCCGGCGGACGTGCCGGTGGAGATGCCTGCCGAGGTACCGGTGCGGGCCGGAGCGCCTGCGGAGGCACCGGCCGAGGTGCCGGCCGCGACGGCCGTGTCCGCGCGGGACGTGGTGCCGGCGGCGGTGGCGTACGACGCCGGCGACGCCGGGCAGCCGGTTGCGTACGACGGCAGCGACGCCGGGCAGCCGTCACCGCCGTACGGCCAGGAGGCGGGGGACGGTGCGCCCTACGTCTGCGCGCCGTTCTACGTCAGCCCCTGCATGCCGGTGCTGCTGCCGGGCGTACCGCTGCTCGTGCCCGACCGGCACCGCACGCGGGTCAGATCGTGACGCCGCCCGCTCGCAGGTAGACCAGCGGGTCCACGTCCGATCCGAAACCGGGTCCGGTGCGCACCTCGAAATGCAGGTGGGGGCCCGTGCTGTTGCCGGTGGTGCCCGTCCGGCCGATGCGCTGACCGCCGCCCACCGTCTGCCCGGCCCGCACGGAGATCGCCGACAGGTGCGCGTACTGGGTGTAGCGGCCGTCGGCGTGCCGGATCACCACCTGGTAGCCGAACGATCCGCCCCACCCCGCGTCGACGACCTTGCCGGACGCCACGGCCCGCACGGAGGTCCCGGTCGGCACGGGGAAGTCGACGCCGGTGTGGTAGCCCTTCGACCAGTGGGAGCCGGCCACATGGTACGGCGTGCCGATGCCGCCGGCGACGGGGGCGACCAGGGCGTGGGTGCCGCTCTTGCGGGCCTCGTGCGCGGTGGTCCCGGCGGTGTGCCGGGTGCTCTTCGGCTGCTTCCTCGGCTGCTGCGGCTGCTTGGACTGCTTGGGCTGCCTGTGCTGGGGCGACGGTTTCGACTGTTCCGGCTTTTTCGGCTGGGCGGCCGTGCCGGGGTGGCCGTGGCGCTGCGGCGCGGCCTTCGGGGTGCCGCCGTCGACGCGCAGCCGCTGGCCCGGCACGATCAGGTCCGGGTCGGCGCCCACGGTGGCGCGGTTCGCCTCGTACAGCCGCTGCCAACCGCCGCGCACACGGCGGGACTCGGCGATGCCGGAGAGGGTGTCGCCGTGCACCACCGTGTACATCTCGGTGCGCCCGGCGCGTGACTGGGGCGTGGTGTGCGGCTGGACGTCGCGCACGGACCGCACGGAGGCGGTGTCCGGGTGGACGTCCGGCGCGCCGGCGCCGCGGGCCGGTCCGGCGTCCCGGGTCAGTCCGGCGCGCACCGAGCACTCCGGCCAGGCGCCGGGGCCCTGCCCGTCCAGCACCTTCTCCGCGACGGCGATCTGCTCGCCCCGGGTGGCGAGGTCGGCGCGCGGGGCGTACTTCGTGCCACCGAAGGCCGCCCAGGTGGACTGGGTGAACTGCAGCCCGCCGTAGAAGCCGTTGCCGGTGTTGACGCTCCAGTTGCCGCTGGACTCGCAGGCGGCGACCTTGTTCCAGGTGGCCGGGTCGGCGGCGTGCGCGGCACCGGTGCCGATGAGCGGGAGGGCGATGCCCGCGCCGCCCGCGGTGACGGTGAGTGAGGCGCGGTTGATCCTGTTCGGCTGGTACCGGCGGTGCCGGCCGCGTACGGCCATGCTGGGAGCCCCCCTCGACACAGGTCGGTGTCAGGAGGGGCAAAAGTATGCGCCGGGAAACGGCCATGACAAGACGGCAAATCGGCCGTACGCCGGCGTCAAGTGGCCGGGAAGCGCCCCTGGTTGCCGATTGCGTCGAGCCGTCGTCGACCGTGAGCTGAGCCGGTGGGGGCCCGGCGCGCGTACTGATGGACGGCACGGCCGAAGGTGCGGCCGGCGTACCGGCACGTCAGCATGGTCGAGGGGCGATACTGGCGGGCAGGAACGGCACGATCTTCCACCCGTATGTCTTCTTGTGTCCTCTATGTCTTCGGGAGCAGGCGGTATGAGCACTTCAGCCCAGATCGGTGTCACGGGCCTCGCGGTGATGGGCCGCAACCTCGCCCGCAACTTCGCGCGCAACGGCTACACGGTGGCGCTGCACAACCGGACCGCCTCGCGCACGCACGCGCTGGTGAAGGAGTTCGGGCACGAGGGCGACTTCGTCGCGGCCGAGACCGCGAAGGAGTTCGTGGACGCGCTGGAGCGGCCGCGCCGCCTGGTGATCATGGTGAAGGCCGGTGAGCCGACGGACGCGGTGATCCAGGAGTTCGCCCCGCTCCTCGAACCCGGTGACATGATCATCGACGGCGGCAACGCGCACTTCGCGGACACCCGGCGCCGGGAGCGCGAACTGCGCGAGCGGGGCATCCACTTCGTCGGCACGGGCATCTCCGGCGGCGAGGAGGGCGCGCTGAACGGGCCGAGCATCATGCCGGGCGGCTCGGCGGAGTCGTACGACTCCCTCGGGCCGATGCTGGAGAAGATCTCCGCGAAGGCCGCCGACGGGGCGCCGTGCGTGACGCACGTCGGCCCGGACGGCGCCGGGCACTTCGTGAAGATGGTGCACAACGGCATCGAGTACGCCGACATGCAGCTCATCGGCGAGGCCTACCAGCTGCTGCGCGACGTCGCCGGGTACACGCCCGCCGAGATCGCGGACATCTTCCGCACCTGGAACACCGGCCGGCTCGACTCGTACCTGATCGAGATCACGGCGGAGGTGCTGGCGCACGTCGACTCGGCCACCGGCAAGCCGTTCGTGGACGTGGTGGTGGACCAGGCCGAGCAGAAGGGCACCGGCCGCTGGACGGTCCAGATCGCGCTCGACCTGGGCGTTCCGGTGTCCGGCATCGCCGAGGCGGTCTTCGCGCGCTCCCTGTCCGGCCACGCCGCGCTGCGGGCCGCCTCCCGTGACCTGAAGGGCCCGAAGGCGTCGCCGCTGACCAAGGCGGACGCGGCGACCTTCGCGGACCGGGTGGAGCAGGCGCTGTACGCGTCGAAGATCGTGTCGTACACGCAGGGCTTCCACGAGATCGCCGCGGGCAGCGAGGAGTACGGCTGGGACATCGACCTCGGCGCGGTGTCCTCGATCTGGCGCGGTGGCTGCATCATCCGGGCCGCGTTCCTCGACCGCATCCGCGCCGCGTACGACGCCCGCCCGGACCTGCCGAGCCTGCTGAGCGACGAGACGTTCGCGCGGGAGATCGCGGAGGCCCAGGACAGCTGGCGCGAGGTGCTGGTCGCCGCGACCCTCCAGGGCGTGCCGACCCCCGGCTTCTCGGCGGCCCTCGCCTACTACGACGCCCTGCGCGCCGAACGCCTCCCGGCCGCCCTCACCCAGGGCCAGCGCGACTTCTTCGGCGCGCACACCTACCGGCGGGTGGACCGCGACGGCGCGTTCCACACGCTGTGGGGCGGGGACCGGTCGGAGGTGTCGGCCTAGGAGCGGGCCGGGAGCGGTTCGCTCGGGGGCGGGGCTCGGTCCGGGACGGGGCTCGGTCCGGGACAGGGCTCGGTCCGCGGGGGTCGCTCGGGGGGCGCTGATCGGTACGGGTGCGGCGCGGATGGGTCCGTCCGGGGCTCGGGCCCCGAGCGGGACTCTTGCCAGGGGCGGGCGCCGGCCCGGACAGGATGTCAGGCCCGGACTGGATGTCGGGTCCGGGCCAGGTGTCAGGCCCGGACCACGCCTCACGATCCGGCCCGGCCCGCTGTCCGGGTCGGGACAGGGGCCGGGACGCATCCGAGACCAGGGGGACCAGTGCCTGGAGCCGGCGCCGGGTCAGGTCAGCGGTGGGCCCGGTTCGGGGCTCGGCACCGGTTCGGGGCCCGGTGGGATCGGTGACGGGTCCGGCTCCGGGAGCGGGTTCGGTCCCGGTGGCTGCGGGTTCGGACCGGGACCGGGAGGCGGCGTCGGTCCGGGCCCCGGAGGGGGCGGAGTGGGCTGCGGGCCCGGGCCCGGCGGTTGCGGCGTCGGCTCCGGACCCGGCCCCGGCGGCTGGGGAGTTGGCTGAGGACCCGGCCCCGGAGGCTGAGGCGTCGGCTCGGGACCCGGGCCGGGCGGCTGCGGCGTGGGCACCGGGTCCGGGGGTTGCGGCGTGGGCACCGGGTCCGGCGGCGGTGCCGGGTCCGGGTACGGCTGGCGGTGCTGCGGATCCGGGCCGGGAGTCGGGCCCGGCTGCACCGGGTCGGGGTACGGATAGGTCATGGCGTCCTCCGGCCAGTCGGTCGACGGTGGCTCTGGACTACTCCCCCGCGTACCCGGCGCGCGTGCGGCCAGTCACCCGGCGGAGCCGCGCCGCACCCGCCGCATGGCCCAACGGCGGCACGGCGGAGGCGATGCGGGCGCACCCGCCTCCGGCCGTGCCGCCGTCCCCGACGCCCCGTCAGCCGAACATGCCCGGCTCGTAGTCGCCCGCCGGCTGGCGGACGATGACGTTGGCGCGGTTGTAGGCGTTGATCAGGGCGATGCTGCCGACCAGCGCGGCGAGTTGGTCCGCGTCGTAGTGCCGGGCGGCGTTCGCCCACACCTCGTCGGAGACGCCGCCGCCGTCGGCGATGCGGGTGCCCTCCTCGGCGAGCGCGAGCGCGGCCCGCTCGGCGTCGGTGAACACCGTCGCCTCCCGCCAGACGGCGACCAGGTTGAGGCGTACCGCGGTCTCACCGTCGGCGGCCGCGTCCTTGGTGTGCATGTCGACGCAGAAACCGCAGCCGTTGATCTGGCTGGCGCGGATCTTCACCAGTTCCTGCGTGGTGGCGGGCAGGGACGAGTCCTTCAGGACCTGCCCGGCCGCGTTGAGGTGCCGGATGAGCTTGGCCGCGAGCGGGCTCTCGAAGAGGTTCAGACGGGCGTCCATGGGGGTGCTCCCTGTGCGTCTGCGGTTGATGACACACACAGGACACGAAGGCCCGCCCGAATGTGACAGCACCGGAAAGTGACGTGCGTCACTGCAGACGCAGGGGCGCGCTCAGAACCGCCCGGGGTGCGCGGCCAGCCACTCCTTCGCCGCGGCGAGCAGCGCGGGGTCGGCGGCCGGCGCGACCTCGGGGTGCTTGGCGGCCCACTTCACGACGTAGGGGCACAGCGGGGCGACCGGGACGCCCTCGCGCTCGGCGAGGGCGTACAGCTCGCGCGCGAGGGAGGAGGCGATGCCCTGGCCCTCGTGCGCGGGCTCGACGATCGTGTGGACCGGGACCAGGGCCGTGCGCGGGGCGTCGAGCGCGAAGTACTCGATGTGCCCGACGACCTCGCCGTCGCCGAGAGCCTCCAGCCGCCCGGCGGCCCGGTCGTCGCGGATCTCGATGTCGCTCATGGGCACGCTCCTGGTCGTCGGTCCTCGCCCGGGCTCAGGCCGTGACGGCCTGCGGGTCGGCGGTCAGGCCGTGACGGCCTGAGGGCTGCGCTCCTGGTCCGAGCCCGGCACCGGCTCCGACGGGTCGGCACCGAGGGCCACGATCCGGTTGCCCTCGTCCACGTGCACCACCCGCGGCGTCAGCGCCCGCGCCTCGGCGTCGGTGACCTGAGCGTAGCTGATGATGATCACCAGATCGCCGGGGTGCACGAGGTGGGCGGCGGCCCCGTTGATCCCGATCACCCCGGACCCGCGCTCCCCCTCGATGACGTACGTCTCGAGCCGCGCCCCGTTGGTGATGTCGACGATGTGCACCAGCTCACCGGGCAGGAGATCGGCCGCGTCGAGCAGATCGGCGTCGATGGTCACGGATCCCACGTAGTGCAGGTCGGCCTGGGTGACGGTGGCACGGTGGATCTTGGACTTGAACATGGTGCGCAGCATGTTGAACTCCCGGAAGACGGCTCCCTGCCTGCTTTCTGCAGGTCAAGGGCGCTATCACTGTACAACTGGCGCGCGCCCGACTCGAAGATTGTGAGGAACATCGCTTCAGCCAACGCGCCTCGCGGGCTCAGTCCGCGAGGTCGGCCTTGCCGAACAGAACCGCGTAACCGGAGGGGAGCTGGCTGATGATCTGATTCAGCTCCCCGCCGGAGACCGCGTCGGCGACGGTGGTCAGGACCGCGCTGGCGTCCCACTGCGCCGTGCGAGGTCGGGCATGGGTGCGCTCGGCGACCTGGCGGTAGAACTCTTCGATCCCGAAGCTTCGCGCCTGCTGCGGCGCGGCACGGTCCAGTACTTGTCCCAGCGGGCCGGGCAGCTGGGATGCGAGGTCCTTGACCTCTCCCGGGCTGATCCGTTGGGCCAGCACTTCCAGCACGGCGTTGGTGACGTCGGCGGCTTCGTCCTGGTCGTTGTATTCGCCTCGCTCGCGCACACGGGCAAGGAATCCGTCGTATTTCACAGCTGACTTCCTTCCGCCTTGTTTCGTCATGCAAGCCATGCGGACTCCTTGTGACGCAGGCTCGGGGGGACGTCCGAGTGGCCCGCGACAGCTGACGTGCCCGTGGTGCCGGGTACGGCCGAGTGCCCCAGGTGCCGGTGCACGAAGTGGATGGCCATCGCGCCCTCACCGGCCGCGGAGGCCACCCGCTTCACCGAGCCGCTACGGACGTCCCCCACCGCGAAGACCCCGGGCAGGCTGGCCTCCAGGGTCATGCACGGGCGCCCACGGCCGTGCCACACCTCGGGGTGGGCGCAGGCTTCCTGGGCCTCCGGCCCGGTGAGGACGAAGCCGCGGGAGTCGAGGGCGACAGTGCCGGCGAGCCACTCGGTGTGAGGTTCGGCGCCGGTGAAGACGAACAGGCTTCGTACCGCGAGCCGACGGTGCCCGCCCGTGCGGTTGTCGACCACGTCGAGCTCCTCCAGCGCTTCCCGGCCGATGACCTCGGTGACCTCGGTGTGCAGGCTGACCTCCACCCGCGGATGGCGCTCGACCTGGTCGACCAGGTAGCGGGACATGTGGGCCTCGAGGCTCGCTCCACGGACCAGCAGGTGCACCTTCGGCGCGTACCCGGCGAGGAACAGCACCGCCTGGCCCGCCGAGTTGCCTCCGCCGACGACGGCCACCGGGTCGGTGCGGCACTGCTGGGCCTCGTAGACGGTCGCCGAGTAGTGCACGCTCGTTCCCTCCAGGCGTTCGATGCCGGGCACCTGGAGCCGGCGGTAGCGGGCGCCCATGGCCAGGACGACGGCGCGGGCGGCGATCTCGCTGCCGTCGGCGAACGTCACGACATAGTGGTCGTCGTCCTTGGGATGGAGACCGGTCGCCTCCAGGGGAAGGCTGATCCCGGCGCCGAATTTCTCCGCCTGGAGCACTGCGCGTTCGGTGAGTTCGGCGCCGGAGATGCCGGACGGGAAGCCGAGCAGATTCTCGATGCGGGACGACGTGCCGGCCTGGCCGCCGGTGGCCATCGCCTCCACCACCGTGGTGCTCAGTCCCTCGGAGGCGGCGTACACCGCGGCAGCGAGGCCGGCGGGTCCGGAGCCCACGATGAGGAGGTCGCCGTGACGGTTTCCGGCGGGCAGTGACGGCAGGCCGATGAGCCGGGCCAGTTCCGCGTTGCTGGGGTTGCGCAACAGGGTGGTGTCCCGCCAGATGACGAGCGGTGTCTCCTCCGGGCCGACGCCGAAGCGGCGCAGCAGTTCCTCGGCCTCCTCGTCGGTCTCCAGGTCGATCCAGCGGTGCGGCAGCCGGTTGCGGACGGCGAACTCGCGCAGCCGTCTGGTGTCGGGCGAGTAGCGCGAGCCGATGATGCGGAAGCCGGCGCCCTGTCCGACGAGCAGGGCGCGACGGCACAGGCAGGCGCGCAGCACGGTGTCGCCGATGGTGGAGTCCTGGGACACCAGGTGGCGCAACTGGTCCAAGGAGACGACGAGGACCTCGCCGGGCTCCCTGGCGACAGCGGTGTAGAAGGCCACCTGTCCGTACAGCAGGCCGAGTTCGCCGATGAAGCGGCCGGGGCCGTGCACGCGCAGCACGTGCTCCTCGGGAGTGCCGTGGCCCTCGACGACGGCGACGGTGCCGCTGAGGACGACGAAGAACGTCTCGCAGCGCTCCCCCTCCCGGATCAGCACGTCGTTCGGAGCCATGGTCCGGCGTTGCCCGTGCTCCTCCAGACGTGCTGTCTGGTCATCCGTGAGGCGCGGATACGCGCCGTAGATGTCCGGGGTCTCCCAGAAGGCGGCCTCGTCCGCCTTCTCCGGCACCGGTTCTTCGCCCGGCAGCGGCTGGTCGCCGGACATCAGACGAACGCCTCGTGAACGTAGCACCAGCGCCATTCCTCGCCGGGCTGGTACGACTGCACGATCGGATGGGCGACGGCAGCCGCGTGCTTGCGCGCGTGCTTGTTCGGCGAGGAGTCGCAGCAGCCGACGTGCCCGCAGGTCAGGCAGAGCCTCAGGTGGACCCACGGGGAGCCGAGCATCAGACACTCCTGACACCCTTGTGGGGTCAGCGGCTGGACCGGCCGGACGAGCGCGAGGTGGGGGTCTGCGTGCAGGGTCATCCGGATCACCCTTTCCGGGTGGTGATCGACTGTTCCACCCACCGGCGCAGAGCGGGGGCGGGCGCCGCCCCCGCCTGCCGGGCGACCGTCTCGCCCCGGTCGAGGATCAGCAGTGTCGGTACGGCCTGGACCTCGAAACGCTGCGACAGCCGCGGGTTCTTGTCGACGTCGACCTTGACGAGTTTGATGCGGCCGGCGAGATCGGTGGCGACCTTCTCCAGTGCCGGGCTGACCATGCGGCAGGGGCCGCACCAGGTGGCCCACAGGTCGACCACGACGGGGACGTCGGCCCGCTCGGCGACCTCGGTGAAGTCGTCGTCGCCCGCGTCCACCATCCACGGTAGGGGCTGCTTGCAGTGGCCGCACTTGGGGCGGCCCTCCGCGGCCACGGGCACCCGGTTGGTGCGCCCGCAGTTGGGACACCTGACGGTCGTCGCCTGCATCGTGCTCATGCCGCCCGCGCTCCCTTCACGTCCTCGGGCTGGTCGTAGGTGACCACCAGCTCTCCGTGTTCGGCGTCGACGCGGACCGTCGCGCCGTCCTGGACGTCACCGCGCAGCAGAGCGCGCCCGACCATCGTCTCGACCTCGTGGGAGATGTAGCGGCGCAGCGGCCTGGCGCCGTACACCGGGTCGTAGCCCTGGTGGGCGATCAACTCCCGGGCGGCCTTGGTGAGTTCCACAGTGATGCGGCGTTCGGCGAGCCGACGGCGCAGCTCGTCGAACTGCAGCTCCACGATCCGCTCGATCTGCCGCTCGCCGAGCGGCTTGAACAGCACGATGTCGTCGACGCGGTTGAGGAATTCCGGGCGGAAGTGCCCGCGCAGCTCGCCCATCACCCGGGCGCGGGCGTCCGGCTTGATCTCGCCCTCGGCGGTAACGCCGTCGAGGAGGTGCTCGGAGCCGATGTTCGACGTCATGATGATCACGGTGTTGCGGAAGTCGACGGTGCGGCCCTGGGAGTCGGTGATGCGGCCGTCGTCGAGGACCTGCAGCAGGGTGTTGAAGACATCGGTGTGCGCCTTCTCGATCTCGTCGAACAGCACGACCGAGTACGGCTTGCGGCGTACGGCCTCGGTGAGCTGGCCGCCTTCCTCGTAGCCGACGTATCCGGGCGGTGCGCCCATGAGCCGGCTGACGGTGTGCCGCTCCTGGTACTCACTCATGTCGAGGCGGACCATGTTCTCCTCGGAGTCGAACAGGGCCGCCGCGAGGGTCTTGGCCAGTTCGGTCTTCCCGACGCCGGTGGGGCCGAGGAAGATGAACGAGCCGATGGGGCGGCGCGGGTCGCGGATGCCGGAGCGGGCGCGGATGATGGCGTCGGCGACGAGTTTGACGGCCTCGTCCTGGCCGATGACGCGCTCGCGCAGGATCTCGTCGAGGCGCAGCAGCTTCTCTCGCTCCCCCTCCTGGAGACGCGCGACGGGGATACCGGTCCAGGCGGCGACGATCTCGGCGATCTCCTCCTCGGTGACGACCTCGCGCAGCAACCGGTTCTGCCCTTGTTTGGCGGCCAGTTGCTCCTCCTCGGCCTTCAGCCGGCGCTCCAGGTCCTGGAGACGGCCGTAGCGGAGTTCCGCGGCGCGGTTGAGGTCATAGGCGCGTTCGGCCTCCTCCGCCTCCTGGCGGACCTGCTCCAGTTCCTGGCGCAGTTCCTGCACGCGGCGGATGGCCTGCCGTTCGGCCTCCCACTGGGCGCGTTTGGCGTCGGCCTCGCCGCGCAGGTCGGCCAGTTCCTTGCGCAGTTCCTCCAGGCGGGCCTTGCTGGCGGCGTCGGTCTCCTTGGACAGGGCCGCCTCCTCGATCTCCAGGCGGGTGACGCGGCGGGTGATCTCGTCGAGTTCGGCGGGCATCGAGTCGATCTCGGTGCGCAGCCGGGCGCACGCCTCGTCGACGAGGTCGATGGCCTTGTCGGGCAGGAACCGGTCGGTGATGTAGCGGTGGCTGAGGGTGGCCGCGGAGACCAGTGCGGTGTCCTGGATCTTCACGCCGTGGAAGACCTCGAGGCGTTCGCGCAGTCCGCGCAGGATGGAGATGGTGTCCTCCACGCTCGGCTCGTCGACCAGGACCTGCTGGAAGCGGCGTTCGAGGGCGGCGTCCTTCTCGATGTGCTTGCGGTACTCGTCGAGCGTGGTGGCGCCGATCATGTGGAGTTCGCCGCGGGCGAGCATCGGCTTGAGCATGTTGCCCGCGTCCATGGCCCCTTCGGCGGCGCCCGCGCCGACGACGGTGTGGAGTTCGTCGACGAAGAGCAGGATGCGTCCCTGGGCGGCCTTCACCTCGGACAGCACGGCCTTGAGGCGTTCCTCGAACTCGCCGCGGTACTTGGCGCCGGCGACCAGGGAGCCCATGTCGAGAGCGAACACCGTCTTGTCGCGCAGGCCCTCGGGGACGTCGCCGCGCACGATGCGCTGGGCCAGGCCCTCGACGATGGCCGTCTTGCCGACGCCGGGATCTCCGATCAGGACGGGGTTGTTCTTGGTCTTGCGGCTGAGGATCTGGGTGACGCGCCGGATCTCCGCGTCACGGCCGATGACCGGGTCCAGCCGCCCGGACCGCGCCTCGAGGACGAGATCGCGGCCGTACTTCTCCAGAGCCTCGTAGGCCACTTCGGGGTTGGCGGAGGTGACGCGCTGGTTGCCGCGGACCTGGGTGAGCGCGCTCAGGAACGAATCCCGGGTCACGCCGTGCTCCTTGAGCAGGCGTCCGGCGGCGGTCGCCGAGCCCTCCTCGGCCAGGGCGAGCAGGAGGTGCTCCACGGACACGTACTCGTCCTTGAGGCGTTTGGCCTCCCGCTCGGCGGCGTCGAGCAGGCGGGACAGGCGCTGGGTGACGAAGACCTGGCCGGGTGCCGCGCCGGGACCGGTGACCTTCGGGCGGCGGGAGAGTTCCTCGCGCACGGCCGCGCGCAGCTCCTTCGGGTCGGCGCCGGCCTGTTGCAGCAACCGTGGGATCAGCCCGTCCTCCTGATCGACAAGCGCGAGCAGCAGGTGTTCCCCGTCGACCTCGGTCTGCCCCATGCCGACGGCCGCGCTCTGGGCCTCCTGGAGGGCTTCCTGGGACTTCTGGGTGAGACGGTTCATGTCCATGGGGGTGTTTCACTCCTCGTGCCGCGGCCGCGCAGGGCGGCTTCGAGCAGGCTGATGCGGTCGAGCAGGTCGAGCACCAGGCCGATGGATGCGTAGTTGAGGCAGAGTCCGGTGCGCAGCCGCTGGATACGGGCGAGCACCGCCGGCGCCGTGGGATCGAACACCAGTCGCCCCGCGGAGTCGCGTTCCGCGTCGACCAGGCCGAGGGCGACAAACCGGCGGACGAGGTCGGGATGGACCCCGGAGCGGCGGGCCACGGTCTGCAGGGAGAGCCTGGGCACCGGCACGATCGCGTACCGGACGCGTGCCGGCGCGGGAGCTGTCGGCCGAGACGCCTGGCGCGCCCCGGCGCGTGGGTCACTCATCGTGTCCTCCTGGGGTCGAACGAGGAAACGGCGGCGAGCTCCTCGAAGAGTGCGCGCTCCCGGTCGCTGAGCCTGGACGGCACCATGATCCGGAGCTCGGCGTAGAGATCGCCGTTCGTGCCGCGCGGGTTCGGCATGCCCTCACCGCGCAGCCGCAGCCGCCGGCCGCTGGACGAGCCCGCTGGCACGCTGACCTTCGCCGTCGCCCCGCTCGGCGTGGGCACCGGAACCGTCGCGCCCAGCGCGGCCTCCCAGGGTGTGACCGGAAGCTGCACATGCACGTCCCGGCCGTCGAGGCGGAACTGGGGGTGCGGCTGGATCCGCACCCGCAGGTACAGGTCCCCCGCAGGGGCGTCACCGTTGCCCCGGCCGCCCTCGCCCGCCAGCCGGATGCGCTGCCCGTCGATGACACCCGCCGGCACGTCGACCTCGTACCGCCGCGGCTGCCCGGTGGGACCGGCGAGCGTGACGGTGCGATGACCTCCGCGGTAGGCCTCCTCGACGGTGAGCGGCAGTTCGGCCTCCTGGTCGGCTCCGGGGACACGCACCCGTCCGGCGCCCCCGAAGAACGAGCCGAACAGGTCGTCGACGTCGACACCCTCCGCGCCGAAGCCGCTGGTGGCGTACCGGACCCGGGGGCCGCCCCCGGTGGACCAGCGGAAGCCGCCACCGGGTCCCGCGCCGGCACCGACCCGCTCCTCCCAGTCATCGGGGACCTTCCGGAAGTCCTCGCCGAAGCGGTCGTAACGGGCCCGCTGGTCGGGGTCGGACAGGACGCTGAAGGCCGCGTTGATCTCCTTGAACCGCTCCTCCGCCGCGGGGTCCTTGTTGACGTCCGGGTGGTACTTGCGGGCCAGACTGCGATACGCCCGCTGGATCTCGTCCTTGTCGGCGTCTCGCGGGACCCCGAGAACCTCGTAGAAGTCGCGTGCCATGGCCGCTCACTCCCGCTTGGCGACGGTCACGGCGGCCGGCCTCAGCTGCCGCTCGGCCTCGCCGTAGCCGGGGCGCAGCACCTGCGCCACGGTGTTCGGTTCGGCGTCGGGGTCCTGGACCACGCCGACGACCTCGTGCCGGGAGGGGTCGAACGGGACGCCGGTCTCGGCGTGACGCTCGTAGCCCAGGCGTTCAAGGATGGACACGGCCTGGTCGCGCACGGCGCGAACCCCCTCGACGATCGCTCCGGGGTCGGATCCCGCGTGGTTCAGGGCCAGTTCGAGGTTGTCGACCACGGGAAGGAAGGCCGCGGCCGTGCGGGCGCGTTCGAGCGCCCGCTCCCGGCCCAGTTCCCTGGCGTGTCGCTTGCGCAGGTTGTCCAGGTCGGCGAGGGCACGCCGCCAGCGGTCCTCGACCTCTTTCAGCGCGGCCGTGTACTCGTCCTCCGCTCCGGCCGGACCGGTGGCCGCGTCGGGCCCCGGTCCGGCCTCGGTGGTCGGCGGTGCGGGCTCGGGCAGGTGGCCCTGCGGCGGTTGTGCGGCGCCTTCGGGCGGTAGGTCGGACGATCGGTCCTGGGGAGGGATCGGCATGGCGGGTACCTCAGCCCTTGTCGAACTCGGCGTCGATCACGTCTTCGTCGGCGCCGGTTCCGCCCTGCCCGGAGGCGTCCGCCCCGGTGGTGTCCGACGGACCGCTCGCCGCCGTGGCTTCGGCCTGGTGGGCGGCGAGCCCGGCGTAAACCTGCTGGAGTTCGGAGATCAGCGGCCTGGTCTTGTCCACTCCGGCCTCGTTCTTGACCGCGTCGCGGGCCTCGGCCACCAGCATCTCGGCGCGGGCCTTCTCGTGTGCGGGCGCGGCGTCGGCCAGTTCGTTCAGACGCTTCTCGACCTGGTAGGCGATGGCGTCGAGTTCGTTGCGGGCGTCGACGGCCTCGCGCAGGGCCTGGTCCTGGCCCCGGTTGCTCTCGGCCTCCTGGACCATGCGTTCGACCTCGCTCCGGTCCAGGTTGGAGCTCTCGCTGATGGTGATGCCCTGTTCCTTGCCGGTGTCCTTGTCGCGCGCGCTGACGTTGAGGATGCCGTTGGCGTCGATGTCGAAGGTGACCTCGATCTGCGGTTCGCCCCGCGGCGCCGGCCGGATGTCGGTGAGCTGGAAGCGGCCGAGGACCCGGTTGTCGGCGGCCCGTTCGCGCTCGCCCTGCAGGACGACGATGTCGACCGCCGGCTGGTTGTCCTCGGCGGTGGAGAAGGTCTCGCTGCGGCGCACCGGGATGGTGGTGTTCCGCTCGATGATCTTCGTCATCACTCCGCCGCGCGTCTCCACGCCCAGCGACAGGGGGGTGACGTCGAGCAGCAGGACGTCCTTGACCTCGCCCTTGAGCACCCCGGCCTGGATCGCGGCGCCCAGGGCCACGACCTCGTCGGGGTTCACGCTCATGTTGGGGTCCTTGCCGCCGGTCAGTCGGCGCACCAGTGCCTGCACGGCGGGGATGCGGGTGGAACCGCCGACGAGGATGACCTCGTCGATGTCGCTCTCGCCGACCTTGGCGTCGGTCATGGCCTGCTGGACCGGACCGAGGCAGCGCTCCACCAGGTCGCCGGTGATCTGCTCGAACGTGGACCGCATGATCGAGTCGGTGAGATGCTTGGGCCCGGAGGCGTCGGCGGTGATGAACGGCAGGCTGACCTGGGTCTGGGTGACGGAGCTGAGCTCGGTCTTGGCCTTCTCCGCCGCCTCGAACAGGCGTTGCAGCGCCTGCGGGTCCTTGCGCAGGTCGATGCCGTTCTCCTTCTGGAAGTCGTCCGCGAGGTAGTCGACCAGACGCCGGTCGAAGTCGTCGCCGCCCAGATGGCTGTCACCCGCCGTGGAACGCACCTCCACCACGCCGTCGCCGACATCGAGGATGCTCACGTCGAAGGTGCCGCCGCCCAGGTCGAAGACGAGCACCGTCTCGTGCTGCTTCTTGTCCATGCCGTACGCGAGGGCGGCCGCCGTCGGCTCGTTGATGATCCGCAGCACTTCCAGTCCCGCGATCCGTCCCGCGTCACGGGTCGCCGTGCGCTGGGCGTCGTTGAAGTAGGCGGGCACCGTGATGACCGCCTCCGTGACCCGCTCCCCCAGCTGCTTGGAGGCGTCGTCCGCGAGCTTGCGCAGCACCAGGGCGCTGATCTCCTCGGGCGCGTACAGCTTGTCGCGCACCTTGAAGCGGGCCTCGCCGTTGTCTCCCGGGACGACGTCGTAGGCGACGGCCTTGGCCTCGTCGGGGATCTCGTCGAAGTGCCGGCCGACGAACCGCTTGGCCGAGTAGATGGTGCCCTTGGGGTTGAGGATCGCCTGGCGGCGGGCGAGTTGGCCCACCAGCCGTTCTCCCGTGTCGGTGAAGGCCACCACGGAGGGTGTCGTGCGGTTGCCCTCGCTGTTGGGCACGACGGACGGCTCGCCGCCCTCCCACACGGCGATCACCGAGTTGGTGGTGCCCAGGTCGATGCCCACTGCCTTGGCCATGAGGAACTCCTTCCGCGGTGGCCGACGTCCGTCGGCGACCGTTCATCCTCCGGGCCCTGTCCGCCCGGCTTCGAAACTCGTTCGGCTGGCGGGACCGCTGCGTGGGCGGCCGCCCCTGGAGGAGGCGCTCTCCGTGTTCGCGCCGGCCCTGCTGCCCGGCCCGGCGATCAGCCGGACGGCCTCATCGGTGACGTCCTCGTCCACCACGAGGTCGTAGCGGCTGGCCTCCATCGAGCGGACCGAGGCGAAGTCTGCGGGTCCGCTCGGTCGCGGCCACTCCTTCCTCCGGCGGACCGCCGAGCGGTCCCGACAGGCCCCAGAGTGGCTGTTCACCCGGTCACCCCGCCTGCGCCCAGCGGGTCGAAAAGTGGCGCCACCGGTCGGTCTGCGAGGACAGGAGGCGGGACGGCGATTCGCGGCTCGCGGCTCGCGGCTCGCGGCTCGCGGCGGGGTACCACAGGGCTCAGCCCGGCATGAGGTGGCGCGCACGAGCGAGAGATCCCCGGTCCTGCCCTGCGCAGGTCGCTGCCCTCGGGCCGTACCGCGCCGGAGATCCACCGGGGCGTCTGCGCCGGGCGGTGTCGTCCTGGTTCCCGCCGGGCGCAGGACTCCCTCTCTCTCCAGGCTGGTACGGCGCACCGCGGCGATCCTGTGCCTGGGCGTGGCGGCATTCGACGCGGCCGCGCGACGCCACGGACCGGGGGCCGGTACGGAGGCGACCGCCGCGGACGACCCACCCGTGGGGTGGAGTGCGAGCCCACGGCCACCGTGCACCGCCTGCTCTCTCTGCGGCGAGCCGGCCGTCGGTTCAGCCGGGCATGGGATGGTGCGCCCGGGCGAACTGCTCCACGACGGCGGCGCAGAAGGCAGGCAGGTCGGAGGGGCCGCGGCTGGTGACCAACTGCCCGTCGACGACCACCTCCTGGTCGGACACGACCTCCGCGCCGGCATTGCGCAGGTCGGTGCGGATGCTGGGCCAGGACGTCAGGCGGCGGCCGCGCACGGCGTCGGCTTCCGCCAGGGTCCACGGGCCGTGGCAGATCGATGCGACCGGTTTCCCGCCCGCCATGAAGTCCCTGACGAACTGCACCGCGTCGCGGTCCATGCGCAGTTGGTCGGGGTTCATGGTGCCGCCGGGCAGGAGCAGCGCGTCGTAGTCGTCGACGGAGGCGTCGGCGACCAAGCGGTCCACGGGGAAGGTCCCCGCCGCGTTGAGGTCGAACTGGCGGGCCTGGATCTCGCCGGGATGGAGCGAGACGATCTCGGTCTTCGCCCCTGCGCCCTGCAGCGCACCGCGCGGCTGGTCGAGCTCCACACGCTCGACGCCGTCGGTGGCCAGAATCGCCACCCGCATCCCTTGCAGTTCCTGTGCCATGGTACGGCTCCCTTCACGAGTCGCTGGTCGTACGACGCGAGCGGCAGGGACACCCGGCAGGGCCCGTCCCGGGTTCCTTTTCCGGACCGGGGACCGCAAGCCGCGGCCGAGGGCCCCGAGCACGTATCGGCCGGGGCTGCCGTCCGGGTGGAGGGCGGCTTCGGTCCGAGCCCAGCCGTCGCCGCGGGCGTCGACGTGCTGGTGTCCGTCTGCTGCCTCGTTCGGTAGGACGCGCGCCGAGGACCTCGGCATGCCCGTTCGCATCGGTGACATGCACCGGGACGCGACTGCTACAGCAGCCGGTCGAACACCTTGGTCACGTCGTCCCAATGGCTGGTCTGCGGGTTCTTGACATCCGGGTACACGACTTTGAACGTCTCGGCGAGGGCGACGCTGAGACCGCCGATGATCTCGGGGTAGCGCTCTTCGGTCTCCTGGGTGGGTGTCCTGTCCAGGGGTGGGTGCGCGGCGAGCTGTTCCAGGATCGGCTTCAGCTCGACCTCCTCGTCGAGCCGCCGGAACCGGTGGATGCTCTCCTGAAGGCCTTTGGTGATCGGTAGGTCCCACGGTTCGACGACATCCCGGCCGTTGGCCTTGGCCGACGCCTGGCCGACGACCAGGAGGTCGTAGAGCTTGGCGTCGACGAAGTCGCCGTACCGCTTCAGGTCGTTCTTGTCCACGTCGAGGCCTGCGGCGGCGCGGAAGAACCTCTCGAACTTCGACACACCCATCACGGTCATGCCTCTCGCCTCCTCACCGGGATGGACGGCGTCGTTCGCTCCCGCCGGCGCCGCCATCGGCTGTTACCGGTCGAGATTCGCAGAGCCCGCCCGCTGAGCGCCTCCGCACTCCAGGCCGAAAAAGAACACCCCCACCTACCCTGGCAGATCAGCATGGGATGCGCGGGGACCCCCGGCCAGCCGTACGGCCGTCCCGCCGCAGCAAGCTGCGCGGCGTTGCAGCGCCTCGCGCGGGTGAGGGCCGCGCCGGGTGCCCCCATGGTCCGTCGGCCTCGCAGTGTGGCTGATGGACGTCGTCCGACAGCTCGCGCCGTCGAACGCTCTCGACGCCGAACGAGCCGAACGGGCCGGCCGGAAACGCGACGGCGGGAAAGCCGACCGCGCCCCACGGGCACGGCACCCTGACGCACTGCACTTGTGCTCGGAGGTCCACGGAGCCCGCCGTTTTTCCGCCCGCGGGGAGCAGGCAGGGCGCGGCCCACGTCCCGAGCATGGAAGGGGCCTCCGCTGAGGCGCATGCACCATGACGCGCATCGGCCCGCCACCCCCACACGCACGACGCACCCGAAAGGCAACGGCCCATGGACTACGACACCTTCCTCGACACCATCGCCCGGCGCGCACCTGTCCCCACGGACAAGGCGGAGCCCCTCACCCGTGCCACCCTGGAGACCCTGGCCGAGCGGCTCACCAGGGGTGAGGCGGAGGACCTCGCGTCCGAACTGCCCGAGCCGCTGAAGGAACCGCTGGTCTCTCCCACTCCGGAGGCCGAGCCCTTCGGACTCGACGAGTTCGTCAATCGGGTGAGCAGGCGAGCAGGGGTGAGCCCGGACGAGGCCCGCGAGGGCGTACGGGCGGAGCTGAGCACCCTGAGGGACGCGGTCAGTGACGGCGAGTTCCGCCAGGTGATGTCCCAGTTGCCCCGGGACTTCGAGGCTGTCGTCGGCGCTGCGGGCTAGAAGGAGCCCGGTCGAGGGGCGGCCGTTCCGCGTCTCCCAGTTCCTTCAGCCGGCGCACACGCGGATGTCAAAGCCGGGCGCAACGACCGTTCTCCGAGCACGCGGCCATGGCCAGGGCGTATCCCGGCGGCAGGATGACCTGGGACGCCATCACGCCCGTAAAGGGATCGGGTGCGCAGCGAACCTCCCCTTCCCAGACGAGCGGGCGCGTCATCCTGTCAACTCCTTCAGAGCATCTCCAGGGGCGTGGGCCCGTCGGGTGGCGGGAACGCCTCGTCGAGGGCGTCGAGCGCCTCGGGGGGAAGGTGGAGGTCCAGCGCGCCGCGGTTCTCCCGAACGTGGTCGGGTGATCCGGAACGCGGGATCGCGGCCACCCCCTGTTCCAGCACCCAGGCGAGTGCCACCTGGGTCGGCGTGGCTCCGAGGGTCCGGGCCAAGGCATCCAGTGCCTCGACCTTGAGGAGCCGCCCCTGCTCGATCGGGGAGTAGGCCATGACCGTCACCCCGGCCTCGCGGCACCAGGGGAGAACGTCCCACTCGATGCCGCGCCGGGAGAGGTTGTACAGCACCTGGTCGACCGCCGCCGCGTCGCCACCGGGGAGGGTGGTCAGCTCGACCAGGTCGGCCACGTCCAGGTTGCTCACGCCCCAGTAACGGATCTTCCCCGCCTCCATCAAGTCGGTGAATCCCGCAAGGGTCTCGTCGAGTGGCCACCGTCCCCGCCAGTGCAGCAGGTACAGGTCCAGCCGTTCCGTACGGAGCCTTCGCAGGCTGCCCTCGCAGGCGGCGACGGTGCCCTTCCGGTCGGCGTGGCCGGGCAGCACCTTGCTGACGAGGAAGACCTCCTCCCGGCGTCCCCGGAGGGCCTCCCCGACGAGCTCCTCGGCTGCGCCGTCGCCGTACATCTCCGCCGTGTCGACGACGGTCATGCCCAGATCCACGCCCAGTCGCAGCGCGGCGACCTCCTGGTCACGCCGGGCCGGGGCCTCGCCCAGGTACCAGGTGCCCTGCCCGAGCGCCGCGATCTCCTCACCGGAGGGCAGCGCGATCGTCCTGGCCGATTCCGCAGACATCTCGGGCCTCCCGTCCGCCGCGGATCCGCGTCACGCGCGCCCGCACCGGGTGCCCAGGTCCGCACCTGCCAGACAACCGGTGTCGATGCGCCGGAGTGTGAGGTCAGGAGGGGCGAGCGGACTGCGCCGAGAGCTCGCCGGAACCGGGTGCGCGATCCCGCAACGCGACGACCACTGACACGACGGCGCCGCAGGAGAGGACCGCCGCGAAGCCGATCATCGCGGTCTGCACGGCGAAGTGCCTCAGGGCGATGCTGAACAGGACGGAGGGCAGCCCCATGCCCAGGTATGCGACGACGAAGAACACGGCGAGGACCCCCGCGCGCGAGGCGGTCTCGGCCGCTGAAACGGCACGTTCGACGCCCCCCTTGAACAGCAGCCCGGAGCCGGCTCCGGACAGGGAGACGGCGACCAGGTAGAGCCAGAGCGCCGGATGGTAGAGGGCGGCGGCGCACAGGACCAGCCCGACCGGAAAGACCACTGCCCCCACGGTCAGGACCCGGGGCAGTGGGAGGCGGCCCAGCACCAGCTGGGCGGCCGCCGCGGAACCGAACATGAGGAACGCCGCGAGTCCGACCATGAGGTGCGAGTCGGTGTGCAGGGTGCCGTGGAGCACGCTCGCCCCGAGGGAGGAGATCAGGCCGAGGATCGCGAAGGCGAAGGCGCCCAGCGCACCGGCCGCGCCGAACGCCCGCCGACCGCCGGGGCGCAGGACGAACCTGCTGGGCGGTCCGGCCGCGGGCAACTCCAGGTCCACCGTCTCCGGGGTGCACAGCACCAGCGCCAGGCACACTGCCATGGCGAGCGTGAAGATCGCCTGGGCGGTGATCAGGGGTGTGGGAAGCCACTCGGCGGCGGCTCCGGCGACCAGGGGCCCTGAGGCCAGGCCGCCGAGGTTGGCGGCGGTGGCCACGATGCCGGGCAGCACGGAGCCGGCTCGTTCCGGACGTGCCTCATGGTGGAGGTCGTGCAGGTACGTCGTCGCGGTCGAGGCCATCAGCCCCAGTCCGACACCGTTCAGGATCCTGCCTGCTATCAGCCCCGGAAGGTCCCGCCACACGATCAGCACGACCGACGCGACGATGCCGACGAGCAGCGCCGGGACGATGATGCGCCGCCGGCCGAGCCGGTCCGACAGGTGTCCCAGCCCCAGGAAGGCGGCCGCCGCGCCCACGACCATCGAGGCGTACGCCACCGTGACCGTGGTCGCGCCGAAGTGGTCCCGGGCCTCGTACAGCGGCCACAGCGGGGTCGGCGCGGTGCCGAAGGCCATGAGGACGGTGAAGGCCACCGCCACGAACCAGAAGCCGGTCGTGTGCGAGGCGCGGCGTCGGGCGGGGGCGCGGGGTGGCAGGTCGGCGGGAGCGGGTGCTGGGATCCGGTGGGTCGGGTCGCCGGGAGCGTCGGCTGCGGGACGGCTCAGCGGCGTCGGGACGGCAGGCAGGGGTACCCCTCCTCGGATGGAGACGGATGGCGCCTTCCATCCTCCTCACCAGCCAGAATCAGTGCCAACGAATGTTTTTGCTGGGCTCCAGCAGTACGAGTGATACTTCTCGTGTGGAGCTACGTCACCTGGAGCACTTCATCGCGGTCGCCGAGGAGCTGAGTTTCACGCGCGCCGCCCGTCGGCTGCACGTGGTGCAGTCCGGGGTGTCCGCCGCGATCCGCTCCCTGGAGCGCGAGCTCGGCTGCGCGCTGTTCGAGCGCACGTCGCAGCAGGTCCGGCTCACCGGGGCGGGCGCCGCGCTGCTGCCGGAGGCCCGGGCCACCCTGAACGCCGCCCAGGCCGCCCAGGACGCCGTGCGCGCCGCGCAGGACTCGCTGCGCGGCACGGTGAACGTGGGCGCAATGGCCTCGGTCGAAGTGGTGGACCTGCCCGCGCTCCTCGGGCAGCTGCACGCGCGACATCCGGCGATCGACGTCCGGCTGCGGCTGGCGACGGCCGGATCGGCTGGACTGGCGCAGGCGTTGCTCAGCGGGGACCTCGACGTGGCGTTCCTGTCGCTGCCCGAACGCAAGCCCGCCGGGATCGACGCACGGGAGCTGGCCACCGTGCCGCTCGTCCCGGTGGTGAGCGCCGCCCATCCCCTCGCGCAGCGGGGAAAGGTGGCACTTGCGGACCTCGCGGGCGAGCCCTTCGTGGACTTCCCCCCGGGCTACGGCAACCGTGAGGTGGTCGACCGGGCGTTCGCAGTGGCGGGCGTCGTACGCCGGGTGGCACTGGAAGTGCCCGACATCGACATGGGGGCGGCACTGGTCCGGCACGGTCTGGGCATCGCCTTCCTGCCCGCGTTCGCCGTTGCCCGCACCCCCGGTCTGCACGTCCTGGACGTCCTGGACACCACGCTCCGCTGGAGCATGCATCTCGGCACGTCGTCGACCCGGCGGCCCAGCTCGGCTCTGCGAGCGCTGCTCGACCTGGTCGACCTCCACGTCATCGCCCTGTGACGCCCGGGTCTTCGTGTACGCCTCGCACCATGACGGGCGCGAGGGACCGGCGATCCGCTGCTGTCACCCGGCGGGCTTCATGGCCTGGGAGAAATCCGTGCCGAGCTGCGACATCAGGTCGTTGAACTCCTTTTCGCTGATCGCCTCGCGGAGCACGGCCAGTACGGTTCGCACACCCCGGTCGGCCTCCTCCTCCCTGAGCATGGTGCGTTCGGCCACGCGCTGCACGCTGTCCTTGTGGCCGAAGCGCTCGATGCGATCCGTGGTTCCCCGGCGCACCGCCTCAGCGAGGCCCTCGGGGAGCTCGGTGACCAGGTCCCTTGCCTCCCCCGGGCTCAGCCTGTGGGCGAGCGTCTCGAGTGTGGCCCAGGTGAGGTCTCCCGCCTCCTCCCGGCCCAGTCCGGTGCGCTCGGCGACGGTACGGACGAATTCCTGCTCATCCATGGGTCGTCCTCCTGCGTTGCTGTGTTGCGACGAACCGCGCGGACCCCTGCAAGCCTGCCACGCCGGCCCGGCCCGCGCCCGCCCGCGGACGGCGGTGACCACGACTGCCCACAGGCTGCCGTGACCTGGGACCGGATCGGCACGTGTGAGTGCGTCCGGGCGTGGAAACCCGAGGTACCCCGACCCCAGGGAGGCGTCATGGACGCCCATGTCACGGCCCAGGGAAGCCCCATCGCCACGGTCAACCCGTACACCGGTGAAAGGGTCCGTGAGTTCCCGGCGCTGAGCGAGGAGGACGTAGGGCGCGCGATCGACGCGGCGCACTCCGGCTTTCCGGCCTGGCGTGCCCGGTCGGCGGCCGACCGGGGGGCCCTCGTGCAACGCGCCGGCCGGCTCATGAGGGAGCGCAAGGAGGAACTGGCACACCTCCTGACCCTCGAGGTCGGCAAGCTGATCAACTCGAGCCGTGCGGAGGTCGACCTCGCGTCCGACATCCTCACCTATTACGGCGAGCACGGCCCCGAGCTTCTGCAAGAGCGACCCCTGCCGGTGCCCCGGGGCACGGCCGTGCTGGTGAACGAGCCGCTCGGCGTCCTTCTCGGTGTGATGCCGTGGAACTTCCCGCTGTACCAGGTCGTCCGGTTCGCTGCTCCGAACCTCGTCCTCGGCAACACGATCCTGCTCAAGCACGCGAGCAGTTGCCCTCAGTCCGCCCTGGCACTCGAGCGGCTGTTCACGGATGCGGGTGTGCCGACCGGGGTCTACACCAACCTCTTCGTGCGGGGCAAAGACGTCGGGAAGATCATCGACGACTCCCGAGTACAGGGAGCGTCGCTGACCGGAAGCGAGCGGGCGGGCGTGAGCCTGGGGGAGATCGCCGGCCGCAATGTCAAGAAGTCCGTCCTCGAACTGGGGGGCAGTGATCCCTTCGTCGTGCTGGACGGTCACAACCTCGAGCGCACCGTGTACGCCGCGTTCCTCGGCCGGATGGGCAACACCGGGCAGTGCTGCGTGGCGGCCAAGCGCTTCATCGCCGTTGCCGACGTCTACGACGCCTTCGTCAGCGGGCTGCGTGACCGGATGAGCGAGGTGCGACCGGGGGATCCGGCCGACCCCGCCACCACGCTCGGCCCGCTGTCCTCCGAGTCCGCGGCCGAACTCCTGGTGGAGCAGGTTCGTGACGCGGTGGACAAGGGAGCCACGGTGGTGCTGGGCGGCGGGCGGCCCGACCTGCCGGGCGCCTTCGTCGAGCCGACCCTTCTCACCGACGTCACACCGGACATGCGGGCCTACCGGGAAGAGCTCTTCGGCCCCGTCGCCACGGTCTACCGGGTCGCCGACGAGGACGAGGCCGTGGCACTGGCCAACACCTCCCCCTACGGCCTGGGAGGCGCGGTCTTCGCCGCCGACCCGGAACGTGCTCGCGGGGTCGCGGACCGGCTGGCGGCGGGCATGGTGTGGATCAACCACCCGACCGCGTCCCGACCGGAGCTGCCCTTCGGCGGCATCAAGCGCTCCGGCTACGGGCGCGAACTCGGCGACGTGGGCATCGTGGAATTCGCGAACCGCAAGCTCGTTCGCTACGTGGACGCCGACGCCCCGATCGAAGAAGTGCTGGGCTGACCTACGAGCCGGTCGACCGATGACGCCGCGCGCGGCGTTGCGGTGGCGGGAGCCCGGTCAGCCGAGCTTGCGTCGCAGTTGCAGGCTGTACAGCAGCAGGAGCGAGGGCACGATCAGGACGACCGCGACGAAGGACACCACGATCAGCACCCACAACGTGGCCGTCGGAGCCGCCGCCTGTTGAATCGTCAGGTGGGTGCCCAGGAGGTAGGGGTACTGGGCCACTCCCCATCCCCCGACGACGGTGGTGATCGCGACGGCCGCCAGGGTGCGCACGACAGGAGTGCCGCCCTTGCGCAGCAGGAGCAGCGCGGCCAGGCCGCACAGGCCCGAGACGACCAGGAGCGGTGCCCCGACCGTGCTCAGCCGGTGGAACAGGCGCGGGGAGTCCGCACGCAGTACGAACACGCCCACGAGCGCCACCAGTCCCGCGACGATGCCCGCCCCGAAGGCCCGGTGGGTGAACGCCTTTTCCAGGGGGGTGTCCGCTCGGCCCTGGGCCTGTCCGGTGAGGAACACGGCGGCGAGGTAGGCGCAGACGGTGACCGCGAGGACGCCACCGAGAACGGAGGTCGGATTGAGCCAGCTGGACAGCGCGTCGCCGTGCCCTGCCGAGGGGACGCGACCGGAGGCGATCCCGCCCGCGACGGTGCCGAAGAAGAACGGCGTCAGCACCGACGAACAGGCGAAGGCGACACCGCTGATCAGCTCTCCCCGCCCGTGTGCCAGCGCGTGCCGGAAGGCGAAGCCCGAGCCCCTGGCCACGATCCCCAGCGCCGCCAGGCCCAGGGGGATGTACAGAGTGGTCGTCATGGCGGTGAATGCCTGGGGGAAGGCTGTCCAGATCGTGACGAAGCAGAAGATCAGCCATGTGTGGTTGGCCTCCCACACCGGGCTGATGGAGACGTTGATCAGCTCCCGTACGGGACGTCCCCGCGCGGCGCCGCCGGCTGCCAGATCCCAGAAGCCGGCCCCGTAGTCGGCGCCGCCGAAGAGGGCGTAGGCGATGACTCCGATGAACAGGACCACGGCGATGAAATCGCTCATGCCTCATCTCCTCCGAGGGGGTGCCCGTTCGTCGCCCGCGCAGGCTGGGGGCCGTACGGGACCACGACGGCCTCCGTGCCCTCCTCCGACCAGCGGCGGCGCAAGGTTCGCAGGACGTACAAGGCGCCGACGGCGACGCACGCGTAGATCACGAGGACCGTGGCGAACAGGGGCCACAGGTTCCCCTGCGTGGTGACGGCGTTCTCCGTCAGCAGGAGTCCCACGACCGTCCAGGGCTGGCGGCCGACCTCGGTCACCACCCAGCCGCTCTCCAGGGAGACGAGCGCGACCAGCCCGGACACCGCGGAGCATCGCAGGAACCAGCGGTTGGTCGGCACCTCGCGCCGCCGCCACCACAGCCAGGCGAACCAGAGTGCCAGCAGGAGCAGGAGCGACGCGGTTGCGACCATGACGTCGAAGGCGAGATGCACGATGCTGACGACCGAGTCCGTGGGGCGCACCGATGCGGGGATCGCGTCGAAGCCCTTGATCGTCGTGGACGGCGTGAAACCGGCGAGGATCGAGGCCACGTCGGGAAGCTCGAGGCCGTAGCGGACCTTGCCGTCGGCAAAGATGCCGCCGAGGGTCTCCGGGACGTGGTCACCGGTGGTCGGCAGGAGTTCGATGGCGGCGAACTTCGCCGGCTCCCTGTCGTACACCTGGCGGGCGATCGTGTCCCCGACGAGGAACTGCAGCGGCATGGCGATCGCGGCGACCGTGAACGGTACGGCGAACCCCAGCCGGTGGTAGTGGTCCCGGCGCCCCTTGAGCAGGCCCCACGCGTACACGCCCGCGACCATGAACCCCGCGACGATGTACGCCGCGAGGAGCATGTGCACCATCTCCCACCAGAAGGCGCCGTTGAAGAAGACCTCGGACGGGACGACGCCCACCACGCGCCCGTTCCGCACCGCGATTCCGGCGGGTTGGTTCATCCAGCTGTTGGCCGCGATGACGGAGGCCGTGCCGCCGACGCCCGCCAGGGTGACAACGACGCCGGTGAAGAAGTGCGGCCACGGGGGCAGCCTCTTCCAGCCGTAGATGTAGATGGCCACGAAGATTGCTTCGAGGAAGAAGAAAAGACCCTCGACGGCGAACGGAAACCCGAAGGCCGGCCCGTACTTGCCCATGAGCCCGGGCCAGAGCAGCCCCAGCTCGAACGTCAGCACGGTGCCGGACACGGCTCCCACCGCGAACAGCACGGCGGCCACCTTGGACCATCGCTGGGCCAGGACCAGTGCCTGCCGGTCGCCGCGGCGCAGCGCCCGGTAGTGGCAGACCAACATCATGAAGGTGAAGGCGAGGCCGAAGGGCACCAGGATGATGTGGAAGCCCAGTGTGAAGGCCATCTGCTCACGCGCGGGGAGGAGTTGGGGCGGGTCGGCGGCTGTTAGCAGGGCAGACAGCACCATCAATTCTCTTTCTGGCTCCGACGGTGGCGGACGATACTCATGCCGTGGGGACAGGCTGCTGGTGCCGGTGCCCGCGCGTGCCGGAGACTCACGCCCGGCGGAGCGTGTCCGAGGGCGCGGCCGCCGACGAGGTCAGAGACGGCCGGTACGGCGTATCCGCCGGGTGCGGAGCACGGAGGTGGACCCGGCGTTGCGAGCGGGAGTGCGCGGGCGAGCGCGCGGACGGGCCCCGGGACACGCAAGCCCGGCGGCACGCGGCACCGCCGGATCGTGGTAGTCGCCGTGCGCCCGCGGGCCGCGTTCCCCCGCGTTCTCCGCCACCTTTTCCATCCCTCCCGTGTCGTTCGAATCGTGCACGGCCTTTACTTTCGACGCTTCGAACCGGCCTGAAGAAAGAGCCTCCCGCGCGGCCGGGGTCGATCGACGACGGGGGAAATGATGACGGGGTAATTCCGAGAATGCCTTGCCTTCCGCGCTCGATGCTAAACGGCCGTTCCGCGTCACGCCCGCACCCCGGCGGATGGCGGTTTCACCGGTTCCTTCTCCAGGGCCGTCTCGTCGGCGCCGGTCAGCGGACCGGGGCGAGCACCCCGGCATGGTCTCGCCGCGGCCGGCGGTGCCGGAGCAACGGGCGCTGCGCACCGGCTGGGGTGGTGCCCTTCTCGAGGAAGCCGGTGTCTTCGGGGACGAGGGTCCCGCCGGGTCCGCCGAGCCGGACGAGGGTCCCGCCGGGTCCGCCGAGCCGTTCGGCTACGCGGTGCCGGAGGTCGTCGCGGCGCTCCTCGGCGTCCCGGCGGCCGCCCAGCCCGTCGTCGTAGCTGCCGGCTGGGTGATTCCTCCGTCAGGGCCTGCCGCCACCCCAGCGGCCGCACCGTCGCGGGGCTGCACAGTTACGGCGTCAGCTGTCCAGCTCCTCCTCGACCGGCGGTTTCGGCACCTCGCGCAGATGCTGGGACTGTCCCGGCCTGCCGCCCAGCCGTGCCTGCTCGGCCCTTTGAGCCGGGCTCAGCCCCAGGTCGGAGTCGGGGTCAACACGGACCGACCGGGCCACCTCCTCGCGGTTGGTGTACTGCTCGGCCGGGATGCCACGCAGCGCCTTGACGACATCCGGCGCGGCGCCCGACCGGCTCGCCGCTTCGATCAGCGTGTCCTTGCCGGCGGGGAAGTCGACATCCTTGATGGCCTCCACCACGTCCCGGGCGCTCGTACTGTGAGTCATGGCTCCCTCTCCCTCTTCGGAATCCGGATTTCTGGGGCGACCCGGGTAACCGGCGGGGACCGCTCACTCACCTCTTTCACCCACCGGATTTCCACCGGTTTGCCGGCCCCGGGCCGGCAGGCCGACAGGACCCTGCCCGGCAGGGGCGGCCCAGACGCACCTCCGCCGCCCGGCCCGCGCCCCCCCCTGAGCGCTGCTGACACCACCCCCACAGGGCTTCCGGCGAGGCGTCAGCCGGGCCCGCCCAGCACGATCTTCCACACGCGGGTCGCCACCTGGAGGTTCAGCCGGTCCTCGACGTTCGCGAGGTCGTTGCCGCTGATGTCGCGGATGCGTTGCAGCCGATAGCGCAGCGTGCTGCGGTGGATGGCGAGGGATTCCGCGGTCTCGTCGTAGTTGCCGCCGCAGTCGAAGTACCGGGACAGGGTCTCCACCAAGGTCGCGTTGTGCCGGGAGTCGTAGTCGATGAGCTGCCCGAGCCACTCCTGTACGAACGTCTCCAGTTCCCGGTAATCGTTGCCGGGTCCCAGAATGCGGTAGAGGCCGAGCTCGTCGAAGAACGTCGTGCCGTAGGGCTCGCGGGAGTGGCGGCGCACGTCCATGGCGCGCTGCGCCTCCTGGTAGCGGTGGGGGATGTCGTTCAGGGAGTCGGAAGGGGCGCTCACCCCGATCGTCCCGGACCGCGTCCCGGTCTCCCGGGCGAGCGCCTCGTACAGCGCGCGGGCGTGCGGCCTGTCGTCTGCGACCAGGACGACGTGGTCGGAGCGTCGGGTCAGCAGCGAGCGCATGCCCACGGCCGAGGCCGCCCGCCCCACGGTCTGTGCGAAGGAATCGTCGGTGGTCCGGTTCGACCACTGCACCACGACGACGTAGTGGCTGCGGTGCAGGTCGTATCCGACTGCCTCGGACCGGGCGTAGGCGCTCGCCTCGTCCGTCCCTGCCAGGAGGTCGTCCACCAGCTCGCGGTGCAGCCTCAGCTCCACTTCGGCCAGATCGCGCAGGTGCGTCAGCTCGGGGGCCAGTGACGCGGCAGCGTGTTCCAGCGCGAGCACGGTGCGCTCGTCGGCCTCGCCCCGGGCATCGACCAGGGCCAGCACGCCCAGGATCTCGCCGTGCGGGCGGATCAGGGTGATCAGCCGGTCCCTTATCCGCACCGGCCCCGCCTGACGGGCGACGGCGTGCAGCATTTCCTCCTGGCGCACGGGGTCCGGTTCGGGATAGGGGACGGGGCGGCTGGGGCCGGTCCAGGACCTCAGCCGACCGAAGCGGTCCTCGACCAGCGCGGGAAGTCCGGTGAGCCCGTGCAGTGCGCGGGTGACGGCTTCCTCGCCGCCACCCGAGGCGGCGACGCCGGCCATGAAGGCGCGAACGGCTCGCTCGAAGCCCAGCTCGGCCACCACAGAGATCAGCTGCTGCTGGAGGGCTGCACGTTCGTCCCTCAGTCGGTGCAGCTCCAGCGCGTCCTCGCGTCGGCGGCGAAGTGCGAAAGCGACAGACAGTGCAGCAGCGGTGTGCCGGACGAGCGTGGCGAGCAGAGATCGCTCGGCCTGGGTGGGCCGGGAGCGGGACGTCACCACGAGGTAGCCGTGGAGTCCCTCGAGTCCTCGCAGCCCCAGGGCCCGGCCCCAGGGCCTGCCGGGTACGGCCACGTTGCCGTCCTGCCCGGCCAGCTCCCGCACCCTCCGGCTCACGGCCAGGGCAGGCATCCGCCCGTCCCTCGGACTGGGGACCAGGTCGCCGCCCGTATTGAGGTATCCGGCCTCGGCACTGTATGGCCCCGCGGCGGCTATGTGGTCCATGGCCAGACGCAGGATCTCGACTTCGTCCGGAGTGCCGAACAGGGCGCGGGAGAGCGCGACCACTTCGTGGAGGGCATGGTCGGCGGGGGTCCGAGCGGGCGGGCGGGACCCTCCGTGCGCGATGGTGGGATGCCACCCGACGCTGCCCCGCGGAAGGCCGCCGCCCTTCCGCCGGGAGTAGCGGTGGTACACGCTGTGCGCCCGCCTGCCGGCCATGGGACCACTCCGTCCGTCGAAGCCTTCGGAGAACCGAGCGGCAGTCGCGTACCCGCTCGCGGGCCGGCTCACCCGGAATGTGTGCTCTCGTACTCGTGGGGCGAGCGGACCTGTGCATTCCTGACTCGCCAGACGCAGGCGTGGAGCCACCCGGTTCGCCATCCGGGGGAGTGCTCGAGACTCTCCGTGGGCACCGGTGGGAACCCGGCGTGAGCCACCCGGTGCGGCCCCTGCCGCGCGGTCGGTCCCGTGTCCTCGGCAGCCCACATGGGAACACGACTGTCGATGGGGCGGTGAACGGCATGACGGTGAAACTGAACGCGATGGCGTTCCACCACGCAGAGCGACTGACCGAAGAGGGCCGGATCGTCCTGGACGACCGGGACGAGTGGAGCGAGCACCGGCCTTCGGCAGCGGACGAGAACGCCTACCTCGAAAAACACGGATTCGACGAGTACGCCAGGTGGTACCTGGGCGTCGACGACGAGATGGGAGAGGAGACGAAGGGCCGGTACAAGTTCCCCTACGGTGATTTCGAGCGCGTCCACCGCTGCGGTGTGCTCTCTGCCGGGGTACGCGCCGGACAGCAGAAATACGCGGACATCAAGAACGCCGCCGCGCACCTTCACGACCTGCTGGACGGCAGGCGGGCCGGGAACCGGTGACAGCGCCGACAAAGGTGCACCCTCACCCGGCCCCCGGCGACGGGGCGTCCAGTGGCGCTAGGCGTCGTCGCCCCGCTCGCCCTCCGCCTGGGACGGCTCGCTCCGGGGGACGTCCGGGTGCTGTTCCGTTGCGGTACGGCTGCCCGTTTCGGCTGCCCGTTTCGTCCCGCTCGCCCTCGGCCTGCGAGGGTGTGCGCGAGTACCAGGCGTCGTAATCAGGGGCTCCGGATTTCATGACGGGCCTCCTTCGTCGCTCAGGTCCATCCTCCCCTCTCAGGCCGTGGTGCAACACCTGCGGCCTCACCGTGCGAACGGTGATCCGCGGCGTCCAGAGAGGCCATCCGCGACCGGTCAGCTCCCCCACCGTCGGCCGTCGCCAGGTCGTCCGCGCCGACGCTGTCCGGCGCTGGTCCCTCACACGAGTCATTACCCGCACCCGGGCGAGGGCGGAGTGCGGCGTCAGTCGCCGGCCACGGCGCGCACCGCCTCCTCGACCGGGGTGGACCCGCTGATCAGCTCGAGGATGCGCCCGGCGGTCCTGGGCTCGTGGAGCAGGGCGGCGAGCACCGCAGCCACGTCGTCGCGCGGCACCTGGCCGCGGTCGGTGTGCTCGGCGAGCGTGACGCGGCCGCTACCGGGGTCGTCGGTCAGCATTCCCGGGCGCAGAATCGTCCAGTCCAGTGCCGGACGGGAGGCGATGTCGGCGTCCGCCTCGCCCTTGGCCTTCAGGTAGGCGGCGAACACCGGGTCGGTGCCGGGCGGCGGCGGGCTGTCCACGCCCATCGCGGAGATCACCAGGAATCGGCGCACCCCGGCGCGCTCGGCCGCGTCGGCGAGGAGGATGGCCGCGTTCCGGTCCACCGTCTGCTTGCGGGCCGCGCCGCTGCCCGGTCCGGCGCCCGCGGCGAACAGTGCCGCGTCGGCGCCGCCGAGGTGGCCGGCCACCTCGTCCACCGAGGCCTGCTCCAGGTCGCACACCACCGGTTCCGCGCCGTCCGCGCGCAGGTCGTCGGCGTGGTCCGGGTTGCGGATCAGCCCTGTGACGTTGTCGCCGCGCGCCGAGAGCAGCCGGGTCAGCCGGCGCGCGATCTTTCCGTGTCCACCCGCGATCACCATGTGCATGGGGTCATTCTTGCCACAGGCGACCGCTCACGCCGGGCGGCGGGACTGCCGCGGCAGGTCGGGTCCCCCGCTTGCCGCGGAGTCGGCGTACTCGCGCCACCGCGCCGGTGCGCGAGACCACCCGGCCAATCGGGTCGCGCCGCAGGTGCTCGGGGATTCGCGAGCGCGGTTCTGGCGTCAGGAGCGCGCGAGCCGGGCCGCGAGATAGGGCGCGGTGGCGCTGCGGCGGGCCCTCGCCACCTTGGCCGGTGAGCCCGCCGCGACGACCCGCCCGCCCGCGTCGCCGCCGCCCGGACCGAGATCGATGACCCAGTCGGCGGTGGCGACCGTGTCCAGGTCGTGCTCGACGAGAACGACCGTGTTGCCGGCGTCGACGAGCCGGTGCAGCTGTCGCAGCAGCAGCGCGATGTCCGAGGGGTGCAGCCCCGCCGTCGGCTCGTCGAGCAGGTAGAGCGCGTGCCCGCGGCGGGCTCGCTGCAGTTCGGTGGCCAGTTTGATGCGTTGGGCCTCACCGCCGCTGAGTTCCGTCGCGGGCTGGCCCAGCCGCAGGTACCCCAGTCCCACCTCGCGCAACGTCTCCAGACTGCGGGAGGCGGCCGGGACGGCGGACAGGAACTCGGCGGCGGCGTCGACGGACAGCGCCAGTACGTCCGCGATGTTCCTGCCTCGGTAGGTGACTTCCAGCGTTTCGGCATTGTACCGGGCGCCGCCGCAGGTCGGGCACGGCGCGTAGGTGCCGGGCAGGAACAGCAGTTCCACCGCGACGAACCCTTCGCCCTGGCAGGTCTCGCACCGCCCTTCGGGCACGTTGAAGGAGAACCGCCCGGCCGAGTAGCCGCGCGCCGTGGCTTCGTCCGTCGCCGCGTACAGCTTGCGCACCGCGTCGAACATCCCAGTGTACGTGGCCAGGTTGGACCGGGGAGTGCGGCCGATGGGCCGTTGGTCGACCAGGACCAGCCGGTCGAACGACTCGACCCCCGACGCGTCCTGGACGTCGACCTCCAGTCGCGCCTCCTCGGGCTCGTCGGGCACCAGTCCGAGGTGGCCGCGGACGACCTCGGCGAGCACCTGCGTCACCAGCGTGGACTTCCCCGAACCGGACACGCCCGTCACCGCCGTCAGGACGCAGAGCGGCACGTCGACGGACACGTCGTGCAGATTGTGGCGGGAGACGCCGCGCAGGTGCAGCCACCCGTGCGGGGTGCGCGGGCGGTGATCGAGCGGCCGGGCGCGCCCGAACAGGTACTGGCTCGTGGCCGACTCACCGACCCGCTCGAGGCCGTCGACCGGGCCGCTGTACAGCACGCGTCCGCCGCCCTCGCCCGCAGCGGGGCCGATGTCGACCACCCAGTCCGCCCGCCGTACGACGTCCATGTCGTGCTCCACGACGAACAGCGAGTTGCCCGCCGCCTTGAGGCGGTCCAGCACGTCCAGCAGCGGTTCCGCGTCAGCCGGGTGCAGGCCCGCGGAGGGTTCGTCGAGGACGTAGACGACCCCGAACAGCCCCGAGCGCAGCTGGGTGGCGATCCGCAGGCGCTGCGCCTCGCCCGGCGACAGGGTCGTCGAACGGCGCCCGAGGCTGAGATATCCCAGGCCCAGGTCGAGCAGTACGTCGATCCGCGCGACCACATCGCCGCAGATCCGGACCGCGACCTCGGTCGTCTCCCCGGATCGGGCGGTCGACGTGGTGGCCTCGGCCTCGGACCGCCCCGCTACGGGCCGCAGCAGCGCCGCGACCTCGGTGAGCGGCATCGCGTTGATCTCGGCGATGGAACGTCCGGCGAAGGTAACGGCGAGCGCCTCGGGCCTCAGTCCGCTGCCGTGACAGGCGGGGCAGGGCACACTCCGGACGAACCGGAGCGCCCGTTCGCGCATCTTCTCGCTCTTGGAGTCGGCGAGGACGTGCATGACGTGCTTGCGGGCGCTCCAGAACCTGCCCTGGTAGCCGTAGTCGACGCGGCCCTCCTCCGGCTCGATGTACACGGAGGGCTGTTCGTCCGTGTACAGCAGCCAGTCCCGGTCCTTCTTCCTGAGCCGGCGCCACGGCCGGTCGATGTCGATCCCCAGGCCGCTCACGACACTGCGCAGGTTGGCGCCCTGCCAGGCGCCCGGCCAGGCGGCGATCGCCCCCTCGCGGATGCTCAGCGAGGGATCCGGGACGACCAGATCCTCGGCGATGTCGTGCACGACGCCCAGTCCGTGGCACTCCGGGCAGGCGCCGGCCGCGGTGTTGGGTGAGAACGACTCGGCTTCCAGCCGTACGGCCCCGGGCGGATAGGTGCCGGCGCGGGAGTACAGCATGCGCAGCAGATTGGACAGCGTGGTGAGGGTGCCGACCGTCGAGCGCGAGCTGGGCGCCCCGCGTCGCTGCTGCAGGGCCACGGCCGGTGGCAGTCCGGTGATCTCCTGGACGTGCGGTGCGCCGACCTGCTGCAACAGCCGTCGGGCGTACGGTGCCACGGACTCGAAGTAGCGCCGCTGGGCCTCCGCGTAGAGCGTGCCGAACGCCAGCGAGGACTTGCCCGAACCGGAGACGCCGGTGAAGGCGACCATCGCGTCCCGCGGAACGTCGACATCGATGTTCCGCAGGTTGTTCTCACCGGCGCCCCGTACACGCACGAAGGAGTCGGTCGCGTCCTTGTTCACCGTTCCTGACTACCTGATCGGGCCGCGAACCGCGCGACAGGCGCCGTCACCGGGCCCCGCTCCCGGGTAAGGCCCGATGGTGTTCGCAAGGGCCAGCGTGTCACGCCGTGTCGGCGTTGGATCGGGGACATCCTGGGCACTGGTGAGCGCCGGGTAGGCCGACTGGAAGGGGCCCGCCATGCGGGAGTCGTCGCAGGACGTCACGGTCGTGGCTCTTCTGGCGGATCCGGATGCGCCGACAGACATCGCGCAGCGCATGGCCCGGGTGCTTCCTGGTCGGCTCGCCGACAGGTCGGGCGAGGACCGACGGTTCGACGTCGAGGTGGTCAGTGAGCCCTTCACAGCGGGGACCGAGGACCTGCCCACATTGACGCGCCGGATCATGGACCGCGGAAGTGAGGGGAACTGGGACATCGTCGTGGCCCTCACCGACCTTCCGCTGCACTCACGTGGGCGCAAGCTCATGGTGGATCTGAGTCACGAACACGGCTTGGCGCTGCTGTCTCTTCCCACGCTGGGCGGCTTCCGGCTGCAGACCAGGGCCCGGCAGGCCGTGGAAGAAGCCGTGCTCAGCCTGGCGGGCCCGCAGGCCACTGGGCCTGAGGGGCCTCCGGGAAGCCGGCCGCTGCGGGGGCCCTTCACCGGTCTTCTCGCGCCCGTCCATCCGGGCCAGGTCGGTGAGGAGGAGATCGCCGATCTGCGGTACGTCGTCAGTGGGCCGCGCGGTTATCTGAGGGTGCTCGGAGGTATGGTCCGCGCCAACCGGCCGTGGCGCTTGGTGCCGGGCTTGTCGAAAGCCCTGGCGGCCGCACTCGCCACGGGAGCGGTCGCCACCGTGAACTCCACCATCTGGACCCTCGCGACCTCCCTGAGCACGCCACGGCTGGTGATCGCCACGGTCGGGTCCGTCGCGCTCATGGTCGGCTGGCTGATCGTGGACGCGAACCTGTGGCATCGAACGGATGAGGTCTCACCGGAGGCGAGGAAAAGGGCGGCTCTCTACAACGCCTCGACGGTGGTGACCGTGGGTATCGGGGTGATCGTCTGCTACGCGGGTTTGATGGTCGTCAACCTGGTGTGGGCGCTGTTCATCCTCAACGACCAGGTGTTCGCTTCCACGACACGAACCCCGCTGCACGCCACGGAGTACTGGACCTTGTCCTGGTTCGTCGCTTCGGTCGCCACGGTGGGTGGCGCGCTGGGATCGGGCCTGGAGAGCGACGAGGCGATCCGGGCAGCCGCCTACTCCAAGCGCGAACAGGAGCGTCGCAGCGTGCTGCAGGAGGTCCACGGTGACTAGCGGGTGACCTCGGTCGGAGACGTGCCGTCGGTTCGGTGGTGGTCCGGGTCCGCATATTCACCTGATCGGTCGGTGCGTGGTTGTTTCGTGTCGGGGCCGACGGGGACCCGCACCGCACGCCGCCGGAGCGCCGAAGCTCCGCCTGGTGGGCCGACGGCCCAAACCACCGTTCCACCTCATCCGGGTGAACGGCCCGCAGAGGCCTGCCGGAGCCACGGACTCCGTCGCAGCACTTTCGGAAGTCAGGCTCTCTGCGCCGTCTCATCATCGCTGTGCCGCGGTCATGCCGTGACACCGAGGGAAGCCATCATGAAAGCAGCGGTATACGAAGGACCGCGAACGGTCACAGTGAAGGACGTACCGGACGCGAAGATCGAGCATCCCTGCGACATCATCGTCAAGATCACCTCCACCAACATCTGTGGTTCGGACCTGCACATGTACGAGGGCCGCACCTCCTTCGAGTCCGGCCGCACCCTGGGACACGAGAACATGGGCCAGGTGGTCGAGGTCGGCTCGGCCGTCCGCAAGGTCCAGGTCGGCGAGTACGTGGTCCTGCCCTTCAACATCGCCTGCGGCTTCTGCAAGCAGTGCGAGCAGGGCCTGACCAACTACTGCCTGACCATGCAGCCGGAGCCGTCCCTCGCCGGAGCGGCCTACGGATTCGCCGAGATGGGCCCCTACCAGGGCGGACAGGCCGAACTGCTGCGCGTGCCCTACGGCGACTTCAACGCGCTGCGCCTGGGCGAGGACGCCGCCGAGCGGCAGACCGACTACGTCATGCTCGCCGACATCTTCCCCACCGGCTACCACGCCACCGAGATGGCCCACGTCAAACCGGGCGACCAGACCATCGTCTTCGGGGCCGGTCCCGTCGGGCTGATGGCGACGTACTCCGCCCTCCTCAAGGGCGCCGGCCGCGTCTGGGTGGCCGACCACCAGCCGGACCGGCTGCGCAAGGCGGAGGAGATCGGGGCCATCCCGATCAATACCGCCGAGCAGAACCCGGCGGAGGTCGTCAAGGAGGCCACCCTTGGTCTGGGTGCCGACAACGGCTGTGAGTGCGTCGGCTACCAGGCGCACGACCCCCAGGGACACGAGGACGCCAGCCTCACGCTCAACGGACTGATCGACTCGGTCAGGTTCACGGGCCACATCGGCGTGGTGGGCGTTTTCATGCCCCAGGACCCCGGCGGCGCGGACGCCCAGGGGGAGCTGGAGGCCCAGGGCAAGGTTCCGATCGACTTCGGGATGATGTGGTTCAAGGGCCAGCAGATGGGGACCGGGCAGGCTCCGGTGAAGAAGTACAACCGGGCGCTGCGGGACCTGATCGCCGGCGGGAAAGCGAAGCCGAGCTTCGTCGTCTCCCACGAACTCGGCCTCGACGAGGCCCCCACCGCCTACGAGCACTTCGACGCCCGTGACGAGGGCTGGACCAAGGTCGTCCTGCACCCCGACGGCCACGGCAACGGCCACAAGGGGTAAGAGACTCTGGTCGCCGTGCCACCCGTCCCCCGGACCGGTCCGGGGGACGGGTGGCGCTGCCGGCCCTCCGGCCGGGGCTGGGGCCCATCGCCGCGCTCCGGCCGGCCTGAACCAACAGCGATTGCCCGCGCTCCGGCCCGGAGGACGCACTGGCGGACGCTCAGCAGTGTCCGCAGTGGCAGCGCCCCGTCCAGCGGCTGCGGCCGTCGGCCAGTCAGCGGGCCGTGTGGGAGGCTTCCTTGCCCGACGGCTGCCGCACCCTCAACCAGGCCGACGCGAACCGGCAGGGCATCCCGGCCACGCGGCCATCCTTGACGTGGCTGCGGGCCTTCGGGGAGGTCGTGCGATCCGGGCTCAAAATCGAGGAGACGCGGCTGGAGCCCCTGCTCGCGCTGCGCACGGCCGCTGGGGTGGCGATCGTCATCGGGCCGACGCTGTGGCTGGTCTCCCCCGCGTATGCGGCGTCCGCCGCCCTCGGCGCCTACTCGGCGGGTGGGGCCACCTTCCAGCGCAGCTGGCGTCCACGCAAGGTGGTCGCGCTCGGCGCGGGCGCGGGCCTGGCGCTCAGCACCTTCGTGGGCTACCTGGCGGCGGGGCGACTCGTGACGTTCCTGCCGCTGCTTGCCGTTTGGGCCTTTGCCGCGGGGATGGCGTGGGCTGTCGGATCGACCGCTGGGATCGTGGCAGCGACGACCGTGGGCAGCATGCTGGTGACCATCACCTTGCCCACGAGCCTCGGGCGCGCCCTGGAGCACTCCGGGGTCATCGCGCTCGGGGGCCTGACGCAGGCCGTGCTGATCCTGCTGTTTCCGATCCGGCGTTGGGGGGCGCACCGTGACGCGCTCGCCGACGCCCTGGCCGCCGTGGCGGACTACGCCCGCCGGTTGCGGCACGACCCGACCGCCCCGTTCGACCCGGAGCCGTTGATGACGGCCCGGGACGCGGCGGCCGTGACGCCGTCGCAGGCCCGCACCCGTCCCCCCGTCCTGCACGGCCCCCGGGGCCTCGCCGAGCGCATTCGGCCGGTGGTCGCGGCGCTCGCCGACCCGGACGTGGGCGCCCCGGCGGAGGGACCCGGGCGGGACCGCGCGCGGGAGTTGCTCGACGCCGCCGCCGTCGTCCTGGACGCGGCCGCCCGTTCGATCCGCCGCGGCACTCCCGCCGAGGTGCGGCCCGAGAGCACGGACGTCCTGCGCGTCGACGAGGAGCACGAGGTGCTGGAGGGCCCCGCGCGGCAAGCCGCCGAGCGGCTCGTGGAACTGCTCGGCGAGGCGTTGGAGATCGCCCAGAGCGGCTGCGCCCGCGGGAAGACACCCACGCCACCCGGCCTCGCCGGCGCCCAGTTCCTGGTGCGCCCGACAATGTTCCGGCTGGTCCCGGTCGTCGTCCGGGCGGTCCGCCGTGAGCTCCGCCGGGACTCGCCCGTGTTCCGGCACGCCGTTCGCTTGGCGGCGGTGGCCACGCTCGGCTATCTGATCGCCGCCCGGCTGCCCCTGGGCCACGGCTACTGGGTGCCCATCGCCTCGGTGATGGTGATGCGGCCGGACTTCCACCGGACGTACGCGCGTGCGGTGGCCCGTCTCGCCGGGACCCTGGCGGGGGTCGCGCTCGCCACCGCGATGGTGCGGGCCCTGGGCCCGGACGCCCATGTGTTCGGCGCGCTGGCGGTGGTCTC